>CABSMS010000065.1 GCA_902478885.1 uncultured Collinsella sp. | reverse complement strand
AAAGAGAAGAGGCGGGGCATGCCCCGCCTCTTACACCACATCTCTGCGCGCTACCAGTTATTGTAGCGTTAGATGCTTGTCGAGAGCTCCTCTGAACACCTCGTGGGCAAAAAGTGGCAAATATGAGTACTGCCACCAATTTAGTAGCGGCAAAATCGAGAGCAAATTGCTTACTTTAAGCGATTCGAAGAGGTTGAAAGCCGTCAAACGCCCTTTAAAGGGGGTTAGATAAATTGATTTTGAGCCCATTTTCGCTCAGAGCAGGCCGAAAAATATGACACCGCTTTTGCAACAGTACTCATATTTGGCATTTTTTGCCCACAGAGTCCAAAATCCATGCCCCAAAACACAAAAGGAGGGGCCTCGTAAGGCCCCTCCCTAGGAAAGGGAATCGATTTATTCCACAGCCGTAGATTAATCCTAGCCGCTACTCCATCATATCGAGGACGGAAGGGCGAAGCTCGTTCTCGGCGGCCTCGGGATCGGTCTCGCGCAGGCGGTTGATGTAGCGGTTGTACCACATCACGGCAAGGCCCAGGAAGACAACCACGCCGCCAACGTTGTAGACCAGCGTCAGCCACAGCGGCTGATCGAGCGGAATGGTGCCGCAGATAAGCACGAAGCAGAAGACCACAAGCAGGAATGCGGCAACGACCAGGCCAAAGCTGCGCGAGCCCATGCGGAAGCCACGGGGAGCAGCATCGAAGTTCTTGCGCAGCATAAAGTAGGCAAGCAGAATCAGCAGCGGCGGGAGCAGAGCGGTGGCAGCCGTCATGTTGGTGACGATCATGAGCAGGTCGTCGAGGTTACCGGAGCCCAGGGCCGGGATGATCAGGATGGGGACGACGATGGCGAACTGCAGCCAAGCGGCGCGGGCAGGAATGCCATGCTCGTTGAGCTCGACGATCTTGCTACCAAAGACGCCCTTGGGGATCTCGGTGAAGAAGACCTTGATGGGAGCGGAGGTCCACATCATGAGGGAACCCAGCGTAGCGGCGAGAAGGATCAAGCCGATGACGCGCGTGGACACTTCCATAGGAATGCCAAAGTGGGCAAAGACAGCGCCGAACACGTCGAAGATGCCGGTGGAGATGGCAACGCTGCCCTCGGGGATGAACAGGTTAACCAGCAGCGAAGCGCCTGCATACAGAAGGCCGATGGTCAGGCCGGCGATAACGACGGTGCGCACGAAGGCCTTGACGCCACCCTTAAGGTCGTTAAGGAACACGCCGACAGACTCAGCGCCGCCAACGCCCTGGATGATCCAGGCAAGCGTACCGAAGAAGCCCCACGCAGTTGCGAAGTTGCTCATGTCGGGAGCCATGTTAGCGGGAGTAGGAGCCGTAGCGAACTCAACGCCGCCAAAGGCAGCAGCCAGGGACAGCAGGATGAACACGGCGGTCAGGCCGAGAGCTGCGGTCGAACCGAAGGAGGAAATGGAGCCGATCCACTTAGCGCCCTTGGTCGAAACCCACGTGGCGATAGCAAAGACGACGATCTCGATAATGGTGATCCACAGCTGCGAAAGCTCGGCGTTGGCACCAAAGAACACGTAGCTCGCGTAGATGATGACGTTGGGCAGGACGGACGCAAAGAAGAACAGGTTAACGAACCAGTAGCTAAATGCCGTCAGGAACGCCCAGCGACCACCCATCGAGGTCTTAACCCATGCGTACACGCCCGACTCGGAGTCCTTGTTGAGGCCGACGAACTCGGCGGTAACCAGGGTATAGGGGACAAAGTACAAAAGCGTGGCGAAGAAGAACGACGGCGCAGCTGCCAAGCCGATGGCCGCGTTGTTGTTGATGATGTTCTTGATACCGAACACGGCGGCGACCGTCATGCCCAGCAGAGCGAACGAACCGATCGTTCCTCGTTTTTCAGAGCTCATAAGCCCTCCCAATCATCTATTAAATGTCATCCAAAACCGTCCGAGCTGCAAGTGCAATCGCGGACGGCGCACCTGCTAAGGGGAATGGGGAAAAGGGAGTCAACAAAGCCATCCCCCTTAACGGCGCGAAGCAAACGTCCAAACGGACGAATACTACTTGTTGGGGAAGGAATAACCTTCGACCGTCACGTGCAGTACCACGACGCGGGGATCCGAAGCCTCGGCGATAACACGGTAAGCCTCGTCGATCTCAACGACGGCAACGCCGCCGGCGGGAATCGTCACGGTCTCCCCCGCCCCCTCAAAGCGCTCGCGATCATCGATATCGCTGTAAGCGCGGGTGCAGGTGAGGCCTGCCTTGGGGGCAACCTCGACGGTCAGGTCGCCGTCGAGCGGAGCGAGCACGGCATGGTAGCGACGGTGACCGACCAGATCGGCGGTTGCGGCCTCGCGGGCATAGACCCACCAGTACACCAACGAGTCGCCGATGGAGTAAGCCACGTCGTGCTGTAGGTCGGCAACGCCATCGAGCGCCTGGCCGGTGCGCATCCACTTCTTGACGGACTTCATCTGAGCGTCGAAATCGGCGCGCGAGTTAAAGACATGCATGGCTTATGCCTCCTTAATGGGTGCCAGCGCCTGAGCCAGATCGGCAGACGTCAGCGGTCGCAGGGACACCTCAAAGCTGAAGCTCTCAAAACGGGTGCGATAGGAATCGAGCACCTCGGAACCCCAAGAGTTCGAGCCAAGGCCGAGCAACTGGTCGTTGATGTTGACCGTGACCGTATCGCCCTTGACAAGGTCGTAGACGTGCTTGGCGTTATCGATGGCCTCGCAGCTATAGGGCCATGCCGAGAACGAGAACGGGTTGGAAGCGGCGTCGCTCGGACGCGTCACGACCAGACCGTCACCGTGGCTAGAGCGCAGGGCAACCCAGCGGGTACCCTCGCGGTTGGCGCAGTCCTGAGGCATAACGTAGGGCGTGAACATATCGTCGACCGTGGTGCGGTAATGACCGACCGGGTTGGCGCGCAGCGAGTCCGGATAGTTCTCGCCCGGGCCGTGGCCATACCACTCGACGGCGCGATCGCAACCGGGGACCTCGAAGGAGATGCCGATGCGCGGGATGATGTCCGAATAGTCACCGTAGGGCTCGCCGGAAACCTTGAGGTCGACGCGACCGCTCGGAAGCACGGTGTAGACGAGCTCGACGCGCATGCCGAACGCGCGGACGGGAGGAGCGATACGCTGGCTCACGGTAACGACGACCGCATTGCCGTCCTGCTTCCAAGAAACCTTGCGGGTAGACGTCTGCATCACATCGATGAAGTTGTCCTTCCACAGGGAGTCATACTCCTGAGCGTGGTTGTCGACGAGCGGATGCCAAAAACCAACCTGGGGACCAGAGGCCATGACGTCGCGGCCGGATGCCTTCCACTCGCTCACGGTACCGTTTACCTTGCTGAAGGTCAGCTCGCCGTTGAGGGAGTGAATGCGAATCTCCTGCTCGGTCTCCTCGACCGTAAGCTCAGGACGAACGGGGGCGACAATTGCCGGCGCTGGATGGTTTGCGATGGCAAACTGGCTTGCGCCCAGCTGGAACATCGGCTCGCACCAGACGTGAGCGGCCATGGTGTAGGCGCGCACGGTCAGTAGGGTCTCGCCTACCGCGGCCTCATGAATCACCAGTGGCAGCTGGACGGACTCGCCGGGGGCAACCGCACCGGGCATGAGCGTCTTGCGGCTGACCACGTCGCCGTCCACCAGGGTCTCGGCCGACAGGCAGACATCCTCGAGAGTGGTGAACCAACGCTTGTTGGTGACGGTCAGCTCGCCCGCCTCGGTGTCATAAGCCATGCGAACCGGGCAGATGACCTGGCCATACTCAGTGAGGCCCGGGCTCGGCTGCTGCCAAGGGAACACCATGCCATCGATGCAGAAGTTGCTGTTGTTGGGGTAGTCGCCGTTGTCGCCGCCGTACATGTCGTAGGCAACGCCGTCCTCGGTCACAGCAGCCAAACCGTGGTCGCACCATTCCCAGATAAACTGGCCTTGGATGCAATCCCAGCGATCGAAGACCTCCTGATACTCGGACAGGCCTCCGGGGCCGTTGCCCATGGAGTGACCGTACTCGCAGTTGATGCGCGGCTTGGGGAATGGATGCTCACCAAAGTCGTTCATCTGCGACACGCGGGAGTACATGGTGGAGATAACGTCGACGGTATCGGCGTTGCGATCCTCCTCGTAGTGGACCGGACGACCGTCGAGCTCGTGAGCCTTGGCGTACATCGCGCGGATGTTGCAGCCATAGCCGCTCTCGTTGCCCATCGACCACATAATGATGCAGGCGTGGTTGCGCTCCTGCATCACCAGGCGCTCAATGCGGTCGACGTAGGCCGGCTCCCATGCCGGGTCGTCGGTGACCAGGGCGATATTGCCGATATTCTCGA
Organism: uncultured Collinsella sp.; assembly: GCA_902478885.1. Taxonomy (GTDB): domain Bacteria; phylum Actinomycetota; class Coriobacteriia; order Coriobacteriales; family Coriobacteriaceae; genus Collinsella. The sequence continues at coordinate 7,971 of CABSMS010000065.1, read as the reverse complement.
AGCCGTGGCTCTCCATATCGGTCTCGGCGACCAGCATGATGCCATACTCGTCGCACAGCTCGTAAAAGCGCGGGTCGTTGGCGTAGTGGGACGTGCGCACCGCGTTGATGTTGTGCTGCTTCATGAGCTCCAGGTCGCGGCGCATGCGATCGAGGCCCACGGCGCGGCCCTTGTGATCGTCGTGATCGTGGCGGTTGACGCCATGCATCTTAAAGTAAGTGCCGTTGAGGTAGATATGATTGCCCTCGACCGTCACCTCGGCAAGACCCTGGCGATGCGGGACGTATTCGCTGACCTGGTCACCGTCGTAGACCTTAAACGTAAGGTCATAGAGGAAGGGATCCTCGGGATTCCAGAAGTGGGCATCGGTCACGCTGCACTCGGCATGGCCGTCGACGCACTCACCCGTAGCCACCACGTTCTCGCCATCACTGAGCGTAAACACAACGCGGGTAGCTCCCTCGGCAACCGTATCGAGCGTGATCAGAGCGGCATCGCCCTCGCGGCGCGTGCGGAACCTAAAGTCGACCAGGTGTGCGGCGGGACGCTGCATAAGGTACACATCGCGGAAGATGCCCGAGGCCCACCACATGTCCTGATCCTCGATATAGCTGCCATCGCTGTACTGCAGGACCTTGACCGCAAACAGGTTGTCGCCCTCGACGAGCGCGTCGGTCACGTCGAACTCGGCAGACAGGCGCGAACCCTTGGTCATGCCGATAAACTGACCGTTGACGTACAGCTCGCCATAGCTCTCGATGCCGTCAAAGCGAATGATCTCGCGAGCGCCGGCAGGAACGGCGGGAAGGTTGACGATGCGCTGGTACACGCCCGTGGGATCGTCAGAGGGAACGAACGGCTGATCCACCGGGAACGGGAAGCCCTCGTCGGTGTAGGCAAGGTTGCCATAGCCGTCCACCTGCCACAGGTGCGGAACCTCCACGTGATCCCACTCGGGCTCGTACGTGGAAAGCTCCTCGTTAGAGACGGCAGCGGGGCCCTCAAAGAGGCGGAACTGCCACGAGCCGGACAGCTGGACAAACCCGCGCGACAGCTCGCGGCTGTACGTTGCAGCGAGATCGGCGGTCTCATAACCCATAAAGTACGCATGGGGTGCCAGGCGGTTCCTATGGGTGAGCGCTTGGTTTTCCCAATCGTTAATGGTGTCCATGGTGATGCTCCTTCGTCATCGTAGTGATTCTTGTGCAACCGGTTGTCCTTATCTTACGGGCGATGCAAAAAACTGTGCAACCGGTTGTCCGCTGAACGGTCGATTTGGTCGGGTTAACGGTGCAACCGGTTGTACAACCGCGACACTTATGTCACCCTGAGTATCGAAACTCAGCTCAAGACATCGTTCTTAAGCTCGTAGGCAACCGCCACGCCCGCTGATATCTCACCCATACGAGACGTATTCGATTGCGGCTTGGTTGCAAAACGACACCGGTCACCGGATATCATGAACGCTGTTCAGACGCGCTATAGTAAGCTGTATCCGCACCAGCCCGTATCAGCGACAACATCGACCGCATTCTCCAGGAGACGCCATGACCCAACCAGTTCGCACCGCACCTACGCTTGCCGAGGTTGCCGCAGCTGCCGGCGTGTCGCGCTCCACGGCATCGCGCGCTCTCAACGATTCGCCCCGCATTAGCGAGGAAACCAAAAGGCGCGTCCGCGCGGCGGCCAAGGAAGTCAATTTTGTCCCCAACGCTCGTGGCCGAGCGCTCGCTGTCGGGCGCACGGAAATCATCGCCGTGCTCGTGACCGAGCCCCTGAGTGAACTCTTCAGCGACCCCACCTATAGCGAGTTTTTGAGCGGCATTACCGAGGAACTGTCGGAGTCGTCCTATCTGCCCGTTATCTTACAGGCGTCTTCTACGCATGAGCGCAACCGCGCACGCGAGCACTTTGAGCGCCGCTCGTTCGACGCCGTGATCGACGTCTCCCCCTACAAGGGCAGTGAGCTGCTCGAGGTGCTGCGCGAGCTGGGCGTACCCACCGTGTTGTGCGGCCAGCTCGAGGGCCACCCCTATCGCGATGTGTTCTCGACGGTCTACTCTGACGACGAAGAGGGCGGACACTTTGCGGCACTCGCCATGAAGGAACGCGGGCGCAAAGATATCGTCGCCGTGTTGGGACCGCAAGACAACCCCGCTGTTGTCGACCGCCTGCGCGGCTACCGTGCCGTCTTGGGCGAAGACCTCCCAGACGCAAACGTTATCTATACCGGCTGGAACAACGGAGACGGCTATCAGGCCATGCACCAGATTCTCGCGCGCGAGATTGCTTTCGATGGCGTGCTCTGCGGATCGGACCGTATCGCGGCTGGCGTCATCACCGCACTCAACGAGGCAGGCCTATCCGTTCCTGCGGACGTTTCTGTCGTCGGCTTCGACGATCACGAGATTGCGACGCGCTGCGTCCCCGCGCTCACGACTGTCCGCCAGCCCCTGCGCGAAGAAGGCCACATGGCCGCCAACATTGCGCTCGACATGATCAAGGGTGCCGAGCCCACCACCTCCGTGATGCACATGCAGCTGATCCAGAGAGACTCGCTATAAGAAACTGGGGCAGGCTTTCCGCCAGACAGTTGTTGCGGAAAGCCTGCCCCGTTTTGAGTGCTCATTCTGGGGCACAGTTTCCGTTAGACAGCTCAACCGGAAACTGTGCCCCATTATTTTGCCGAATTCTGGGTCGCGCTTTCCCAGAGGACCCCCTTTGGGAAAGCGCGACCCGTTCTGGACCCAGATTCCGGGACGCACTTTCCGCGACGCCCGGTCACCCTATATACCCTCACAATCTCGGCGTATAAAAAACGAGGGAAGGCACACGTCCTTCCCTCGTTGCAAGCAATATGTAGCCGCTCGCCTACATCAGGCGCAGACTGACGTCCTTGAGCTGGGCGCCGCTAACGGCACTCGGAGCGCCCGACATGAGGTCGGAGCCGCTGGCCGTCTTGGGGAACGCCATGACGTCGCGGATGGAGTCGGAACCGGTAAGCAGCATGCACACGCGGTCCAAGCCCAGAGCGAAACCGCCCATCGGGGGCGCACCAAACTTGAGAGCCTCCATGAGGAAGCCGAACTGCGACTCGGCGCGCTCCTCGGTAAAGCCCAGGAGCTTGAGCATGGACATCTGCATCTCGGCGTTGTGGATACGCATACCGCCACCGCCGGCCTCAAAGCCGTCCATGACAAAGTCGTAGGTGCACGAACCGGCCGCCAGAGGATCGGCCTCGATCTTGGCGATGTCGGTCTCGGTCGGCAGGGTAAAGGGCTGATGCTCGGCAGCATAGGCCTTGCGGTCCTCGTCCCAATGGAACAGCGGGAAATTGACGACCCACAGGAAGTCGTGGCCCTCGCGCTTGATCTCGAGTGCGTTGGCCATATGCGAACGCATGCCGCCCAGGATCTCGTCGGAGAGCAGGCGCGGGCCGGCGGCGAACATCACAAGGTCGCCGGGCTCGACGTCCATGCGCTCGCGCAGAGCCGCCATCTCCTCGTCCGAGAAGAACTTGACGATGGGGCTGTTGATGGAACCGTCCTCGCGGAAGGCGATCCAGGCCAGGCCCTTGGCGCCAAACGTGGAGGCCACGCCGGCGAGCTTATCGATCTTGGCACGCGCCCAGGCACCGGCGCCCTTGGCGTTGATGGCCTTGACGACAGAGCCCTCCTCGTTCGCAGCGGTCGCGAAGACCTTGAACTTGGAGTTGGCAAAGATGTCGGTCAGGTCGACCAGGTGCATGCCGTAGCGGGTATCGGGCTTGTCGGAGCCATAGGTGTCCATGGCCTCCCAGTAGTTCATGCGACGCAGCGGCGTGGGCATCTCGACACCCATGCGACCGAAGGCATCGGCAAGAACCTCCTCGAGCGCGCTCATGACATCGTTCTGGTCCACGAAGGACATCTCGATATCGACCTGGGTGAACTCGGGCTGACGGTCGGCACGCAGGTCCTCGTCGCGGAAGCACTTGGCAACCTGGTAGTAGCGCTCGACGCCACCGACCATGAGCAGCTGCTTCAGAAGCTGCGGGGACTGCGGCAGAGCGTAGAAGTTGCCCGGCTGGATGCGGCTGGGGACGATAAAGTCGCGGGCGCCCTCGGGCGTGGACTTGAACAGGGAGGGCGTCTCGACCTCCATGAACTCACGGTTGTGCAGCGCCTCGCGAATGGCAAAGGTAAAGTCGGAGCGCAGCTTGAGGTTTGCCATCATCTCGGGACGACGGAGGTCCAGATAGCGATAGCGCAGACGGGTGTCCTCGCTGGTCTCGATGCCGTCCTCGATCTGGAACGGCGGGGTGACGGAAGTGTTGAGCACCTCGGCGTGGTCGGTCAGGACCTCGATCTCGCCGGTCGCGAGCTTGGCGTTGGTGGTCTCCTCGCCACGGGAGCGCACGACGCCGTGGATCTTGATAGGCCACTCGGGACGCATGGTCTCGGCAATCTTAAAGGCGTCGCCGTCGGAGTGCTCGGGGTCGAAGGTGAGCTGCGTGATGCCCTCGCGGTCGCGAAGGTCGCAGAAAATAAGGCCGCCGTGATCGCGGCGACGGCTCACCCAACCGGTGAGGGTGACCTCTTCGCCCACGTTCTCGCGGCGAAGCTCGCCGCAGGTACGGGTGTGCATGGAATGCTCGTCGATGGGACGGGTCTGGCTCATACCAGTGATCCTCCTTTATGGATCTGTGCCGCCCCGTGTCGTTCCGGGCGGCGTCGTACAGATTTGCCCAGCCTGCGTAAACCGCGCAGCCAGACATGGCGTTCTATCTTATCGCACCTGTGTCGATGTGCCGCGGAAAAGTAGCTCCTGCCCAAAGACTTGACGGAGACGAAACAATTGACGCGCCGCGGCACCCGCCCGCGCTCGTCACGTGCGACAATATGCCCCAATAAAACAGCACTTGGAAAGGCCCGTCATGACTGCACGCCTCATCGTTATGGATATCGACTCCACGCTCATCAACCAGGAGGTCATCGACCTGTTGGGCGAGGAGGCCGGCGTAGGCGAACAAGTTGCGCGGATCACCGAACGCGCCATGCGCGGCGAGCTTGACTTTAAGCAAGCGCTCGAGGAACGCGTGGGGCTACTCGCCGGCCTGGACGAGAGCGTGTTCGAGCGCGCCTTTGAGCATGTGACATTTACCCCCGGCGCGTTGGAGCTTGTGCGCTCGGCGCACAGCAAGGGCTGGAAGGTCGGCGTTGTGAGCGGCGGCTTCCACGAGGTCGCCGACAAGATCGCGGCTGCCGCGGGTATCGACTTTTGCCTGGCCAATCGTCTGGAGGTCGTAGACGGCAAGCTCACGGGTAAGCTGGCGACAGACATTGTGACCAAGGAATCCAAGCTCATCCAGCTGCTGGACTGGGCAGTTGAGTGCGGCGTCGACATGGCCCACACGGTCGCTATTGGCGACGGGGCAAACGACATCCCCATGATCCGGGCCGCGGGCACTGGTATCGCGTTTTGCGCCAAGCCCAAGACGCGCGAAGCCGCCCCGTTTACCATCGACGAGCGCAACCTGATGCTCGCCATGGACATCATCCTGCGCGACTAGCCGATCTGTCTAACAATTGAATCAGCCTGTCCTATAGTTTCCGAACAATTTTGTCTTAGTGTTCGGAAACATACCCTTTGAGTGCTAGACTTTGCGCCGTCGAAGGGAACATATATGGATAAGCGAGATCTTGAGCAGCTGCTGAGCGATGTTGCCGGTGGATCAGTCACCCCGGCCGTCGCCCTTACGCGCATCCAGACGGCTCCGACCGCCGATTTGGGCTTTGCGCAGCTCGATCTTTCGCGCGGAGTGCGCCAGGGAGCCGGCGAGGTTGTCTACGGTGCCGGTAAAACCGCCGAGCAGATTGCCGCCATTATCGAAGCACTGCACGATGCCGGCCAGGAGCGCATCCTGGTCACGCGCCTGGACGCCGAAAAAGCAGCCCGCACCTCGGAGCTCCTCGACAACGGCATCGACCTGGGATATGCCCCGGACGCCCAGCTCGCCCTGGTAGGTGGCAAGCCCTCCCCCACCGGCAACGGACGCGTTGTCGTCGCCTGCGCCGGCACGAGCGACCTGCCCGTCGCCGAAGAGGCGGCGCTGACGGCCGAGTTCTACGGCAACGAGGTCGATCGCCTCTACGATGTGGGTGTCGCCGGCCTGCACCGCCTACTCGCTCATGCTGAGGAACTTGCCCAGGCGCAGGTGGTCATCGCCATCGCCGGCATGGAAGGCGCCCTGGCGAGCGTCATCGGAGGCCTTGTGAGCTGTCCGGTCATCGCCGTCCCCACCAGCGTGGGCTATGGCGCGAGCTTTGGCGGCGTGGCCGCACTGCTCGCCATGCTCAACTCCTGCGCCAGCGGCGTTTCGGTCGTCAACATCGACAACGGCTTCGGTGCCGCCTACCAGGCAAGTCTTATCAATCATCTGAGCGCCGGCACATCCAGCGCCCGCTAAGGAGCATTTCATGTCCAACCATCAGCACACGCTTATCATCGACGGCACCTCGGGCATCAGCGGCGACATGACCGTCGCGGCTCTACTCGATCTGGGCGCCAGCGAGGAGCATCTGCGCGAGCGGCTCGCCACGCTACCAGTCGACGGCTTTGAGATTGCCGTTACACGCGTAAACAAGCATGGCATCGACGCCTGCGACTTTGACGTTCAGTTGGCAGAGGAGCTCGAGAACCATGATCACGATATGGCCTGGCTCTACGGCAACGAAGCAGCTGCCGAGCACACGCACGAGCATGAGCACCACCATCATGATCATGGCGAGCACGAGCACTGCCACGAGCATGGCCATGAGGGCCACGGTCATGAGCACGAGGATCATCACCATGCCCACCACCATCATCACCGCTCGCTAGCCGACGTCACGGAAATAATCGAGAATTCGCAGATGAGTGATGGCGCCAAGCGTCGCGCGCTCGCCATCTTTACAGCGCTCGCCGCCGCCGAGGCCAAGGCTCACGGCAAAACGCCCGAGACCGTCATGTTCCACGAGGTGGGCGCCGTCGATTCCATCGTCGACGTCTGCTCTGTCGCCATCTGCCTCGATGACCTGGGTATTGAGGACATCGTGGTCGAGTCGCTCTCCGAGGGTCACGGCACCATCCACTGTGCCCACGGCCTCATGCCCATTCCCGTCCCCGCTGTCGTCAACCTGTGTCAGGCGGGCAATATCGCCCTCACGCCCGCACCGGTCGCCGGCGAGCTCGTGACGCCCACGGGCGCCGCCATCGTCGCCGCACTGCGCACGTCCGACCAACTGCCCTCACGCTACCGCATCGAAGCCGTCGGCTACGGCGCCGGCAAGCGCCCCTACGAGGGCTGCTCCGGAACGCTCCGTTGTCTGCTCGTTCACGTGGATGCATAGCCATGGATGCCCGCAAAACCAAAAGCCGCGCCGCTATTGTCGCGGCGTTTTCCGAGCTCCTGCGCGAGGAGGACTACGGCAAGATCACCGTCGGCGACATCATCGCGCGCGCCCACGTAGGCCGCGCGACATTCTACGGCCTCTTTAAGAGCAAAGACGACCTACTGTCCGAGCTCGTGAGCGACATCTGCACCCACGCCCTCGATGACGATGGCACACCGCTCGACGACCCACTCGTGCAGGTCGAGCATATCCTCAACAACCTCTGGGAGCGCCGCCAGGGCGTTCGAGCCCTCGTAGCCGGCGCCGGCTCACGCGTCTTCGCCGACTGCTTACGCAAGACCATCATGTCACGAGCAGCCGAAACCGTCCCCGTCGACCCAAACGGCCCCGCCGCCACCATGGACCGAAGTTTCCTACTACACCACATAGCCTCAAGCTTCGTAGGAATGGTCCAATGGTGGGCCTGGCACAACTTCCAAGCAGATAAAGCCGACGTAGCCAAAGACTACCTCTCAGCCATCAAGCCCCTCTTCGGCTAGACAGAACCCTCATCCCAAAACCCCGCCCTACCAAAAGCGCAACCCATCCCAAAGCTGTC
>CABSMS010000064.1 GCA_902478885.1 uncultured Collinsella sp. | reverse complement strand
AGATGAGCGCTAGTCTCGTGGGCTCGGAGATGTGTATAAGAGACAGGCGGGGAGGGACTGCCTGGGTACGGCACCTGTCAACTCGGTCTACGTCTTTGATGACCGGGTCGTACTCAATATCAACTTCACGGATCATGCCAAAACGGTCACCCGTGAGGAAGTGTTGGATTCGAGTGCTGTGGACAATGTTCCAGCATGCTGGGATCGAACTCGCTAGCCGGAATCGCACGGTATCCGTGGCGCAGGAGCAGGTCGACGAAAACGCCGTTACCCGGTGTGAGCGTACCGCTGAACGTTCCGTCGTAGATACGGCCTACACCACACGAGGGGCTACGGTCCTGCAAGACGCACGCAGCGATCTGGGACGGGCCGCCCGCCTGCTCGCACATGTCGAGCGCGCGCTCTGCACCTAGGCGAAACTCGCGATCGACCGAGATGCCCTCGCAGGTACGGACCTCGCCGTCCACGATCTCGGACGGCTTGCGCGGTGTGGGCAGGCCGCCAAAGACCTCAGGGCACACCAAGAGGACCTCGGTCCCCGTACGTTCGCAGGCCTCGACCAACGCGCGGTGGTAGTTGTCGAGCCCGTTATACTTGCAGCTCTCGCCCATCAAACAGGCACTCACCACGATCTTCATACATATCACTCCCACGCAAAACGCCCCATTTGAGATAGACACTCAAATGGGGCGATTGATACTGCGCAACCAGTATTACTGCTGCTTTGGCATCAGCGGGTTCTCGCGCGTGAGGAGATTCATAAACTCCTCGCCCGTGATCGTCTCCTTCTTGTACAGATAACGAGCCAGCTCGTGGAGCTTAAACTTGTTCTCCTTCAGAATCTGCAGAGCGCGGTCGTGCGCATCCTCGATCAGCTTGGCGACAATCGCGTCCACGCGCTCGGCCGTACCGGGGGCGCAGGTGAGCGACGTGTCCTGGTTGAGGTACGCATTCTGAACGGTACCGAGCGCCATCATGCCAAACTCATCGGACATACCAAAGCGCGTCACCATGTTACGGGCAAGCTTGGTGGCCTGCTCGATATCGTTGGCGGCGCCGGTCGTCATCTCGCCAAAGATGAGCTCCTCGGCTGCACGGCCACCGCAATAGACGGCGAGCTTGTCCAGGACCTCCTGGCGTGTGGTCAGGAAGCGCTCATCCTCCTCGACCTGCATGGTGTAGCCCAGAGCACCGCTCGTGCGCGGCACGATGGTGATCTTGGTGACCGGCGCAGAGCCCTTCTGGCGAGCGGCAACGATGGCATGGCCGATCTCGTGGTAAGAAACGACCTGTTTCTCGTGGTCGGACAGCACCGTAGACTTGCGCTGCTGACCGGCGATGACGACCTCTACCGACTCCTCAAAGTCGTCCTGCGTAGCGCGCTTGCGACCCTCGCGGACAGCACGCAGGGCGCCCTCGTTGATGATGTTGGCCAGGTCGGCGCCCGAGGCACCGGGCGTGGCGCGGGCAATCGCGGTCAGGTCGATCGGCGGCTGCGTCTTCACGCTCTTGGCATGCAGCTCAAGAATGTTCTTACGGCCGGTCAGGTCGGGTAGCTCAACGGGGATACGGCGGTCAAAACGACCGGGGCGCAACAGGGCCGGGTCAAGGCTATCGGGGCGGTTGGTAGCAGCGAGAACGACAATACCCTTGTGGTTATCGAAGCCGTCCATCTCGGTCAGCAGCTGATTGAGCGTCTGCTCGCGCTCGTCGTTGCCACTAAAGCCGCCGCCATCGCGCTTCTTGCCGATGGTATCAATCTCATCGATAAAGACGATGCACGGGGCCTTTTCCTTGGCCTGCTTAAACAGATCGCGAACTTTAGCGGCACCGCGGCCGACGAACATCTCAACGAACTCAGAGCCCGAAATGCTAAAGAACGGAACACCGGCCTCGCCGGCAACAGCCTTGGCAAGCAGGGTCTTACCGGTACCCGGAGGGCCAACAAGGAGAGCACCGCGCGGCAGCTTGGCGCCGATCTCCTCGTAGCGCTGCGGCTTCTCCAGAAAATCGACGACCTCCTTAAGGGATTCCTTAGCCTCTTCCTGACCGGCGACGTCCTTAAAGGTCACGCCCACGTCCTTGGAGGCGATCACGCGCGCGCCGGACTTACCCAGTCCGCCGCCGCCAAAACCGCCGCCGCCAAAGTTCATCGACGGACCGTCATCACCCATAGCCTTCTTCATGCGACGATTGAGCCACCAACCGATAAGGAAGAAAATCGCCATGGGAAGAATGAGTGTGAGCAGGTAATAGGTCATCAAACCCGAGTTTTTATCGGGAACGACCGACTCCAGCGAAGCGCCAGACTCAAGCACGCGATCGGTAAAGCCCGCATCGTTCGGCACACCGGTCGTCTTATAGGCGATGTTCTCGTCCTCGCCCTTCTTGGTGTAATAAATCGAGTAATCGTCCGTGTTGTACTCGACCTTGTCAACGCTCTTCTTATTGAGCGCTTTGACAAACGTCGAGTAGTCGGTCTTCGTAATCTGCTGCGTGTGACCGATGTTGGGGAACAGAACGGTCGAGAGCACGAGGTAGACGACGAAGGCGATGAGCACGTAGAGGATCATATTCCGTCTACGTTTGTTGTCATCCATCTCCATCTGCTTGAACTCCATCTACTGGGGTTGATAATGCTAACTAGAATACCCAACCCGGACGGCGATAAACCGACGCCGGGCACGAAAGGACAGAGATGGCATCACTGGAAGTCGGCAAGGTTCAGATTTATACGGGCGACGGCAAGGGCAAGACGACGGCTGCGCTGGGATTGGCGATGCGCGCCACAGGTTATGGGCTCGACGTACTCATGCTGCAGTTTGCCAAGAAGCTGCACTGCGCCGAGCATGATGCGGCACCACGCCTAGGGCTACGAATTGTACAGGCCGACCGCGACACGCCCGAAGCCTGTGCCGCACAGATCATGGAGCTCGCACGCGAGCAGATTTCACAGGTCGACGTGCTGATCTTGGATGAGCTGGGGGAAGCCATGCGACGGGGCTTTGTGATGCGCGAAGATGTCGAAGCGTTGATCGCTATGAAACCAACCACCACGGAGCTCGTGCTCACCGGCCGCGGCTTGCTGCCCCTCGCCGACCTTGCCGACCTAGTCACCGAAATGCGCCCCGTCAAACACTACTTCGACGAAGGCCTCCTAGCCCGCCAAGGCATCGAATACTAATTGATTCGTTTTCCGCCAACACCTACAGCTCATAAGGAAGTTGCGGTGGAATAGTACTTGTTTGACGGTTCGCAAGGGCTTTTCAGGAACTATTTCACCGCAACTTATCAGGGGTACCCGACGGATGAGCTAGGCGGTGGCGCGGCCTAGCCAGTTGCCGCTGTGGTGGTAGATGGTGAACATCGTGGCCGTAATGAGCCAGGTTACGGGGTAGACCAGTAGTAGATGCTCGAGCGACGGATCGAAGGGTATGATCGCAAACACCCAGATCACCCTCAAGACAACGGTGCCAAAGATGGTGAGCATCATAGGCTGCAGACTCACGCCGGCGCCGCGAATGGAGCCCGACGCGTTCTCGATAATCGAGAAGATCGCGTAGAACGGCGCAATGAAATGGATGATGGTCGTGGTGTACGCCGAAATCGAAGCATCGTCGACAAACAAACGCGACAGCGGACCCGAGAACACCAGCAGCACGGCAGACAGGCCACCAATGAGCATAAACGACAGCACGAGCGACGTATGGTAGCCCTTGCGCATGCGCTCGTAATTGCGCGCGCCAAAGTTCTGCGCCGAGAACGTAGTGATCGATACGCCGAGCGCCTCGGTCACCATCCAGATAATGCCATCCAGGCGCCCAGATAGACCCCAAGCAGTCGTGACATCGGCGCCAAACGAATTAACCGACACCTGGATCAACACGTTCGAGATCGAATAGGCAGCCGATTGAAAACCGAGTGGCAGACCACACGAGATCATACTCTTGCAAATACCGCGATCGATGCCGAGCTTAGACAGCGAAAGACGCCATGCACCCGGAGCGCGCATCATGCGAAACACGATCATCGTTGCATTGGAGCAAATGGTCAGCGCCACTGCGATGCCGCAGCCCAGCGCCTCCATATGCAACACAGCGACAAAGATGATATCCAGCACCACGTTAACCAGGCAGCCAGAGGCAATGATCACGGCGGGCCCGCGTGTGTCGCCCACGGCACGCAGCAGTGCGGTTCCCATATTAAGCAGCAGTGCCGCAACCATCGCGGCAAAATAACAGCGAGCATAGGCCACGCCCTCGGCCAATAGTTCATGCGGCGTGTTCATAAGCACCAGCATGGGCTCAACGAACACTATGCCAAGAATCGAGAAAACGATACCGCCCACCAGCGCAAGCGTCATGGCCGTATGGACCGAACGACTCAGTCGCTCATCATCGTGCTGGCCAAAATACTGACCGGTAATAACGGCACAGCCAGCACCCACACCGACGCAAAAACCAATGCAGAGCTCCGTAAGCACCATCGTGGCCTGAATGCCACCCAGTGCGAGCTTGCCGCCAAACTGACCGACGATATACGTACCGATAAGCGTGTAGGCCTGCTGAAAAAACGAACTAAAGAAGATGGGAACGCACAGCGAAAGCAGCTGCTGCCAAATGACACCCTGCGTTACATCGATAGCCGTAGATTTCTTAGCCACACGCCCTCCCCACACGCATACGTCAAACAACAAAACAGCAATTTAAAACCAAAGCCAAAACCAGCTTAGCACCGACTGGCGGCGACCGAAACACCCCGAATCAGAGCCTGGTGCGAAATATCTGCCTAGTGATACAAACCCGGCTGGTAGTGATACTCATTGCTCACGTGCGGGCACAGCTGCCAAAAGGCGACGGCGCTCGCCGCGGCCACGTTGAGCGAATCGACCCCGTGCGCCATCGGAATGCGCACGGCGCGGTCACAGCCCTCAATGGTCTTGGCTCCCAGGCCGGCACCCTCGGTACCCATAAAGATCGCCAGGCGATCGATCTCCCGCAGCACTGGATCGTCCAGCGACACCGAATCATCCGTCAGCGCCATGGCGGCACACGAAAAGCCGGCATTGTGCAGTGCCGCCAGCCCATCATGCGGCCATACGCGCGCCTCACTGCCAATACGCGTCCACGGAACCTGAAACACGGTGCCCATGCTCACGCGGGCCGAGCGACGGTACAACGGGTCGCAGCACGTCGGGCTGACCAAAATACCGTCAACGTTCAATGCGGCAGCCGAGCGAAAAATCGCGCCAACATTGGTGTGATCGACAATACCCTCAAGCACGCACACACGCACCGGACGATCCCCCACCGCCTCGACGACGCCGCCCAAGAACTCATCAACCGGAATCTGACGCGGGCGACGGAACGCCGCGAGCGCACCACGCGTCACGTTAAAGCCCGTCAAATGCTCCATGAGCTCCATGGAGGCCACGAACACAGGAACAGGACCCGAGCCCTCGCGCACAACCAGGCGCTCGAACAGCGGCATCATCTGATCGAGCCAGCGTTCACCCAAAAGAAAGCTCACCGGCTCGTATCCGGCGCGCACGGCACGCTCGATGACCTTGGCGCTCTCCGCAATAAAGATGCCCTTTTGCGGCTCCAGCACGCAGCGCAGCTCGCGCTCGGTCAGTCGCACATAGGCATCGAGCCGCTCGTCCTCGAGCGAATCAATTCGCAGAACCTCAACGGCATCAGTCATAGCAGCCAGCCCGCACCCTTCTTTACAGTACTTCTATACCAAACGAGGCGACGCTAAGCGCCGCCCCATGCATTCAATCAACCCGATGATACCGTTCACGCCAGACGATTTATGCCTCGATGCGACGATACGTCACGAACTCATAATTGACGCCCTCGTCACCCTCACCGGCGGCAATCGTCGCGACCCCGCTACGCTGCGCAACCTCCCACGCGGGATCGACGTCCAAGTCGGGAAAGTACGTGTCCACGGCATGGGTGCAATGGTTGTGCGTAACCTCGGCCTCGACGCAATACGGCAAAAACTGCCGATACACTTCGCCGCCACCGATAACCCACGCAACGGGCTCGTCGGCAACCGCGGCGAGCGCCTCGTCGATGCTATGCACCACGTCGACGCCCTCGGGCGCAAAATCCTCGTCGCGGGTGAGCACGATATTGCGGCGGTTCTTGAGCGGACGCCCGCCGGGAAAACTCAGCAGCGTCTTGCGCCCCATAATGACCGGGCAACCCTTGGTGCACGCCACAAAATGGCGCATATCGGCGCGATTGGACACCACCATGTCGCCCTCGCACCCAATGCCCCAATCGTCACACACAGCGACGATAGCAGATAGCTTACACGTCATGAGCACCACCTACACCGCAATGGGAATGTTCTTTACCTGCGGGCCGTGCTCGTAGCCCTCGACGATCAGGTCGTCGGTCGTAAACGCATAGAAGTCATGCACGTCGGGGTTCAGCGTTACCTTGGGCGCCGCAAACTGAGGGCGCTCAATAAGCTCACGGACGATATCGACATGACGGTCGTAAATGTGGGCATCGGCAATCACATGCAGCAACTCACCGGGAATCATATCGACCGATTGCGCAACCATCATGAGCAGAATGGCATACTGGCACACGTTCCAGTTGTTTGCGGCCAAAATGTCCTGGCTACGCTGATTGAGAATCATGTTGAGTGTGGGCTTGTCGTCCTGCGGACGCTGCGTCACGTTATACGTCACGCTGTACGCGCACGGATACAGGTGCATCTCGGACAGATCGCTAAACACGTAGGTGTTGGTCATGATGCGGCGGCTGTACGGCGTGTTCTTAAGGTCGTACAGCACACGGTCCATCTGGTCGAAGTCGCCCTCGGCGTAATGGCTCTTCTGACCAATCTGATACCCGTAGGCCTTGCCGATGGAGCCGGTCTCGTCGGCCCACTCGTCCCAAATATGGCTGTTGAGGTCATGCACGTTATTGGACTTCTTTTGATAGATCCACAGGATCTCGTCCATCGCAGACTTAAGCGCCGTGCGGCGCAAGGTAAGCGCGGGGAACTCCTCGCGCAGGTCGTAGCGTGCCGTAACGCCAAAGTTTTTAATGGTATAGGCAGGGGTGCCGTCCTCCCACACCGGACGGACCTTTTGGCCCTCGGTGGTGGTGCCATGGTCCAGAATATCGCGACACATGGCTACAAACTGTTGATCAGCCTTGCTCATTGACCCTCCTGTCAGTCGCCTACAAGCGAGATTCATTGTAGCCCAGGCGCACGCGGCCCCACAGCCCAAACATAAGCCCTCATTTTCTGACATATGCCAGAAATTCCTTGTGCAAATCCGCGCGTTCGCTATTCTATTGTTGTCATATGTCAGATTTGGAGAGTGTATGGCTGGAAGACGCGAAAAACTGCGCCGCGTTGGGATCATCCCCGAATATCGCGGCTTTATCCCCGATGGCCTTGCCAGCGGAGACGCTATCGATATGACGGTCGATGAGCTCGAGGCCCTGCGTCTATGCGACCTGGAAGGACTCAATCAGGAGGAAGTCGCCCAGAATATGGGCATTGCCCGCGCCACAGTGGCGGCAATCTGCAGCCGCGCGCATCGCAAGGTGGCAAACGCACTGGTCAATGGACGGGCGATTGTCATCGAGGGCGGCAATATCGCATACTCCCCCATCACCACGACAACGGCCGCATGGCCAGCAAAGGAGGTCGACACCATGAGGGTGGCAACCACGTACGACAACGGCAACATCTTTATGCACTTTGGCCGCAGCGAACAATTCAAGATCTACGACATCCAGGACGGCAAGGTGCTCAACGAGCAGGTCGTAGGCACCGGCGGCACCGGTCACGGCGCCCTGGCGGGTCTGCTTGCCAACAGTGGCGTTGACACGCTCATTTGCGGCGGTATCGGCGGCGGCGCTATCAACGCGCTTGCCCAAGCCGGCATCACGGTCTATGCGGGCGCCCAGGGCAGCTGCGATGCCTGCGTCGAGGCCCTCATTGCCGGCACGCTCGCACAGAACGGCGAGGCCACCTGCGACTGCCATGGACATGATCACGAGCACATCCACGAGCATGGCGAGTCCTGCGGCTGCCACGGTCACCACGACCATGACGGGCACGAAGGCTGCGGCTGCCACTAGCGGCAAGCACCTCGTCGAGAACGCGCTTCCACGCGTGCGACAACCAGCGAACAAACGGCGAAGGCCGCCTAGAATACCATCCAGGCGGCCTTCGCCATACACGACTCAACTAGTCGTTACTTCTTGTTGCGCATCTGCGCTTCCATCTGGCGCAGCAGGTCCATATCGGACTTGGGGCCGCCCGTTCCCAGGCCGCCCATGCCGCCCAGCCCCATGGCATCCAGACCGGGAATATTGGGCATGCGCATCTTTTTGCCCTTCTTACCCTTCTTGCCCTTCTTGCCGCCGGCCTGCGCCTGATTGGCCATCGTGCGCATGCGGCCCATCATCTTGTTCATCTCGCCCCACTGCTTCATAAGGCTATTGACCTCGGTGGGGGTCACGCCGGCGCCCTTGGCAATGCGGGCACGGCGCTGACCGTTGATGATGGAGGGGCGAAGGCGCTCCTCCTTGGTCATCGACATGATGATGGCCTCGTTCTTGTCGAAGATGCCCTCGTCCAGGTTGCCGCCCATCTGGTTGAGCGCACGCTGGCCGCCGGGGAGCATGCCCAGGATGCCCTTCATGCCGCCCATCTTCTTGACGGCCTTCATCTGGTCGAGCATGTCATTCATGGTGAAGCCCTCGCGCAGCATGCGCTCGGCAGCCTCGAGCTGCTCGGCGTCGGCCGCCTCCTGGGCCTTCTCAATAATGCCGACAACGTCGCCCATACCCAGAATGCGCTTGGCCATACGATCGGGATAGAACGGCTCCAGCGAATCGGGCTTCTCGCCCATGCTCACGAACTTGATGGGCTTGCCGGTCACCTGGCGCACGGAAAGCGCGCCGCCGCCACGGGCATCGCCGTCGAGCTTGGAGATGATCACTCCGTCAAAGTCGGTGCGCTCGGCAAAGGTCGAGACGACGTTGACGATATCCTGGCCGGTCATGGCATCGACGACCATCAGCACCTGATCGGGCTTGACGGCCTTCTTGATGTCCACGGCCTCCTGCATCATCTGCTCGTCGATCTGAAGGCGACCGGCGGTATCGACGATGACCACGTCACGCAGGTGGTCGACGGCCTCCTGGATGGCGCCCTTGGCGATGTCGACCGGATGCTCGCCGTCACCGCGGAAGACCGGCACGCCGATCTCTCCACCGAGCGTGGCCAGCTGGTCGGCAGCGGCGGGACGGTAGACGTCGCACGCGGCGAGCAGCGGCGAGCGGCCCTGCTTCTTGAGGAGGTAGGCCAGCTTTACGGCCGCCGTGGTCTTACCGGAGCCCTGCAGGCCCACGAGCATGATGACATTGGGAATGCGGTTGCTAAAGACGAGCTTGCTCTCGGTGGAACCGAGCATCTCGGTAAGCTCGTCGAGCACGATCTTGACGACGTTTTGCGCCGGCGACAGCGACTCCATGACCTCGGCGGTCACGCAGCGCTCCTTGGTCTTGGCGACAAACTCCTTGACGACCTTAAAGTTGACGTCGGCCTCGAGCAACGCCATGCGAATGTCGCGCATGGCAGAGGTGATATCGGCCTCGGTCAGTTTACCCTTGCCGCGCAGGCGGTCAAATGTGTCGTTGAGGCGATCGCTCAGAGAATCAAACACTAGTCACTCCTTAGTTGGACTCGCCCACCAGGGCGCGGCAGAAATCTTTGGCATTAAACTCCTGCAGGTCATCGACCTGCTCGCCCACGCCGATGCGCAGGATGGGAAGCTTGAGCTTCTCGGCAACGGCCATGGCGATACCGCCCTTAGCCGTGCCGTCGAGCTTAGTCATGATAATACCGTCCAGGCCCAGCGCCTCGTTAAACTCGAGCGCCTGGTTCAGACCGTTCTGACCCGTAGCGGCATCGATCACAAGCACGACCGAGACAGGCATGGGGCCGGCGGCCATATTGGCGGCGCGCTTACGGGTCACATTGACCACCTTGGCGAGCTCACGCATGAGCTCGGGGCTCGTGTGCAGACGACCGGCGGTATCGATGAGCACCAGGTCGCTGCCGCGCTTATCGGCCTCGTCGAGCACGTCATAGCACACGCTCGCCGGATCGGAGCCGCGGTCGCGCTTGATAACCGGTACGCCGGCACGCTGGCCCCACACATCGAGCTGCTCGATGGCGGCGGCGCGGAAGGTGTCGGCCGAACCGATCACCACGTTCTTGCCGCGGGCGGCCATGGCGCTCGCAATCTTGCCGACCGTGGTGGTCTTGCCGGCGCCGTTGATGCCGACAAACAGCACGCAGCTCGGCGTATCGGAAAACGGGTCGCGCTCAACAGGCACAAAATGGCCCTCGAGCTGCTCGGCCAGGGCACGACGGAGCTGCGGGGCGGTCTTGAGGTTCTTCTTGGCAGCGGCGTCACGCAGGTCATCGGAAACTTGAATGGCGACCTCGGCACCCATGTCACCCATAACGAGGGTGTCCTCAAGGTCCTCCCAAAAATCCTCGTCGACCTCACCGCCAAAGTAGAAGACCTCGTTAAGGGCCTCGCGGCTGCGCTCGAGTCCGCGCGAGAGAGCGTCAAAGAATCCCATTATGCATTCACGACCTTTCCGGTTTCGCGATCGAGTTTTTGCGAGACGACGCGACTGACGCCGTCGGCTTGCATCGAGACGCCGTAGAGAACGTCAGCATCCTCCATAGTACGGCGCTGATGCGAGATTACCAAGAGCTGCGTATCGGAACGCAGCACATCGAGGGCGCCGATGAGCTTGGACAGGTTGGCGTCGTCGAGCGCCGCCTCGACCTCGTCCAGCACATAGAACGGCACCGTGCGCGTACGGTATACGGCAAAGAGCAGGGCGAGCGCCGTCAGGCTCTTCTCGCCACCCGACATGAGCATCATCTTGGTGATGCGCTTGCCGCGCGGCTGCGCCACGACCTCAATGCCCGTCTCGGCCGGATGCTCGGGGTCGGTCATCTCAAGGTGAGCCTGACCGCCCGGAAAGAGCATGGCGAAGATCTCGCGGAAATTCGCGTCGACCTTCTCAAACGTCACCAGGAAGGCCTTGCGCATCTTGCGGTCGATCGCCACGGTGATCTTGGTGAGTGCCTTGCGCGCGCTCTCCAGATCGGCAAGTTGCTCCTCGATGTAATCGGCACGGCGCTTGAGCTGCTCATACTCCTCCATGGCGACTTGGTTCACAGGACCCAGGTTGTTGATCTGGCGCACGAGTTGGTTAAGTTCGCGCTCGGCGGCGTCGCGATCGGTGGGCGCCGGCAGCATGAGCGCTTCCTCGAGCACCGTGGTGCCATCGGCGGTAATGGCCTTGATGGCCGCCTCTACCTGCACCTCGAGCTTGCCACGCGCGACCTTGAACTCGTTTTGCGTGGCGGAGGCGGTATCGACCTGCTCCTTAGCGCGGGCAACCTCTGCCTTGGCATCCTCGATGGTCTTCTTAAGCGAAGCCGAGTCCGCCTCCTCGAGTGAAGCCTGATCACGCAGGCGCGCGGCCCAATCCGACGCGCGTTCCAACAGGGCCGAATAGCGCTCGTGCATGGGGTCGACGCGAAGGCGCAGCAGCTCGAGCGAGCGCGAGGCCTGACGCGTCCCGCGGATACGACGGTCGATACCCTCAAGACGATGCTCCAGGTCGGGCACGCGGCCCTTCAGCGAACGCAGGCGCTCGCTCGTCTGAGCCAGGCGCACCTTAGCGTCGGCGAGCTTGCCGGCGGCCTCGGAATCGTCGCGACGCACGCGATCGAGCTCATCATTGGCCTCGGCAATCTGCAGGCCCAGGTCGCTCGCCTGCGCACGGGACTCATCACGCGAACGAGTGAGCTCGTCCACGCGCGGGCGTGCGGCACGAACAGCCTCGGCAGCCTGCTCGCGGCGCTTGGAAATGCGCACGCGCTCGACCTCGGCATTGTTGGCACTCTGCTCCAGGCGGCCGATCTCGGACAGCAGGGAGCGACGCTCGCCCTCAAGGCGGGCGATCTCGCCGGCAGCATCGCCCTCGGCAGCACGGGCCTCCTCGACGGCAGCGTTGGCCTCGACGACCTGATCCGAAACATGCTCAAACACGGCAGCAAGATCGGGCTCCAGGCCCTCCAGCTCGCGAATGCGACGCTTACGCTCCAGAGCACCCGACGCCTCGCCGGCATCGAGGCCCACACGCACCAAGCCGCCACAGCTTACGCGGGCGCCATCGGGAGTCACATAGGTCACACCGTCAACGACAGGCGCAGCCAGCGCGGCAGCCAAGTCATCGACCACGTAATAGCCGCCGAGCAGCGCCTCGACGACGGGTCCGTAGCCCTGTCTCTTATA
>CABSMS010000063.1 GCA_902478885.1 uncultured Collinsella sp. | reverse complement strand
GGGAGACGGCGAGTTAGCCGGCAGGTCGGCATGTCAATCCTGGTCTAACAGAGCCTTAAAAAATCATCGAGCGAATGGTAGTCAAAAAAGCCGCGCCCCAAAAAGACTGGTTATTGGGCGTTGACAGTTGGCGAGCCGTAGGTAAAATATCGACTTGTCCTGGGGACGTAGCTCAGTTGGGAGAGCGCTGCCGTCGCATGGCAGAGGCCGAGGGTTCGACTCCCTTCGTCTCCACCCTTGGATTTGATAAGCCGCTGACATTGTGTCGGCGGCTTTTTTTAAAAGAAAGGGCTGTACCATGGCCGAGCTTGAGTCCCAACCATTGTCCGACGAGGAGCGCGCTGAGTTGGAAGAGCTCCGCGCCGAGAAGGCCCGCCGCGAGGCTCGGGAAGAGGCCCGTCGCGAGCGTGAGGAGCTGGCTGCCCTGCGTGCCGAGCGTGCGAAGGCCGAGGAGGTCGCCGCGAACGCCGCATCCGCATCGGCGCCCGCGCCCGCACCCAAGCCCGCTGCTGCGAAGCCTGCACCTGCCGCGCCCAAACCTCAGCTTAAAAAGGCCGCTCGTCCCAAGTCCGTCGAGCCCAAGCCGAGCCGTGACGAGATGACCTTTGCCCAGCGCATGGTTACCTCCAAGGAACCTACGGGCGAGAACGAGATCCCTGGCATGGCGCCGGCTCAAAAAATCATCATTGTCCTTGCCCTCATCGCGTTTGTCATCTTTATGGGCTACACGATCCTGACCAGCATGGGCCTGCTCTAACCGATTTGCATCGGGCGTCATGTCCGAACACTCTGCCCTTATCCAACCCTCAAATTCTGTACCACACATCCGAAAGGTCGCCCCATGGCTTTGACCGACATCTCGCATCCCACCGACATTGCAATGCTCACCGATCTGTACGAGCTCACTATGGCCCAGGGCCTGTGGGAGAGCGGCAAGGCCAATGAGCAGGGTTGTTTTACCGCGTTTTACCGCGACCATCCCTTTGGCAGCGCCTATGCCGTCATGTGCGGCACCGCCGAACTGCCCGAGCTGGTCGAGAATCTGCGCTTTACGCCCGAGGACATCGACTACCTCGCCTCGCTCCAGGCCCCTGCCGGCGGCGCGATGTTCAAACCTGGATTCCTCGACTACCTGCGCGATTTTCGTGCGCATGTAAACATCGACGCCGTGCCCGAGGGCGAGCTCGTCTTTCCGCGCGAGCCCATGGTGCGCGTTACCGGCCCCGCGCTGGAATGCCAGCTGCTCGAGACGGCGCTGCTCAACATCGTCGGGTTCCAGACGCTTGTCGCCACCAAGACGGCGCGCGTGGTGCTCGCCGCCGACGGTCGTCCCGTGGCGGAGTTTGGCCTGCGTCGAGCCCAGGGTCCCGATGGCGGCCTGGCCGTTGCGCGCGCGAGCTACGTTGCCGGCTGCTCCTCTACGTCCAATGTGCTCGCCGGCCGCCGTTACGGTATTCCCGTCTTTGGCACGCATGCGCACAGCTGGGTGATGAGCTTCGATTCCGAGCTCGAGGCCTTCCGCGCCTTTGCTAAGTCGAGCCCCAAGAACTGTACGCTGCTCATCGACACCTATGACGTGCGCGAGGGCTGCGAGCATGCCATTACGGTTGCCAAGGAGATGGAGGCGGTGGGTGAGCGTCTGTCGGCTATTCGCATCGACTCCGGCGACCTCGCCAAGCTCTCCAAGTATGTCCGCGGCCGTTTTGATGCCGAGGGCCTGCCCTATGTGGGGATCTCGGTTTCCAACGATCTGGACGAGTACACGATTCAGTCGCTGCTCGACCAGGGCGCGCCCATCGATAGCTTTGGCGTGGGTACCAAGCTCGCGACCTGCTACGACCAGCCGGCGCTGGGCGGTGTGTATAAGCTTTCTGCCCGCCGTGCGAGCGAGGCGGACCCGTGGACGCCGGTGGTTAAGCTCTCCGAGCAGCCCTACAAGCGCACGATCCCGGGCGTGCAGCGCGTGCGCCGCTATTACGACGGCTTTGGCGGCCCGATCTGCGACATGATCTATGACGAGGATCATCTGTCGGGGGAGGGCGCCGCGCGTGGCAATACCCTCGTGGCCGTGAATGATGCCGCCCTGGTGACCGACGTGTCCGAACTTGAGTATCGTGAGCTGCTGGTGCCGATCGTGCGCGACGGCAGTGCGGTGGCTCCGCGTGAGAGCATCCAGGACGCGCGCGAGCGCTGTGTTTGGGCGCTCGATCATCTGGACGCAGCTTTCAAGCGCTTCCTGTACCCGCAGACCTATGTGGTGGGCATGGAGCAGGGCCTGGCTCAGGTGCGCGACGAGCTCGTACGCAAGAACATGGCCGCGGCCTCGGCTTTCCCCTGGGCTCACTAATTCCTTGGGCGGTAGGGGCAAGTCACGCTCCCTTGGCCGCCAGCTCGGCCGTTCGCTGAACAGTTGATTGGTTTGACGTATGACGACTTCTTATAAAACGATGGTGGTAAAGATCGGTTCGTCCACGGTGGTGGGTGCCGATGGCAAGGTCAACCGCGCCTTTATCGGCGGGCTTGCCGATCAGGCCGCAGCGCTGCGCAAGCTCGGCTGGCGTCTGGTCGTGGTGAGCTCGGGCGCTATCGCCTGTGGCTATCCCGTGCTGGGCTTCGACCGCAAGCCGGTCGGCGACCTTCCGAGCCTGCAGGCCTGCGCCTCGGCTGGTCAGTGCATCATCTCGTCGGCCTACGACGAGGAGTTCCATGCGCGCGACCTGCTCACCTCGCTCGTACTGCTCACGCGCCACGACACGGCCCGCCGCACGTCCTACCTGCATGCACGCGACGCCCTGCTGCGCCTGGTGGAGCTGGGCGTGGTGCCGGTCGTCAACGAGAACGATACCGTCACCGTCGACGAGATCAAGTTTGGCGACAACGACACGCTGGCGGCGCTTGTGAGCTGCCTGGTTTCTGCCGATCTGTGCGTGACGCTCTCGGACATCGATGGCCTCTATACCGCCAATCCGCACGAGGACCCCACGGCCGAGTTCGTCCCGGTCGTGCATAAGATCGATGCCAAGATTATCGCCTCAGCAGGCGATTCTTCGACTTCGGTGGGCACGGGCGGCATGATCACCAAGATTCGCGCGAGCCGCATCCTGATGACGGCGGGTATTCAGAGCGTGATTTGCTCGGGTGAGGAGCCCGATGCGCTCGTGCGCCTCGCCTGCGGCGAGAGCGTGGGCACGCTGTTCGATCCGCCGGCGGAGCGTCTGGACATCGCACCCCGCAAGCTGTGGATCGCACTGGGCGACAAGGCGCATGGCTCGGTGACGGTCGATGATGGTGCTGCGAAGGCGCTGGTAAGCCGTGGCTCTTCCTTGCTTGCGGTGGGTATCCGCGAGGTCGATGGCACGTTTTCCGAGGGTGATGTGCTCGATGTGCGCGATCCGAGCGGTATGGTCGTCGCCCGCGGTATCGCTGAGGCCGATTCGGACGTGCTGGAGCTTGCTGCCGGTCGCCGCCAGGACCAGATCGCCAGCAACCGCCTGCTGGCAGACCTGGCCGAGAAGCCGGCGATACACAGGGATAATTTAATCGTCTTCGCATAACCAATTGACGCTGCAAACGCCCCTAAGCGAGCAATCTGACGTTCAATCGTCGGGCATGACCAAAAGGTCAATGCCCTCCTCTTTCACGTCACCTTGCTCGCTTAGGGGCGTTTTCGCTTTCCGTTCTCTACCTGCGGCATTGTCGTTGCCGGCACTTGTTCGGCACTTGGGGACGTTCTTTTTGTGCCGGCAGGTGGGGACACTCCTTTGTTAGTAGATTCGGCGAAGGTCTCCGCGGTTGAGGGCTTCGTTGAAGAGGTGCTTGAACACCACGCTGCCGTGCAGGCCATCGTGCTCGAACTCGTTAGTCACCCAGGCATGTGAGTTGCCCACGCGGCTGAGCGTGTCGAGCTGCAGGTCCGAATCCACGTACATGTCGTCGAAATACACCGCGGCCTGGAGCGGCACTTCGTTGCAGGCCAGGCGCTGCGGGTCGTAGATCTTGTCCCAGCTTGTGTCTTCCATCAGCAGGTCCATGGCGGGCTTGAAGGGCTTGAGCTCGGGCATCTGCTCAAACATCCACGGGAACATGGCCTCGCCGGTAAACATGAGCGGGCGCGCGAGCGTGTCGAACTCGGCACGGTGTGCCTTCTCTTCTGCCGCGGCCCAGCGAATGGGCATGGTGTCGCCGTCGGCGTAGATGAACTCCTGAAGCGTCCAGTACAGCGGATTCGTGCGCGTGTTGGTGCGCTCGAAGGCGCGCATCAAAAAGCTGTCAGATACCGAGGCACCGCAGGTCAGCGTGCCGTCGCCAGTAACAAACGCGTGATCGATAATCCAATGCATGCGCTCAAAGCTCGGCTTCATGCCAAAGTCGCTGCCCATAAGCTGCAGGCGCTCGACCGTCATCGGCGAGCCGTCGGGCAGCACGGGCTTCTGGGCTTCGAGCGCATCGGCCAGGGCTGCCACGCGCTCGACGTCAGCGGGGTAGCGGTCATAATACTGCTGCGTCTTGGCGGCCATGCGCGGGAAGGTGTGCGCGTAGACCTCGCTTGCGCTCGCCGGCACGTGGGGGATTCCGCCGCAGGTAAAGCTCGCCGCCACGCCCTCGGGGAAGAGCGACAGGTAGCTCAGCGTCAAAAAACCGCCGTAGCTTTGGCCGAGCGTGACCCACGGCTTGCCTCCAAAGCCCACGAGGCGCAGGTACTCAAAATCGCGCACGATGGAGCTGGCGAGGTGGCGCTTGAGGTAGTCCGCCTGCGAGCGTGCTGTATCGGCGCCGGCGGCCGTTGCGCGATCACCCAGTGCCTTGATCGTGCGTCCGTCCACGCAGCTACTGCGTCCGGTGCCGCGCTGGTCGGGAAGGACCACGCGGAAGTGCTTGACGGCCTCCTCGATCCAGCCGTCGCTTGTGGGCGACAGCGGACGCGGGCTCTCTCCGCCGGGGCCGCCCTGCAAAAACAGGAGCAGTGGCAGATCGTCGTTGATGCGGTCGGGCGCGCAAACCACGCGGTAGAAGAGCTTGATGCTCTCGGGCGCGCCGGCGATGGGTGCCGGCATAGCGCCGCGGCGCATGGTGCTGCCGACGGCCAGGAGCATCGGCTCCAGGCCGCGCCAGTCAAGGGGGACGTCGATGCTGTGGTCCTCGACGTAAAGGCCGGGGACGTGGTACGAAGTGATGAGGGCCATGTGAGTCTTCCGTTCGTTGCGGTGTTTCGGGTTGACCAATTCTACCGCCGCGGGCGAGGCCATGCGCAAATCGGCTACCATGGTTGCAAACTTCTAGGAGAAAGGGCCGCCCATGTCGGTCGATATAGCCACGTATGTCCACGATCTTGCCGTTGCCGCCAAGGCAGCGTCGGCCTCGCTTGCCACGGCGAGCGATGAGCAGCGCCAGGAGGCCGTGCGCGCCATGGCCGCAGCACTGCGTAACGGTGTCGACTCCATCGTCGCCGCCAACGAGCTCGATATGTCCGCCGCGCGCGATGCGGGTACCTCGGCCGGACTGCTCGATCGTCTGCTGCTGACGCCCGAGCGCGTCGAGGGCATGGCCGCCGGCCTGGA
This sequence comes from uncultured Collinsella sp., assembly GCA_902478885.1. Classification (GTDB taxonomy): domain Bacteria; phylum Actinomycetota; class Coriobacteriia; order Coriobacteriales; family Coriobacteriaceae; genus Collinsella. The sequence goes on along the minus strand of CABSMS010000063.1, from coordinate 7,195 downwards.
AAAGCTCGCCGAGCTGCCCGATCCCGTGGGCCGCGTGCTCGACCACCGCGTGCTTGCAAGCGGCGTGGACCTGACCCGTGTGAGTGTGCCGCTGGGCCTGGTCGCCATGGTCTACGAGGCGCGCCCTAACGTGACGGCCGACGCCGCGGGCATCTGCATCCGCACCGGCAATGCCTGCATTCTGCGCGGCGGCTCGCTGGCCTATCACTCGTGTGCCATGATTTCTGAGCTGCTGGCCGATGCGCTCGAGGCCAAGGGTTTCCCGCGCGAGGCCGTGTCGATGATCGAGTCCACCGACCGCGAGACCACTGGCGAGCTCATGAAGCTCCGCGGCATCGTCGACGTACTCATTCCACGTGGCGGTGCAGGCCTGATCCAGCGCTGCGTGCGCGAGTCGCTCGTGCCGGTGATCGAGACGGGTACGGGCAACTGCCACATCTACGTGCATGAATCCGCCGACTTTGATAAGGCACTCAACATTATCGTTAATGCCAAGACCCAGCGCGTAGGCGTGTGCAATGCTGCCGAGTCGCTGCTGGTCGATCGTGCTGTGGCCGATGCGTTTTTGCCCGCAGTCGTGGCCGTGCTGCATGACCACGGCGTGCTCATTCACGGCGATGAGGCAACCTGCGCCGCATGCGCCGATGCCGGGCTTGCCGAGGGTGATGACTACGTCGCCGCGACTGAGGAGGACTGGGGTCGCGAGTACCTGGCGCTCGAGATGAGCGTGAAGGTCGTGGCAAGCGAGGACGAGGCCATCGCACACATCAACCGCTACGGCACGATGCACTCCGAGGCCATCGTTGCCGAGGACACGGATGCTTGCGAGCGCTTCCTGGATGCGGTCGATGCCTCGGCCGTGTACGCCAACGCCAGCACGCGCTTCACCGACGGCGGCGAGTTTGGCCTGGGCGCCGAGATCGGCATCTCGACCCAAAAGCTCCACGCCCGTGGCCCCTTTGCCGCCGAGGCCCTCACCACCTACAAATACAAGCTCCGCGGCACCGGCCAGGTCCGCCCCTAAACCCCTCGTAAACGAAAACCACCACAAAGGTGCCTGTCCCCTTTGTGGTGGTTTTAGGTGGCGTGGGCGGTTAGGACTGGAAGGTATCGCGGTCGGGGGCGAAGGACTGCATGGCCGCGATGGTGCGGTCGAAGAGCTCGGGAAGCTCCCAGCCCAACATCTCGGCGCCCTGCGAAATCACGTCGCGCGAGCAGCCGGCGGCAAAGCGCTTGTCCTTGAACTTCTTCTTGAGCGACTTGGTCGTAAAGTCCATAACGCTCTTGCTCGGGCGCATGATGACGGCAGCGCCGATCAGGCCGGTGAGCTCATCGCAGGCAAACAGGATTTTTTCCATCTGCAGCTCGGGTTTGGGCAGCGAGGTGTTGAAGTCCGACGTGTGCGTTTGGATGGCGCGAATGAGCTCGGGAGACGCACCTTCGCCCTTAAGAATCTCGGCAGCATAGATGGTGTGGTTCATGGGGTCGTCCTCATGCTCCTCCCAATCCAAGTCGTGCAGCAGGCCGACGATGCCCCAAAACTCCTCGTTCTCGGGGTCGAACTCGCGCGCAAAGTAGCGCATGGTGCCCTCGACCGTCTCGCCATGGGTGATGTGGAACGGGTCTTTGTTGTGCTCGTTAAGCAGTTCAAACGCGCGGTCGCGGGTGATTCCGGCGGTAAGCGGCTCTGCCATAGGAGACTCCTTGTGCTCGTGGGTATCGATAAGAATGAATACTACTAGAACAAGAAAACCACCACAAAGGTGCCTGTCCCCTTTGTGGTGGTTTTTGGCGCGGATGGGTTAGTTGAGGGCGGCTTGGGCTAGGCGGGCTTCGGCGTCCTCCTCGGTGACGCCCAAGGCCACAGCGAACTCCTCGATGGAGCGGCGCTTGGCTTCCTTGAGTACGCGCATGTAGTAGGAGCTGGGCTTTTTATCAGCTTCCTCGGCCTGGCGAATGCGGTGCATCATGGTTTTTGCCACGCGGACCGTCTCGGGCGCGCCCAGCTTGAGCTGCTGCTTAAAGTGCGTCTCCTCAAGTGAGCTGTTGCGCTCGGTAAAGGTGTCGCACTCTAGCTCGTCGTAGTGGCTCAGCAGGTGCTCGGCATCTTGCTGCGAGATAGCGGCGTGCAAACGGTCGGCCTGCGCCACGGGGTACATGAGGATCGTCTGCGCATGTCCCTGCTTGGTCTCGAGCAGCAGCATGGGCTGCGGCGTGTCGTCCCTAAAACCGACGACGGTGCAGACTCCCTGGCCCGGATGAATGACGTGTTGACCGATTGAGAACATGCTACCTCCAACTTATACGAATTTACGTATGACTAGAATAACACGCTGACGTGCGCAAACCCTTACTTTATGCAGGAAAAGCACACAACTCCGATAGGTAAGAGTATTCGATAACAGACGCAGCTCATTCACACCTTTATGCATTTTCAACGCGTGCATAATTTGCAGGCAGACTGGCATCTTTGAGTGACTCCATACAAGCTGTAGTCAATTTTGTGCATATGCAATATCTATTAGCTTTACCCTGCGACAGTAGCTACCGCTTGTGATAGAGTGCTACAAACTCTGGCTTTTGCCCTACGAGTGACCAAGAGCTCGGGGGCTTTAACACAAGGAGGACCTATGCCCGAGAAGATTGAAGAGCTGGTACGCGCTGCGCTTGCTGCGGCCCAGGAGGCCGGCGACCTTTCCGCATTTGAACTTGACGATTGCGCCATCGAGCGACCGGCTGACACTTCTCATGGCGAGTGGACCTCCACCATGGCCCTGAAGTCCGCCAAGCTGGCCCACTGCGCCCCGCGTAAGATCGCCGAGGCCATCGTTGCCCATATGCCCGAGGACCCCGCGATCGAGAAGGTCGAGATCGCAGGCCCCGGCTTCATCAACTTCTACCTCTCCGTCGCCGTCAAGAATGCCATCTTTGGCGAGGCTCGCGAGAAGGGCATGGACTTCGCTAAGTCCAACGTCGGTGGTGGCCTGAAGACCCAGGTCGAGTTCGTCTCCGCCAACCCCGTCGGCCCCATGCACATCGGCCACGGCCGCTGGGCCGCGCTGGGCGACTCGCTCTGCCGTGTTATGGACCACGCCGGTTACGACATCCAGCGTGAGTTCTACATCAACGACCACGGCTCTCAGATGAACACCTTCGGCAACTCCATCAGCACGCGCTATATGCAGCTTGCCGACATCATCGCCAAGCAGGGCGTGGATATCGACGAGGCTCACAAGCTGCTGATCGCCGACCGCGACGCCTTTGTTGCCGACGAGAACGACGAACACCCTGAGACCCATCCGTATCAGGACAACTTTGCCGAGACCTTGGGCAAGGACTCCTACGGCGGCGACTACATCATCGACGAGGCTGCCGAGTTCTGGCGCACCGACGGCGACAAGTGGGTCAACGCCGATCCGCAGGAGCGCATGGAGAGCTTCCGCGAGCGCGGCTACGTGAAGATGGTCGACAACATGCGCGACCTCTGCCACGCCGTCAATTGTGACTTCGATCGTTGGTACTCCGAGCGTTCGCTGTACGTGAAGGACACCGAGGGCGAGACCGCCGGCACCTCTGCCGTCGACCGCGCTTTTGAGAAGCTCGACAAGATGGGCTACCTCTACACCAAGGACGGCGCCCTGTGGTTCCGCTCCACCGATCTGGGCGATGACAAGGACCGCGTCCTGATCAAGTCCGACGGCGAGTACACCTACTTCGCCTCCGACGTTGCCTATCACTGGGATAAGTTCCAGCGCGTCGACCACGTCATCGACATCTGGGGCGCCGACCACCACGGCTACATCGAGCGCGTCCGCTGCGTCTGCGACGCTCTGGGTTACCCCGGCAAGTTTGAGGTTCTGCTGGGCCAGCTCGTCAACCTGCTGCGCAACGGCAAGCCCGTCCGTATGTCCAAGCGCAAGGGCACCATGGTGACCCTGCAGGAGCTCGTCGACGAGGTTGGCTCCGACGCCGCTCGCTACACGCTCATCTCCAAGAGCTCTAACCAGATGGTCGACTTCGACATCGAGGCCGTTAAGAAGCGCGACAACTCCAACCCGGTGTACTACGTGCAGTACGCTCACGCCCGCGTGTGCTCCATCCTGCGCCGTGCCGCTGACGTTACGCCCGAGCAGGCTGACGAGATGGGCATGAAGGCCGTCGCCGCCAAGGCCATCGGTGAGAACGTCGATTACTCGCTGCTGACCGATCCGACCGAGCTCGCCCTTTCGCGTAAGCTCAACGAGCTCACCGACCTGATTGCCAGCTGCGCTCGCGACCGCGCCCCGTTCCGTCTGACGCACTTTGCCGAGGAGCTCGCCGGCGACTTCCACAGCTTCTACGCTGCCTGCCAGGTGCTGCCGAGCGAGGGCCGTCCCGTCGACCCCGAGCTTTCGCGTGCCCGTCTGGCCGCTTGCGACGCCGTCCGCGTGACGCTCGCCCTGGTGCTCACCCTCGTTGGCGTTTCTGCGCCCGAGCAGATGTAATCTGCGAGTCATTTGACCGTACAGACTTGGTTTAACTGAGCCTTGAAAGCCCGATCTCCCACGGAGGTCGGGCTTTTTTGCAAACGCCGCCGTATTGACGAATTTGGAACTGCTTGAAATACGAAACTATGCCGGTTTACTACGATGAATTGAGAAATTCCAACCACGCCGGCTTTTCGTTAAAAAGTGCAAGGCATCTACATGCGGTTTTAGTTCAACAGGTTTCGGAGTGGTCGCGGTTGAGCGATTCATCGTAGTAAACCGGCATAGTTTTGGCGGAGGCAGTTAGATTTGTGGGTGGTAAACCAAAGAATGTCCCTTTTGACTAGTCGTTTAAGAACGTCCCCAATGGCTAAGTTGCAGGTGACGGCGGTTGTGTTACACTAACGCTGCGTAATTGACGCAATCATCTCGATACAGATCAATGATGTCCGTCGTCTTGAACGGAACTAGACTGTTTAGCCGCCCTGAAGGTTTATGCAGGGAGCATGTGATCACAGGGCTTGAAAAGAAAGTTGAGCAAACACTGTGTCTGATCAACAGCAAGAAAACGAAATAACGACGACGCAAGCCGCTCCCGCTGCACCGGTTGCGTCGGACCAGGTCGCGGCGCCCGCGCAAGCCTCGACTCCTGAGACGCCTAAGGCTGCTTCGACGCCTACGCCTGCAGCGGCTGAGAAGGCCGTGCCTGCAACTGGTGAGGAGGCTGCTCTGGCAAAGCCCAAGCGTACGCGCCGCACGACCAAGCCTGCCGCTGACGGCGAGGAGGTCACCAAGCCCAAGCGCCGTACCACGCGCACGACGCGCGCCAAGCGCACCGTTGCAGCTGACTCCTCGGCGCCGATTTCCGATGAGGTCGCGCAGGCACGTGCGTTGGCGCAGATTAGCGAGGCTCAGGTGGTGCGCGCCCGCCGTCGTGCTGCCGAGCGCGAGTCCGCGGCTCTGACCGAGCTCGCAGCTCCGTCTGTGCCCGAGACCCCTGCCGCCGACCTGCCGACCGAGAGGCCGGCAACGCGCACACGCCGTCGCACGGCTGTTAAGGCCGAGCAGATTGCTGAACAGGTAACCCCCGAGCTCACTGAGGCTTCGGTCCGTTCCGCGGCAGGGGAGGGCGCATCGCCTGCTGAGCCCGCTGCGTCTGTCGAGGCCAGCGAAGTTCCCGTTGTCGATCCGGCTTTGCGCCCGCACCGTCGCGGTCGCAAGCCCAAGGCCTTCGTCGAGGCAGAGAAGGCTGCAGCCGCAGCCGCAGCTGCTCGGGATGCTGCGGCGACCGCCGAGTCTGCAACCGCTGCCGATGCACCCGTCCAGGATGCTACGACTTCCGAGGCCGCTCCCGCCGATGCCGAGCCCGCCGACGTCCGTCCCGGTCGCAGCCGTCGCACTGCTGCTAAGCGCACGTCTAAGACTAAGGCTGCCAAGAAGGGTACGTCCGAGGATTCCGCCGAGACAACCGCCGATGCATCGACTGATGCCGCCGAGCCCCAAGACGTCGAACGGCCTGCGTCCGAGAAGCCCAAGCGCGGTCGTAAGAAGTCCGCTAAGGCCAAGGCCGCCGAGCAGCAGGCTGATGTCGAAGCGCAGGTCGATTCCGGCGCCGAGGCCAATGACGCCGCTGCGGCCAATGTTGACGCCGCCGCAACCGAGGGTGCCGCGCCCGCCGAGGGCGAAGACGGCGCTCGCCCCAACCGTCGCCAGCACAAGCGCAATGACGACCGCAGCGACCGCAAGGACGACCGTAACAACGACCGCCGCAACCGTCAGCGCGATCGCAAGCAGCGCAATAAGGAGCGTAATGCCGCCCCCACCGAGCCCACGCTTTCGCGCGAGGAGCTCGCGGCCATGAAGGTCGCCGAGCTGCGTGAGAAGGCCAAGGAGTTCGAGATCGAGACGACCGGCAAGAAGAAAGCCGAACTCGTCGAGGAGATCTACGTCACCGCCGCGAAGGCCGAGGGCTTCCGCGACATCAAGGGCATTCTGCAGATTCGCCCGGACAGCTCCGGCATCATCCACGCCCATGGCTACATGAAGTCCAACGACGACGCCTTCGTCCCCGCCTACCTCATTCGCTCCGCGCGTCTGCGCACGGGCGACGTCATCGAGGGCTCGCTTCGTCCTTCGCGCGGCGGCGACAAGCGCGCCGGCCTCGCCAAAATCACGACCGTCAACGGTCTGGATCCCGAGCAGATTCGCAACCGCCCCAAGTTCGGCGACCTCACCCCGGTCTATCCTAACGAGCCGCTGCGCATGGAGCACGGCAAGGACTCCATTACCGGTCGCGCCATCGACATCGTGTCGCCGATCGGCAAGGGTCAGCGTGGCCTGATCGTGTCCCCGCCCAAGGCCGGCAAGACCACGATCCTCAAGAAGATCTGCCAGTCTATCTCGATTAACAATCCCGAGGTGCACCTCATCTGCCTGCTCGTCGACGAGCGCCCCGAAGAGGTCACCGATATGCAGCGTTCCATCAAGGGCGAGGTTGTTGCGTCGACCTTCGATATGCCCGCCGAAAACCACACTCGCGTGGCAGAGCTCGTCATCGAGCGCGCCAAGCGCATCGTGGAGCTGGGCGGCGACGTCGTGGTGGTGCTCGATTCCATCACGCGCCTTGCCCGTGCCTACAACTTGGCCGCGCCCGCCTCAGGCCGCATCCTTTCGGGCGGCGTCGATTCGGCGGCACTGTATCCGCCCAAGCGCTTCCTGGGCGCAGCCCG
>CABSMS010000062.1 GCA_902478885.1 uncultured Collinsella sp. | reverse complement strand
CGTGGGCTCGGAGATGTGTATAAGAGACAGGTCTACGGCTTTGCCATGGCGCTCGGTCTGCTGGACCAAAAGCTCCATGCCGAGACCACGGTGGAGGCCGCCGGCGAGCAGGCCGATATCCTGCACCCCGGCGTGCCGTACAAGCTGCGCGTGGCCATCGAGCGCGAAGCTCGCGCCATGAGCGGCTACCGTTACGGCCGCGACCTGGCCAATGAGTTTATGGATACGCTCGAGGGCGCGCCCAAGGGCGATATCCGCGGTGCCATGGCGCTGCTCATCGATAAGCAGGACGATCCGCGCCGCGTCGAGGTGTACTCGGCGCTGCAGGATCTGGTGCTGGCCGGAGGTCGCTAGATGGAGCTCACGGACCGCTCTGGTTACTTTGCGGGCCCCGGTATGCTCGGCGGCTCTTTTGGCGATGCCTCGCGCGCAAGCGACGAGGTCGCCGAGGGCGTCGCCGACCCCTGCCTGGGCCATACGCCCGACCAGGTGGTCTTCTACGAGCTCACGCGTAAGTTTGTGGAGACCGAGGAAGACGTTCCCCAGGAGGCCTGCGACGTGCTGTACTACACGCTCGCCGTGGGCCACCACACCGGCGTGCTCGATTGCTTTGAGCCGCGCCTGTCGGTGCCGGTGGATGTGTTCTATTCGCTCGTCGACGCGCTGCCGGAGGGGGAGGCCAAGACCAAGTTCGAGGCCATCCGTTCCTTTGGCGAGTGCCAGCTTGACAAGGCGGCGGTGCCGTCGCTGCTCGAGGCCTGCGATGCGCTGCTCGACGAGCGCGGTTTTCGCGGGTCGGCCAAGGCCGGCATCTCGGTGTTCGATGACGACTTTGGCCTGCATGCCCAGCAGGTCGCGTTCTTAATGAAGTTTCGCGATCTGGTTGAGCGCGTGCGCGATGTGTCGGGCGTGTATCTGACGGGGAGGCTGCAGTAATGGGTTGCGTTGTGGATGGCCGCGTGAACGGCGCCCCGTTTGCGGGTATCGTGCTCACGGCGGGAAGCGTGCTGCGTGCCGACGATGCCGCCGGCCCCGTGCTCTCCAAAAAGATGGAGGACGCGCCCATCGCCGGTTGGTACACCATCGACGGCGGGCAAACGCCCGAGGATGACATCATCGAGGTCAAGCGCGAGCGTCCGCCGCGTTTGGTTTTGGTCGATGCCGCCGACATGGCGCTGCCCGTCGGTTCCATCCGCTTGCTCGACAAACGTGACGTGGCCCGCAAGTCGATGTTCACCACGCATTCGCTCCCTTTGTCGATTCTGATCGAAGAGATTGAGCAATCGTGCGAAGATATCGTCTTCATAGGGATTCAGCCGGGCGATACGGAGTTCTACAACCCCATGTCCCCGGAGGTCTTTGAGGCCGTCGACGCCGTGTACGACGCCGTGGCCGCCAACGACTTTTCCCACTTTGTCCGCTTGGGGCAAGAGCAGTAGGAGCACTTGTTCCATTTTGTTAGGAAAGAAGTGATTGACATGGCAGATTCCAAGGTGGAGTATCCCACTCCCGATTGCCTGGCGCCCGCCGCGATCGAGGCCAAGACCGAGGCCGCCGGCGTGACCAAGGCTAACCTGCCGGTCGCTAAGGCCTTTCTGTTGGCAATGTTCGCCGGCGCGTTCATCGCCTTCGGCGGCCTGTTCTTTACGGTGTTTTTGAGCGACGGCACGCTGGGCTGGGGTGCCCAGCGCGTCGTGGGCGGCCTGTGCTTTTGCCTGGGCCTGGTGCTGGTGCTGGTGTGCGGTGCCGAGCTGTTTACCGGTAATTCGCTTATGGTCTGCGCGCTCAAGAGCAAAAAGATCACCCTGGTCCAGATGCTCAAGGCTTGGGTCGTCGTATGGGTCGGTAACTTTGTCGGTGCCCTGTTCATCGTCTTTTTGGTGTACATGGCCGGCATTTACAAGCTCAACGGCGAGGCGGTCGCCAATTCCATGGTGAGCGTCGCCGCCGGCAAGGTGACAATCGACTGGGTGACGATCTTCTTCCGCGGCATCCTGTGCAACATCTTTGTGTGCCTTGCCGTGTGGATTGGTACCGCCGGCAAGACCGTGGTCGATAAGGTTGTGGGCATTCTGCTGCCCATCGCCGCCTTTGTGGCCTGCGGTTTTGAGCACTGCGTTGCCAACATGTACTTTTTGCCCATGGGTGCCGTGATGCATGCATGCGGCTACGGTGCCGACGTCGCCGGCGCCGATGCACTCAACGCCGCGGGCATTGCGTTTAACCTGTCCGCCGCCACGCTGGGCAACATCGCGGGCGGCGCGGTTCTGGTCGCGCTCGGCTACTGGTTTATCTACGCTAAGAAGTCCGAGGCGTAAGGTACCGTCTGTTTGACGTTGGGCCTCCCGCGGGGCGTTGCCGTGCGGGAGGCTTTTTGGGTCTGGGGGCTCGTTGCCGGGCTTTTGGCCTGTTGTGTTTGGCTTGTGAAAGGGGTAATCGAGATGGCATCTGCTGTGAAGCGTGACGGTCGCGCCGTGGTGACCACATGCGGGGGATGCTATGCCGATTGCGCCTTTGCGGCACGAGTTGAGGACGGTCGCGTGGCGGCCGAGTTGCCGGTGCCAGGGCATCCGTGCGCGGCGCGTGCCCTGTGTGCCCGCGGACGGCATCGCCTGGCAATGCCGTTTGACGAGCGCGACCGCATTGTGCACCCCATGTGCCGACGAGCTGATGGCTCGGGGTTTGATGCGATTTCGTGGGACGAGGCGTTTGCTCAGATTGCCGAGTGCCTTTTGGGGATTGTTGACGGGCATGGTCCGCGCGCGCTGGGCATGACGCTCGGCGTGCCCTCGTTCGACCGTTACTGGGCGTATCGTTTTATGCATGCGCTGGGCTCGCCCAACGTATACGGTGCCGACGGTGCCTGCGAGGTAAGCAGACTTACCGGCTGGGAGCACAGTCTGGGCTACAGCCCCGCCTCCGACCTGGCGCATACCGATTGCATCATGTATCTGGGGCGCTCCATTGTCGATTCGTCGACGATGGGGGCCGTTGATGCGCTCAACGATGCCCGTCGACGTGGGGCTAAGATTATCGTGGTTGACCCCCGGCGCAGTGGCTCGGCTGCGCTTGCCGACCGCTGGCTGCGCGTACGTCCTGGATGCGATCTGGCGTTGCTGCTGGGTATCGCACATGTGCTGGTAGCCGAAGACCTGTACGATCACGAGTTCGTGGACCGCTACGCCACAAGCTTTGACGAGCTGGCGCAGGCGGCCAGTGCTTGGACACCCGAGTGGGCCGAATCGATGTGCGACGTGCCGGCCGCAGAGATTGTCGCCACGGCGCGCGATCTCGCTGCCGCCGCGCCTGCCGCTGTGGTGGATGCGGGTTTTCATGGTGGCATCGGCATCGCGTATGCCAATAGCACCCAGACCGCACGCGCTATCTGCTTGGTCGATGTGCTGCTGGGCTGTATTGGACATGCGGGTGGCGCGCTCAATCCGCCCACACCGCTTTCACTGGGCGACCTCGATCCCACTCGCTTTGCGACGCCGCCGGTGCCGCGCGAGCCCAAGCTGGGGTCCGAGCGCTATCCACTGGTCGATCCGGTGCGCGGACTGTGCACGACCATCGGTCAGTCGATTCTTGCCGGCGATTTGCGTGGGCTCATCGTCTATGCCAGTAACCCCGGTGCGGGCTATGGCAATGCACAGGCTTGGTTGGGTATTTTGCAGCAGCTCGACTTGCTTGTGACGATTGATATTCGTTGGTCCGAGACGGCGCGTGCTTCTGACTTCGTGCTGCCCGACGTGACGTATCTGGAGGCCGACCGCGGTGTGGGCACGGTCGTGGGCGTCAACGATTCGCGCGTGTTCTACCGCAACGCCGTGCTGCCCGTGCAGCATGACGGCACACGTCCCGGTCGGGAGATTTTTGCCGGTCTGGCGCAGGCGTGTGGCGTGGGCGAGTATTTCCAGTTTACGTCTGACGATCTGACGGCTGCCCAGGTGGCGCCTTTTGGGATCGATCTGGACGAGCTCAAGGAGCGCGGCTGGGCCGATACGGGCGTGGCGCTGCCGTCGCGCACGGGTGAGCCGGTGATTCCGCTTGCCGGCGGCAAAATTGCGCTGGCAAGCGACGTATGGGAACGAGTCGGCATGGGTCGTGTGCCCAACTGGATTGCGCCCATTGTGGAGCCCGGCCCGGGGATGTTTCGCCTCATTAGTGGCAACCGTCCCTTTGAGTCGCACACCTCGCGCAGGCTTGCGGCTCAAGGTGCCGCCGAGGCTGGATCGGACCTGGATGCCGTGCAGATGAATGCCGATGCTGCTGCGCACATGGGCATCGCCGACGGCGAGATCGTCGAGCTCGTGAGCGATATGGGCCGCGACCGCGTGCGCGTGGAGACGACGCCCTATCTGCATCCGGCGTGCATCTTCACGTCGGCCGCCCCCGGCGGGCGTTCGCTTGGCGCCGATGTCGGTGGCGCTCAAGCCTTGGGCGTGGGCCCGCTCGACCATACGCCGTTGCGTTGGGATCCGTTGACAGGTGCCGCGCTCACCCAGGAAAACGCCGTTCGCGTGGAAAAGATCACGGAGCACGTGGATAATAACGATTGATTGACTCAGCCGATCGAATTGGCTGATAGTTTGACGTTCGAACGATTGATTCACCTTTGGTTTTGAAAGGCCGCACATGAGCGATAGCCAGAACATGTCCGATGAGGTGCGCGCCCGTCTGCGTGCCATTCCTTCCGTCAACGAGCTGCTCACCGAGTGGCCGGTGGTGAAGGCGGCAGGGGAGACCTGCGACGCGGTGGTCCATGCCGCCGTCACGGCCGAGCTTGACGAGGAGCGCGCCGCCATTCGCGCCGGCGCCGCCCCGCGTTCCAAGCGTGACCTGGCTTCGGCTATCGAGTGGCGTGCGCACCGCTCCGCGCTGCCGAGCCTGCGCCCAGCGGTTAATGCCACGGGTGTGGTCATCCATACCAACTTGGGTCGCGCCCCGCTCGCGGAGTCGGCCGCCAAGGCCGTGGCCGAGGTCGCGCGCGGCTACAGCACGCTCGAGTACAGCGTGGACACCTGTTCGCGCGGTTCGCGCAAGGAGCACGCCGCGCAGCTGATCCGCTCACTCACCGGTGCCGAGGACGCGCTCGTGGTCAACAACAATGCCGCCGCGGTGCTGCTGGTGCTTGCCACCCATGCCGCGGGCAAAGAGGTTATCGTCAGCCGCGGCGAGCTTGTCGAGATTGGCGGCAGCTTCCGCATCCCCGATGTCATGGCGGCCTCGGGCGCCAAGCTCGTCGAGGTCGGCGCCACCAACCGCACGCACCTGGCAGATTATGAGCAAGCTATTACGCCCGATACGGCCATGATCCTCAAGGTTCATCCTTCCAATTATCGCATCGAGGGTTTTCACGAGGAAGTGGGCTCTCGGGAGCTCGCCGCACTGGCCCATAAGCACGGCCTGCTGTTCTATGAAGATCAGGGGTCGGGCGCGCTGTTGCCCGACGACATCTTGGTGCGCGGAGGCGAAGAAACCACGCCGGCTTCGGTTTCGGCAGGGCTCGATTTGGTGTCGTGCTCGGGCGATAAACTTCTCGGTGCAGCACAGGCGGGCATTATCATGGGCCGTCGTGACCTGGTTCAGGCCTGTGGGTCACATCCGCTTATGCGCGCCCTGCGCCCGGGCAAACTGGCCCTGTCGGCGCTCGAGGCCACGCTGCGTATCTACATGGATGGCGCCGATGTTGCCCATCGCGATATTCCGGTGCTCAGCATGCTTACGCTTCCGCAGACCCATTTGGAGCGACGTGCCCGCAAGCTGCGCGATCGTATGGTCGCCGGTCTCGACAAGGCCGGTTGCCTGTGCGCCGTTCAGGTGGAGATCGTCGAGGAGTCGTCGACTCCCGGCGGCGGTTCGCTGCCTACCGTCGAGCTGCCCACCATGTGCGTTGCCGTGCGTCTTGTCGATGAGCGTCTTTCCGTTGACGCACTCAAGCGCTCACTCGTCCAAGATTTCGACACGCCGGTCGTCACGCGCGCCTCGCACGATCGCATTTTGTTTGACGTCCGTACGCTCGTGGGCGACCGCGATATCGAGACGGCGGCGTCGACGCTTGCCGCATGCGTTGAGAAGGCGATTGCTCGATGAGTGAGGTTCAGGCGCTGGTGGAGTGTCCCGTTATCGTTGGCACGGCGGGCCACGTTGACCACGGTAAGTCGGCACTGATCGAGGCGCTGACCGGCAAGAATCCTGATCGCCTTGAGGTCGAGCGTCGCCGCGGCATGACGGTGGAGTTGGGCTTTGGCGAGCTGGCGCTGCCGAGTGGCAAGATCGTCGGCCTTGTCGACGTGCCGGGCCATGCGCATTACTTGCGCGCCATGGTGCAGGGTGCCACGGGCATCGACGTTGCCGTGCTGGTGGTCTCAGCCGTCGAGGGCGTGATGCCGCAGACCCGCGAGCACGTGCATGTGCTGGAGCTGCTGGGCGTCACGCATATGGTGGTGGCGCTGACGATGTGTGACCTGGCCGATGCCGAGATGACCGAGCTTGCCGAGCTCGATGTCGATGACTTTTTGTCGGGTACTGTGTTTGCGGGCGCGCCAATTGTGCCCGTGTCGTCTAAGACGGGCGAGGGGATTGACGGGCTGCTTGCGGTGCTCGACGAGCAGGTGGGTGTCTGCTGGGATACCTGTCGCGAGCGTGCCGAGCGGAGCGATGCCGCGCCGCGCCTGCCGATTGACCGCTGCTTTACGATCAAGGGCGCCGGCACCGTCGTGACGGGAACGCTGCACGATGCGCCGGTTGCGGTGGGCGATGAGCTCGTCGCGCTGCCGTCGCGCACGGTCTGCCGCGTACGCGGGATCCAGGTGCATGGCGACACGCAGCAGGCGTTGCCCGGTCAGCGTGTGGCGCTCAACTTGGTGGGCGATGCTGTCGCCGCGCTCGATCGCGGCGAGATGCTCGGCGTGGAGGGCCGTTTTGGCCAGACGCTGCGCTTTATGATGACGTTTACCTACCTGGGCCGCGAGGGCGCTAAACCGCGTGTGCTCGAGTCGGGCGCGCGCGTGCATGTGATGGCGGGTACGGCCGAGGTTGTCGGCCGCATCATGCTTATGGAGGGCGAGGCCCCCATGGCGGTGGGCGAGACCCGTAATGTTCAGGTGCGCTTGGAAAACTCGCTGCCGCTACGTGCCGGGGACCATGTCGTGGTGCTGTCCTATTCGCCCGTGATGCTCATTGGCGGCGGGCGCGTGCTGCTTTCGCGCTGCCGTCGCTCGCGCGAGCTTGCCGAAGGAGAGCGTGCGCTGTATGCGGCGATCGAGTCCGGCGATATCGCGGGCGGTGTGGGCGCTTGGCTGGTGCTGCAGACGTTGCCGGTTACGGCGGTTGATGTTGCCGCGGCTTTGGATCTTGGCGTCGGCGAGGTCGATACTGCACTGCGCGTGTTGGTGGCGAAGGGCGCTGCTCGCGCGCTTGCTGGCTCGGATGGCTCGCTGTATGCAGATGCTTCCGTGCTCGACGCCGCGATGAATGCACTGGCGGCGACCCTGTCAGCCATGCATGCGGCGGCTCCCAAGGAGACGGGCTTTACGCCCGGTGCCGTTGCCCATGCTGCGTGGCCTGCCGCTGATGAAGCCGTTGCCGCGGCTCTGATTGCCGAGGGCTGCTCGCGTGGCGTGTGCGCCGCCGAGGGCGCCGAGGTATTCGATCCGCATTCGGCCGCCGCGGCGGCACGCGTGGTGCGAGAGGCTTGCGAGCGCATCGTCGCGCTGCTTGACGAGGCCGGCTTGGATGCACCGGCGCTTCCCGAGGTGGGCGAACAGCTGCAGCTCGGCCGCGACACCATGACGCGTGCCCTGCGCGAGCTTTCCCTCAACCGCGCAATCGTTAAGGTCGAGCGCGACGTTGCCCTGTCCGCTGCTGCCGAGGCCCATGCGCGTGAGCTCGTCGCCGCCGCCATTGAGGCGGCCGGCGGCGCTGCCACCACGAGCGTGCTGCGCGAGGCCCTGGGCGTGTCGCGCAAACGCGCCATCAGCATCTTGGAGCACCTGGATGCCGTGCGCTTTACGGTGCTCGACAAGGATGCCGGCGGCCTGCGCTCCCTGCGCTAGGCCGGTTACCCGCTCCCGCCTCCTCAGTTGCGGTGAAATAGTTCCTGTTTTTGGGGTCTTGCAGCCTAAGTAAGAACTATTCCACCGCAACTTCTTGCTTGTCTATTTGGGATGGGGCCCGCTCGGTTTGGTAAAATACCGTCGCACTTGGGAACGGATGGGCTCCGGTGGGCTCCGCGGTCCTCAAAACCGTTGCGAGGCGTGCAAAACGTCTTGGATGTGTTCGATTCACATACGTTCCCGCCATACGCTACCAGCGCTTTTGTGCTCGCGGTCTTGCTGCGTGCCGCAAAGGCGCTGTTTTGTTTTTGCATGGGTTTGCCGTGCCGCCCGCTTTATCGGCGACGGTATTTGGCTTCGTGCGTCGAGTTTTGAGCATACCGAAGGGGGTGGTTTGCCGTATGACTACCGTAAGACGGGCCGATCTTTCTTGTGTCGTTCAAGCGGGCGGGATGTCGTCGCGCATGGGCTGCGATAAGGCGCGCATGGCGTTTTGCGGTGAGCCGCTCATCGAGCGCGTGCTGGGTCGGCTGGCGCCAGTTGCCGGCGAGCTGGTCGTGACGACGTCGCGCCCCTGCGAGCTTGCCTACCTTGAGGAGCTTATGTTTGATGGCCTGCGCCCCCGCGTGGTGATGGACGTCGACGGTCCCGCCGGTGCCATGCGCGGCATCGCGAGCTCGTTGGCCGCGGCGCGATTGCCGTTCGTGGCGATCGTCGCTTGCGATATGCCGTTTGTCTCGCCGGAACTCATCGGCGCGCTCGCCGATCGTGTTGAGGCTGAGGCGCTCGACGTGTGCGTGCCGCGCGAGGAGCGTGGCATTGAGCCGCTTTGCGCCGTCTGGCGCCGTGACGCATGTGCGCCAGTTGCCCAAGAGCTGCTCTCCTGCGACCGCCAACGCATTCGCTGCCTGATCAATCGCGTTCAGGCTGGTTATATAGATGAACCGCAGATCGTTAAGGCCGCGGGCTCGACGCTCTGCTTCGAAAACGTCAATACGCCCGAGGAGTTTGCGGCGGCCGAGTTACTCGCCTAGACGATTGGAGTTGCCATGTCTCACGATATTTGTCCCGACACGGGAGAGCCTTGCACTTGCGATGGTTCCGAGCCCTGTACCTGCGGCTGCGGTGGCTGTGGACATACTGCGGAAGAGGAAGCGGACGCCGCGGCGTATCGCGAGGCACATCGCGAAGGCCCGTCCGGTGATGCCCTCGACCACGAGCGCAAGATTATCGTTTCGTTCGACAGCACCTTCGATGTGATGGAGTGCGAGCAGCTTTGCCTGGATGCCGGCGTGCCCGGGCGCATTATGCCTTTGCCCGGCTCCATTACCGCAGGTTGCGGCCTGTGCTGGGCCATGCCGTTCTCGGGCGATGCGCTCGCCGCCTTCCGCGCCGCCACCGAGGGCCGCATAACCCCTGCCGACTACCATCAGCTCGTCCTCTAACCACCAACACCACCACAAAGGTGCCCAATGTGGTGGTTTGGAACATGTGGACGAAACAGCTTCGAAACACGCGATTTGCGCGTTGGGCACTCAAAAACGCTTCTACCTGCATCGTAATCAAAACGAAACATCTGCTCGTCGGCTTATGCGAAACTTCGCTGCAACAGTGCGATATTATCCATACTCGATAAAGCTCGCGGCGCATGGGGCGCCTCGAACGACACTTTTCTTTTCCATCAATTGGAGGAAGCATGAGCTACACGCAGAAAGTTCTCGAAGAGCTCAAGGCCCGCTATCCCGAGCAGCCTGAGTTCATCCAGGCCGCGACCGAGATTCTCGGCACCATCCAGCCGGCGCTCGACGCCCATCCCGAGTACGAGGAGGCCGCCCTGCTTGAGCGCCTCGTCGAGCCCGAGCGGATCGTCATGTTCCGTGTCCCCTGGGTCGACGACCAGGGCAAGGTTCAGGTCAACCGCGGTTACCGCGTCGAGTTCAACTCTGCCATTGGACCCTACAAGGGCGGCCTGCGCTTTAACCCGACGGTCACTCTGGGTATGCTCAAGTTCCTGGGCCTGGAGCAAATCCTCAAGAACAGCCTGACCACCCTTCCCATGGGCGGCGGCAAGGGCGGCTCCGACTTTGACCCCAAGGGCAAGTCCAACAACGAGATCATGCACTTCTGCCAGTCCTTCATGACCGAGCTCTATCGCCACATTGGCCCCAACACCGACGTTCCCGCCGGCGACCTGGGCGTTGGCGGCCGCGAGGTTGCCTACCTGTTCGGTCAGTACAAGCGCCTGACCAACGAGTGGACCGGCGTCCTTACCGGCAAGGGCCTCTCCTTTGGCGGCTCGCTCGCCCGTACCGAGGCCACCGGTTACGGTCTGGCCTACTTTGTGGACGAGTACCTCAAGAGCCGCGGCGACTCCTTCGAGGGCAAGAACGTCGTCGTTCACGGCTCCGGTAACGTCGCCATCTACGCGGTCCAGAAGGTCTCCCAGCTCGGCGGCAAGGTGCTGGCCTGCTCCGACACCCATGGCTGGGTCGAGGATCCCGACGGCATCGACTACACCGTGCTCGAGCATGTCTACAACAAGAAGCGCTCCGGCCACGACAAGGGTGTCACGCTCGCTATGTACGTTGACGAGAAGCCCAACGCCGTGTGGCACGAGGGCGACGGCCGCGGCGTGTGGCAGCTGCCCTGCGACATCGCGCTGCCCTGCGCTCGCGAGAACACGCTGCTGCTCGAGGACGCCCAGGCGCTCGTCGCCAACGGCTGCAAGGTGGTCGGCGAGGGCGCGAACATGCCCACGACCATCGAGGCCACGACCTACTTCCAGGAGAACGGCGTCGCCTTTATGCCCGGTAAGGCTGCTAACGCCGGTGGCGTGCTCGTGTCCGGCCTTGAGATGAGCCAGAACGCTGAGCACCTGTCCTGGACCTTCGAGGAGGTCGACGGCAAGCTCGAGCAGCTCATGCGTGGCATGTTCCACAACGTGGACGACACCGCCAAGGAGTATGGCCAGGAGGGCAACTTTGTCATGGGCGCCAACATCGCTGGCTTCCTGAAGGTCGCCGACGCCATGCTCGCCCAGGGCGTCTGCTAAATCTTCGCTCGATATAGCATGTGATGAGGCTCCCAGCCATTCCGGCTGGGAGCCTTTTCTATCCCGGAGGACTCCTCATAACTTGCGGTGATATACGGACTGTTAAGCGTCCCAGAACGGCTAATCAGTCCGTATATCACCGCAAGTTATGGATGGGTGGGTGGATTTTGTCCTAAAACGGTGTGCGGCCCCTCGTTTGGTACACTTAAAAGTACTGGACAAGTGGAGAGATGGGGGAGAACGTGCTCAAGTTCGGTACCTACGTCCGTGTTGGAAACGCGGCCGAAGCCTATGAGCTCTTGCAGAAGAACCGCAACAACAAGATTGTGGGCGGTGGCATTTGGATGCGCCTGGGTTCGCGTCGCGTGGCGACGGCGATTGACCTTTCGGCCTGCGGGCTCGATCAGATCGAGGAGACCGAGACCGAGTTTCGCATCGGTGCCATGTGCACCCTGCGCCAGCTCGAGCGCCATGCCGAGCTCAACGTGCTCGTCAACCATGTCTTTGAGTTCGCCGTTCACGATATCGTGGGCGTGCAGCTGCGTAACACCGCCACGGTGGGCGGCAGCATCTACGGTCGCTTTGGCTTCTCGGACGTGCTCTCGGCCTTTTTGGCGCTCGATTCCTATGTTGAGCTGACGGGCGCCGGCCGCGTGCCGCTCGCCGAGTTCGTCGACATGGGTTACGTGCGCGACGTGATCGAGCACATCGTGGTCGTTAAACACGACTACCGTGCGAGCTACGAGGCCGTGCGCAAGGCTGCGACCGACTTCCCCTCGCTCAACGTCACCGCCGCCTGGTGGGACAACACCTGGCACGTCACCGTGGGTGCTCGCCCGCTGCGCGCGACCCTGCTGCAGGGCGAGGCGTGCGGTCTGGTGAACGAGCAGCCTTCCGAGGACGAGCTGCGCGCCTTGGCCGCATCCGTGCGTGCCCTGAGCTACGGCACCAACATGTGGGGCTCGGCCGACTACCGCCGCCGCATCTCGGCTCCGCTAGCGATTCAGGCCGTGCGCCGCGCCGCCGGCATCGAGCTTTCGGCCGCGCTTGCCCGCGAGTTCGAGGGCGTGCAGATTCCTAAGTTTGCCACGGACGAGTATTCCTGCCGCCGCGTGCCCGGCGTCGATTCTAGCGAGGTGCGCTAATGGCTGCCAAACTCATCGATCTTTCCTTTACGCTCAACGGCCGTAAGGTCAAGGTTCAGATTGCCCCCGACACCATGCTCTTTGCGCTGCTGCGTGAGCAGGGCTGCGCGTCGGTGCGCTGCGCCTGCGAGACCACCAACTGTGGCCTGTGCACGGTGTGGCTCGACGGCGACCCGGTGCTGAGCTGCTCGGTTCCCGCCGCGCGTGTCGAGGGCCACACCATCACCACGCTCGAGGGCCTCAAGGCCGAGTCCGAGGCGCTCGCCCGTGCGATGGCTGCCGAAGGCGCTGAGCAGTGCGGTTTTTGCGCCCCCGGCCTCATCATGAACGTGCTGGCGCTTGCCCGCGCCGCCAAGGAGGACCCGAGCCTCGTTGCCACGCGCGAGGAGCTCTCGCGCCAGCTCGCCGGCAATCTCTGCCGCTGCAGCGGCTACGAGAGCCAGCTGCGCGCTATCGTGCGCTTCCTCAACGAGTCCGGCGTGCAGGTTGGCTTTGAGATGCCCGAGCTGCCGGTCAACGACACCAGCTGTGACGGTGTCTCCTACCTGTCT
>CABSMS010000061.1 GCA_902478885.1 uncultured Collinsella sp. | reverse complement strand
GGCCCGAAAGAAAGGTAGGAGGCCATGACGAAAGGTCTGCACGTGCCTTCCGAGATCGGCAAGCTCAGGAAGGTCTGCCTGCACCGTCCCGGCGACGAGCTCCTCAACCTGCCGCCCGACGAGCTCGAGCGACTCCTGTTCGACGACGTCCCGTTCCTGGAGGTCGCGCAGCAGGAGCACGACACCTTCGCCCAGATCCTGAGGGACCAGGGCGTGGAGGTCCTCTATCTCGAGAACCTCGTCGCCGAGGTGTTCGACCAGGTCCCCGGCGCCCGCGCCGAGTTCACCGACCAGTACATCGCCGAGGCCGGCATCCGCGGCCAGCACATGCCGCAGATCGTCCGCGAGAAGCTGGACTCCATCGAGGACAACCTCGAGTTCGTCAAGAAGACCATGGCCGGCATGACCAAGTCCGAGATCGACATGCCCCTCACGGCGTCCACGACCCTCGACTCCCTGGTCAACTCCGAGTCCGAGTCCGACCTGATCATCGACCCGATGCCCAACCTCTACTTCACCCGCGACCCGTTCGCGGTCATCGGCGAGGGCGTCAACCTCAACCGCATGTACTCGGTCACCCGCAACCGCGAGACCCTGTACGGCAAGTACATCTTCAAGTACCACCCCGACTACAAGGACGTCTCGCTGTACTTCCGCCGCGACTGCCAGTTCCACACCGAGGGCGGCGACGTGCTGAACATCAACGAGAAGACCCTCGCCGTCGGCATCTCCCAGCGCACCCAGGCCGCCGCGATCGACGTCATGGCCCAGAACATCTTCTGGAACTCCGACTCCAAGGTCGAGCGCATCCTGGCCTTCGACATCCCGGTCTCGCGCGCCTTCATGCACCTCGACACGGTCTTCACCCAGATCGACGTCGATAAGTTCACGATCCACCCCGCCATCATGGGCACCCTGCGCGTCTACGAGCTGACCGCCGGCAAGAACCCGGGCGACGTGAACATCCGCCTGATCGAGGACACCCTCGAGCACGTCCTGGAGGACGCCACCGGCGTCGACCAGGTCAAGCTGATCCCCTGCGGCGGCGGCGACCCGATCGCGGCCTCCCGCGAGCAGTGGAACGACGGCTCCAACACCCTGTGCGTCGAGCCCGGCAAGATCTGCGTCTACGCCCGCAACACCGTCACCAACGACGTGCTGTACAAGGAGGGCCTGGACCTTCTCGTCGTGCCCTCCGCCGAGCTCTCCCGCGGCCGCGGCGGCCCGCGCTGCATGAGCATGCCCTTCTGGCGCGAGGACCTCTAGGGTCTTCTAGGACCCGTACAGGTCTTAATACATACATCTAGCTGTCGTTAGATGTCTCCCATTGGGGCGGTGCGGGTTTTCGCGCCGCCCCAATCTTGTATGAGGAACGTCAACACGGTTGGATGACTGCTTTTGTAAGGAACTTGGCCATGGACATTAAGACGATTGGCGTTGAGGAATGGCTCAACGTTTGGGAGAAGAGCGCCACGTGGGACATCGCCCAGTCGACGATCTCGTCGCTCACCATGGGCGAGCTGCGCGCGCTCGATGAGCAGGGCGGCGCCACGTTCTACGAGCGCCTGGACCGCGAGAAGATGAACTACGGCTGGATCGAGGGCTCGCCGGAGTTTAAGGCCGAGGTTGCCAAGCTGTATCGTCGCGAGGTCAATCCCGATCACATTCTGCAGACCAATGGCTGCACGGGCGCTAACCTCAACGCCATCATGGCTGTGGTCGAACCCGGCGACCACGTTATCGCCGAGTGGCCCACCTATGCGCCGCTCTACGAGATTCCGCGCACGCTGGGCGCCGAGGTCGAGTATTGGGAGCTACGCGAAGAGCTCGGCTGGAAGCCCGATATCGAGGAACTCAAGCGCTTGGTGCGCCCCGACACCAAGCTCATCTGCATCAACAACGCATCGAACCCCATCGGTACGGTGCTCGATGCCGATATGCTCGGCCAGATTGCCGAGATCGCCCGCTCGGTGGGCGCCTACGTGCTGAGTGACGAGGTGTATCTGCCGCTCGAAAATACTGAGTCCTTTATGTCGATGGTCGACGTGTGCGAGAGGGCCATTGTCACCAACTCGTTGTCGAAGACCTATTCGACGCCTGCGGCCCGCGTGGGCTGGGTCGTGGCCGACGAAGAGGTGTCCAACCGCATCCGTACCTATCGCGATTACACCATGATCTGCGGCGGAGTGTTCAACGATGACCTGGCGACCTATGTGCTTGAGCACAAGGATAAGATTCTCGAGCGCAATCGCAAGATCGTGTTTGGCAACCGCGATATCGCGCAGGCTTGGATCGATACGCAGCATCGCGTTTCCTGGACGGCCCCGCAGGGCGTGTCCACCTCGTTTATCCAGCTGGATATTCCCGAGGATGACGAGGAGTTCTGCAGGCGCCTGCTGTCCGAGACGGGAGTGCTGCTGGTACCCGGTAGCCGTTTTGAGCTTCCCTGCGGCGCACGCCTGGGCTACTGCGCGAGCGAGGACGTTCTGCGCGAGGGCCTGAGGCTGTTGGGCGAGGCACTGGCGGAGTTTGATCGCTAGGATTCCGATGATCTTCGAGGGCCTTATCCAAATTGGTCGAAGATAATCGAAAACGGATCCGTTTCCCTAGGGGAAGCGGATCCGTTTTTCCATACCGAGAAGTCAAGTTGTTACAAATGGGGCCGTAAAGCGAGTCGGTATCCGCCGGGCCTTATACTGAGCTTCCGGTGAACGGTATCAAGCGTCTGGTAAACGGTAATTTGTTTACCAGAAATGAATAGGACAAACTTTTTTCTGAATAAAAATGAAAATGGTTGAGACGTGGTACGAATCGCTAATTCTATTCATAGCTTTATTGGAAATATACAATTTGAGGGTGGTTTAACAAAGTTTAGTTCCATTTGATTTCTGGATTGAAAACGCGTTTAAGCACGTAAATACGCTTTATTAAGATGAAGTGTGCCATGCGTGAAGTATATGTGTATGCCGTTCACCCCCTATAAAAAACCGTTCGGGGGCAAGGTGGAAGTATGAGCTGATTTTGGATATAAATATGTCGTCAGCAATAACGCCTCACACGGAGGGGCGCTAACGAATCGGCCCTGACAAGGGCCCGAAAGAAAGGTAGGAGGCCATGACGAAAGGTCTGCACGTGCCTTCCGAGATCGGCAAGCTCAGGAAGGTCTGCCTGCACCGTCCCGGCGACGAGCTCCTCAACCTGCCGCCCGACGAGCTCGAGCGACTCCTGTTCGACGACGTCCCGTTCCTGGAGGTCGCGCAGCAGGAGCACGACACCTTCGCCCAGATCCTGAGGGACCAGGGCGTGGAGGTCCTCTATCTCGAGAACCTCGTCGCCGAGGTGTTCGACCAGGTCCCCGGCGCCCGCGCCGAGTTCACCGACCAGTACATCGCCGAGGCCGGCATCCGCGGCCAGCACATGCCGCAGATCGTCCGCGAGAAGCTGGACTCCATCGAGGACAACCTCGAGTTCGTCAAGAAGACCATGGCCGGCATGACCAAGTCCGAGATCGACATGCCCCTCACGGCGTCCACGACCCTCGACTCCCTGGTCAACTCCGAGTCCGAGTCCGACCTGATCATCGACCCGATGCCCAACCTCTACTTCACCCGCGACCCGTTCGCGGTCATCGGCGAGGGCGTCAACCTCAACCGCATGTACTCGGTCACCCGCAACCGCGAGACCCTGTACGGCAAGTACATCTTCAAGTACCACCCCGACTACAAGGACGTCTCGCTGTACTTCCGCCGCGACTGCCAGTTCCACACCGAGGGCGGCGACGTGCTGAACATCAACGAGAAGACCCTCGCCGTCGGCATCTCCCAGCGCACCCAGGCCGCCGCGATCGACGTCATGGCCCAGAACATCTTCTGGAACTCCGACTCCAAGGTCGAGCGCATCCTGGCCTTCGACATCCCGGTCTCGCGCGCCTTCATGCACCTCGACACGGTCTTCACCCAGATCGACGTCGATAAGTTCACGATCCACCCCGCCATCATGGGCACCCTGCGCGTCTACGAGCTGACCGCCGGCAAGAACCCGGGCGACGTGAACATCCGCCTGATCGAGGACACCCTCGAGCACGTCCTGGAGGACGCCACCGGCGTCGACCAGGTCAAGCTGATCCCCTGCGGCGGCGGCGACCCGATCGCGGCCTCCCGCGAGCAGTGGAACGACGGCTCCAACACCCTGTGCGTCGAGCCCGGCAAGATCTGCGTCTACGCCCGCAACACCGTCACCAACGACGTGCTGTACAAGGAGGGCCTGGACCTTCTCGTCGTGCCCTCCGCCGAGCTCTCCCGCGGCCGCGGCGGCCCGCGCTGCATGAGCATGCCCTTCTGGCGCGAGGACCTCTAAGTCTTTCCATTTCCGGTGCGGTCCCCCTACAACCGCACCGGCTTCGCCCGTTAAACGGGCAACACTAATACTTACGTAATTCATTTCTTCGAAAGGAATCGAACCATGGGTGTTAACCTCTCCGGCCGTAGCTTCCTCAAGCTTCTCGACCTCACCACCGAGGAGATCGAGTACCTGCTCAAGCTCTCCAAGAACTTCAAGGATATGAAGCGCGCTGGCGTTCCGCACCGCTATCTCGAGGGCAAGAACATCGTTCTGCTCTTCCAGAAGACCTCCACTCGTACCCGCTGCGCCTTTGAGGTCGGCGGCATGGATCTGGGCATGGGCGTCACCTACCTCGATCCCGGTTCGTCGCAGATGGGCAAGAAGGAGTCCATCGAGGACACCGCCCGCGTTCTCGGCCGCATGTATGACGGCATCGAGTTCCGCGGATTTGCCCAGGACGACGTCGAGGAGCTCGCTGCTAAGTCCGGCGTGCCCGTGTGGAACGGCCTGACCACCGAGTGGCACCCCACCCAGATGCTCGCCGACATCCTGACCGTCCAGGAGAACTTCAACTACGACATCAAGGGCAAGACCCTCGTCTTCATGGGCGACTGCAAGAACAACGTCGCTCGTTCCCTCATGGTCGTCTGCTCCAAGCTCGGCATGAACTTCGTGGCCTGCGGCCCCGAGGAGTGCATGCCCGCTGACGACGTCATCGAGGCCTGCAAGCCCATCGCCGAGGCCAACGGCTGCACCATCAAGCTGACTACCGACGTCAAGGACGGCGTTACCGGTGCCGACGTTATCTACACCGACGTGTGGGTCTCCATGGGCGAGCCTGACGAGGTCTGGGCCGAGCGCATCGCTCAACTCACCCCGTATCGTGTCACCTCCGAGGTCATGGCTATGGCCAACCCGGGTGCCATCTTCCTGCACTGCCTGCCCAGCTTCCACGACACCAATACCACCATTGGCGCCGAGAAGTGCGAGCAGTTCGGCATCACCGAGCAGGAGGTCACCGACGAGGTCTTCGAGAGCCCCGCTTCCAAGGTCTTCGACGAGGCCGAGAACCGCATGCACACCATCAAGGCTGTCATGTACGCCACGCTCAAGTAAGAGCATCTAGCATCTCGCTCGGGGTGTATTGCTGCACACCCCGAGCGGTTTTATCTGGTAATAATCTCGCATCAAGCGGCAGGCACGGCACGGAAGAGCCGCTTCTGGCGAGATCAGTAAATGATTTATGAAGGGGGGATGAGAACTATGACTGAGACCGCTAAGAAAAAGCGCGGTATGCCTTCATCGTTCACCATTCTTCTTGCTCTGCTGGCAATTGTCGCAGTGATTACCGTTATCGTCTCCGGCACGTCCGGTGGCGCGGTTACTGCCGCCCGTCTGAGCGATTTCTGCACCGCCCCGATCCTGGGCTTCGCTGACGCTCTGCCCGTCTGCCTCTTCGTTATGATCCTGGGCGGCTTCCTCGGCATGATGACCGAGACCGGCGCCCTGGACAACGGCATCGCCGTTCTGGTGCAGAAGCTTAAGGGCAACGAGATTATGCTCATTCCCGTGCTGATGCTCATCTTCTCCCTCGGTGGTACCACCTATGGTATGTGCGAGGAGACCGTTCCCTTCTACGCCCTGCTCGCCGCTACCATGATGGCCGCTGGCTTCGACCCCATGGTCGGTGCCGCTACCGTCCTGCTCGGCGCTGGCTGCGGCTGCCTGGGTTCCACGGTTAACCCGTTCGCCGTCGGCGCTGCCGTCGACGCTCTGACCGGCGTTGGCATTGAGGTCAACCAGTCCATCATCATCGGCCTCGGTGCCGTCCTGTGGATTGTTACCACCGCCATGTCCATCGTCTTCGTGATGAGCTACGCCAAGAAGGTCAAGGCTGACAAGGGTTCCACCATCCTGTCGATGCAGGAGCTCAAGGACGCCGAAGAGGCTCACGGCAAGGCTGCTTCCGAGGTCCACAAGGAGGTCAAGCTCACCGGTCGTCAGAAGGGTGTTCTGATCGCCTTCGCCTTCACCTTCGTCGTCATGATCGTCGGCTTCATTCCGCTGGCCGACCTCAACGAGGGCGTCGCCAACTTCTTCGACGCCGGCGCTGTCTACGACGCCGACGGTAACGCCGTCGTCCAGGGCTGGTCTGCCCTGATCACCGGCCTGCCCATTGGCCAGTGGTACTTCGACGAGGCTTCCACCTGGTTCTTCCTCATGGCCGTCCTGATCGGTATCATCGGTGGCTTGTCCGAGAAGCAGATCGTCAACACCTTCATCACCGGCGCTGCCGACATGATGTCCGTTGTTCTCGTCATCGCCCTCGCCCGTGGTATCTCCGTCCTCATGGCTAACACCGGCCTCGATGTCTTCGTCCTCGACGCTGCCGCCAATGCCCTGGCTGGCCTGTCCGGCGTGATCTTCGCTCCCATGAGCTTCCTGGTCTACTTCGGCCTGTCCTTCCTGATCCCTTCGACCTCTGGTATGGCCACCGTCTCCATGCCCATCATGGGACCGCTGGCTGTTAAGCTCGGCTTCTCGCCCGAGGTCATGGTCATGATCTTCTCCGCCGCCATCGGTGTCGTGAACCTGTTCACCCCGACCTCCGGCGCCATCATGGGCGGTCTCGCCCTGGCCAAGATCGAGTGGACGACCTGGCTCAAGTTTGCCCTTAAGCTCATCGTCGCTCTCTCCGTCGTCTGCGCCGTCATCCTGACCGTCGCCTGCGTGCTGCTCTAAGTACCCAACGGGTACCCCACGGAAACCTTGACGATCCTGTAGAGGATCACCTGGTCATCGTCTGTCCGGTGGGGTAAACCCACCGGTAGACTCCTACCTTTAGCCCCCTTCCGTTCCGTGCGCGGGAGGGGGCGCACTTATGTTGCGCGTTTCTACGAACCGCGCAACCAGTCGACGCTGCGCGCCGCCCAGGACGACAATTTGTCATTCAAAAGGCAAGCCATGACCAAAAGGTCTATGCCTCGCCTTTTTCATGCCAACTTGTACGTTCTGGACGGCGCTCGCTGTCCGTCCTCTGCCTGCGGCGCTTTCCATTGTTGGTGCAGAGGGCGCTTTGCCTACTCTGGCGGGCTTTCGCTGGCTTATGCTCAACCTGCGACGTTTCCATTATTGATACAAAGGCCAGGTTTGTTTGAACCAAAAAGGGGAAGTTGCGGTGGAATAGTTCCTGTTTGGCCGTCTTGAGGGGTTAAACGGGAACTATTTCACCGCAACTTATCGATGGCGTGTTTGGTTGGTGCCAGTTGATTGCTTGGGCGTTGGGGAGGGTCTGCTCCGTTATAATCGCCTAGAACATTAAATGGAAACGGGACGGGAGCCATATATGCGCCAGGGTTTCGACAACGCGAAGTATATCGAGCTGCAGGCTGCTCACATTAAGAAGCGCATCTCGCAGTTTGGCGGCAAGCTCTATTTGGAGTTTGGCGGTAAGCTGTTCGATGACTATCATGCGAGCCGCGTGCTGCCGGGTTTTGAACCGGACAGCAAGTTCCGCATGCTCAAGAGCATCGCCGACGATGTCGAGGTTATCATCGCGATCAACGCGAACCACATCGAGAAAAACAAGGCTCGTGGTGACCTTGGCATTACCTATGACGAGGACGTTTTGCGCCTGGTCGATCTGTTCCGAGGGAATGGGTTTGCCGTCGCGGCTGTGGTCATCACCCAGTATGCCGGCCAGCCTGCTGCCGATGTGTTCCGCAACCGCCTGAACGCGCTCGGTATTCCCGCCAAGCTGCACTATCCCATCGAGGGGTATCCGCACGATGTCGATCTGATCGTGTCCGACGATGGCTACGGCAAGAACGAGTTTGTCGAGACCACGCGTCCGCTCGTTGTCGTGACGGCACCCGGCCCCGGCTCGGGCAAGCTCGCTACTTGCCTCTCGCAGCTGTATCACGAGCATAAGCACGGTACCGCCGCCGGCTATGCCAAGTTCGAGACCTTCCCGGTCTGGAATCTTCCTCTGACGCATCCGGTCAATATTGCCTACGAGGCCGCCACGGCTGACCTCGACGACGCCAATATCATCGATTCGTTCCACCTTGAGGCCTACAACAAGACCACGGTCAACTACAACCGCGACGTCGAGGCCTTCCCGGTAGTCCGTGCCCTGATGGAAAAGATCCTGGGCAAGAGCCCCTACCAGAGCCCTACGGACATGGGCGTCAATATGGTCGGCTTTGCCATCACCGATGACGATGCCTGCCGCGACGCTTCCAAGATGGAGATCGTCCGCCGCTACTTTACCGCGGTCGAAAATGTGCGCCGTACCGGCGTGGGCGATGAGCAAGTCGATCGTCTCAAGATTATTATGAAGAAAGCCGGCATCGATAAGAACTACTCACCGGCGCGCTCGGCGGCCCTCACCAGGGAGCAGCTGACGGGTGGTCCCGTGGGTGCCATGGTCATGCCCGATGGCTCCGTGGTGACCGGTAAGACCTCCACGCGCCTGGGCGCCGCAAGTTCGCTCATTATGAACGCCCTCAA
The DNA here is from genome assembly GCA_902478885.1 of uncultured Collinsella sp. GTDB lineage: Bacteria > Actinomycetota > Coriobacteriia > Coriobacteriales > Coriobacteriaceae > Collinsella. The sequence goes on along the minus strand of CABSMS010000061.1, from coordinate 4,059 downwards.
GCATGTCTCGGGCGTCGACCTTGAGCTCGAGGTCATTAGCGATGAGGCGATCGAGCCCATCAGCAAGCTCAAGACGCATTTCCTGGGCAGCAAAAACCCGCGCCTCCACACCGACGAGACGCTTATGGCGTTGTCGATCACCTCGGCCACGAGTGAGATGGCCGCTCGCGTCCTTTCGGGCCTGGAGCAGCTGCGCGGTTGCGATGCCTTCTTTAGCGTGATCATCTCGCCGACGGACGAGACGGTACTGCGCAAACTGGGTATCAACGTGTGCTGCGAGCCCAAGTTTGAGCGCCGCGGTTTCTTCCATCGCTAAGTTTGAAGCACCGCGGTAATTGCATTGCATTTTGGCCGTATCGGGTTAGCGCCCGGTACGGCTTTTTGATCAATAAAGCGCCTATTTCGGCGAAAAATAGCCGTTTACCTGCCTAGAAACAATTTGAGCGGTATACAATAACCGTAACTGTTTCATCCTTAGCGGGATGCCGCATGATGGATATTACCTGCCATCGTGAGGTGTGTCGGTCGCGCACGGCGCGTTAGATGCTCGTGCTCGGTTTGAGGAGGCTGCTATGGCGGGCAAGGGTCGTGCGAGTGTCAACGATATGAAGCGTGTCGAGGTGCTGGTGTTGATGGAGATCGACCAGCAAACCGAAGACAATGGCGGGCCGTATGGTTTCTCGCGCAAAACGCTTGCCGAGCGCGTGGGGGTTTCGCCGTATCGTGCCCGCGCCGCAATCGATCGCTTGGATTCCGAAGGCATGATTGATGTCGTCTCGCGTTATAGCGACGACGGCGGTCAGCTTGCAAATGGCATTTGCCTCACCGAACGTGGCGAGTGGTATCTTGAGGGCGTCCGTACCGGCATGCTCGTTCAAGAAATGCTTGAGGACGAGGCTGCTGATCGATAGCAGCATGTAACCCTTGCCATAGCGACGCCGCCTGGGAAACCGGGCGGCGTTTTGTTTCAAGATTGAGAAATGCAATCGCACGCGAGAAAAATTGCGAACGGTCCGCGGCGCGAGTATTACAATGAAGACCCGTAAGATGTGGATAGACAACTTCTACGGGAAGCGCAGGTAACTCAATATGACCAAGCATGTGTTCGTAACCGGTGGCGTGGTTTCGTCCCTGGGCAAGGGTATCACCGCGGCCTCGCTGGGCCGTCTGCTCAAGTCGCGTGGCTACAAAGTAACGATGCAGAAGGCCGACCCGTATCTGAACGTCGACCCCGGTACCATGAGCCCGTTCCAGCATGGTGAGGTCTTTGTAACCGAGGACGGTTACGAGTCCGACCTGGACCTGGGTCATTACGAGCGCTTTATTGATGAGAACCTGACCCGCGATTCCAACTTTACGACCGGTGCCATCTACAAAAGCCTAATCGCCCGCGAGCGTCGCGGCGACTTTTTGGGCGGTACCGTGCAGGTGATTCCTCACGTCACCAATGCCATTAAGGACAAGTTCCGCCGCATCGAGGAGCAGACCGGCTCCGATGTAGTCATCACCGAGCTGGGCGGCACGATCGGCGACATCGAGTCGCAGCCGTTTGTCGAGGCCATCCGCCAGTACCGCAAGGAGGCCGGCCCCGAGAACGTCTGCTACATCCACGTGTCGCTCGTTCCCTATATCGCCGCCGCCCACGAGGTCAAGACCAAGCCCACGCAGCATTCCGTCAAGGAGCTCCGCAGCTTTGGCATCCAGCCCGATATCATCGTGCTGCGCTCCGACCACCATATCGATGACGCTATCCGCGGAAAGATCGCAAGCTTCTGCGACGTCGACACCGATTGCGTCTTTACCAACGAGGACTGCGCGAGCATTTACGATGTTCCGCAGCTGCTTGCCGAGCAGGACTTTGACCTGCGCATTTGCGAACGCCTGGGTCTGGATCCGCGTGAGCGCGACATGAGCGAGTGGAACGAGTTCCTGCGCAAACAGAATCACGCCAACCATCACGCCGACAAGGTGAAGATCGCCGTCGTGGGTAAGTACACGCAGCTGCCCGATGCGTACCTGTCGGTTATCGAGGCCCTGCACCATGCGGGCGTCTTCTACGATCGCCATGTGGACGTCCAGCTGGTCGACGGCGAGAGCCTCGACGAGCAGAATGTCTCCGAGGTTCTGGGCGACGCCTCGGGCATCCTGGTCCCTGGCGGCTTTGGCAAGCGCGCCCTGGAGGGCAAGATCCTCGCGGCCGAGTTTGCCCGTGAGCACAAGATTCCGTATCTGGGCATTTGCCTGGGTATGCAGGTGGCCGTGTGCGAGTTCGCCCGCAACGTCGTCGGCCTTGCCGGCGCCAGCTCCTCCGAGTTCGATCCGGACGGCCCGTTTAGCGTCATCGATCTGATGAGCTCGCAGGAGGACGTGACCGAGAAGGGCGGCACCATGCGCCTGGGCGCCTATCCGTGCAAGCTCGCCGCCGATACCCTTGCTCGCGAGGCATATGGCGAGGAGCTCGTCTACGAGCGTCACCGTCACCGCTTTGAGTTCAACAACGCCTTCCGTGACCAGCTCGAGGACGCCGGTTTGGTTATCTCGGGTCTGTCGCCCGACGAGCGCCTGGTCGAGATGGTCGAGCTGCCGCGCGACGTGCATCCGTGGTATGTGGCAACCCAGGCTCATCCCGAGTTCAAGAGCCGCCCGACCAACCCGCAGCCGCTGTTCCGCGAGTTCGTGCGCGCTTCGATCGGCCAGCACGAGGGTGTCGACCGTCTGCAGGTGACGCCCATGAATCTCGCTACGGACTAAGGGTGCCGGCGAATAAGGAACATACCGAAGCTACTCCCTCGTCGCTCGCCGTGGCGGCGGGGGAGTATCTCGATTACCTCGCGGTCGAGCGGGGTTTGGCGCGCAACACGATTGCGGCCTATCGTCGTGACCTGACGACGTACTGCGCCTATCTGGAGCGGGCGGGTATTGTGTCTTTTGAAGAGGTGACTCGTCAGGTCGTGGAGGGCTTTGTCGCCGACCGTCGCGATGGGGGCTATTCGGATGCCTCGGTGGAGCGTGCGCTTGCGGCCGTGAAGGGCCTGCATGCCTTTTTGGTGCGCGATGGGGCTGTGGCCCAAAATCCAACGGCGGCGTTGCGCCTTCCTAAAAAGGCTGATCGTTTGCCGGAGTATCTATCGGTGGAGGATGTCTCGGCGCTGCTCGATCAAGACTTCCCCGAGGGCGAGATGGGCTTGCGCGACCATGCCATCTTGGAAGTGCTCTACGGATGCGGTTTGCGTGTGAGCGAGTTGGTGGGGCTCGATGTGGGCGATATCCATATCGACGATGGCTTTGTACTCGTTCGCGGTAAGGGCTCAAAGGAACGCCTGTCCCCGCTGGTGGGAAGCGCGGCGCGAGCTCTGACGCTCTATGTAACTGAGGGACGTTCTCGCTTGGCGGCCCATGCCCGCGGAACCGAGACCTCGGCGGTCTTTTTAAATAAGAACGGCCGCCGTCTGTCGCGCCAGGGCATCCATGCCATCTGTGAGCGCTACGGGCGCCAGGTGGGACTGGTGGGACTCCATCCCCATACGCTGCGTCACTCCTTTGCCACCCATATGCTTGCGGGCGGCGCAGACCTCCGTGTGCTACAGGAGATCTTGGGACATGCCGATATATCGACCACGCAGGTCTACACGCATGTCGATCGTACGCAACTGACCGAGGTCTATTTGGCGGCGCACCCGCTGGCACATCGTTAACACATCGCTGACCTGCATATTTATAGGTATTTGGGGACGGGCCCCAGATTGCCGCGGCGTGCTTTTGCGCGCGCATGGGCAATCTGGGGCCCGTCCCATTTTTCGCCACTTGGCGTCGCGGTGGTGGGCCGCACGTGCCTTGGGTGGGGGAGTTTGGGGGCGATGTGAACGGCATGTAAAGGGACGTAAAAATCGCCTCAAGGTCAACTTGAAGGTTGAGGTTCGCGGGTGTGGTTCTACAGGTGGCATCACGCCTTTGCTGAAAACACAACATATTGTGTTTTCGAACATATGCTTGGGGGTGTTTTGCAATATATGGTGAGTGGCTGTCTCTTATACACATCTGACGCTGCCGACGAATAGC
>CABSMS010000060.1 GCA_902478885.1 uncultured Collinsella sp. | reverse complement strand
TACACAAGGCTATTCGTCGGCAGCGTCAGATGTGTATAAGAGACAGCATGGAGAGTGTCATCGTGGGCGTGGTCGGCGTGCTGCAGTTTGAGGTGCTCGAGCGTCGCCTCAAGGCCGAGTACCGTGTTGAGGTTCGTCGCCAGCCGCTGCCCTATACGGACATCCGCTGGATCCAGAACGACCCCGACACCATCGATATCCCGGGCCTTTCGCTCACGCGCGACACCCTGCGTGTCGAGGACATGCGCGGCGGTAAGCTGTTGCTGTTCACGAGCCCGTGGAACGTGGATTGGGCAACCGACCACAATCCCGACCTGATCCTGTCGGAGTTTGGCAACGTAGCGTTTTAACGCATCGGCGCGGTGGCCCTGTGGGGCTGCCGCGCCGATTGCTTGCCTGATGCCGCGCGAGCGGCTATCATACCCACCGTCGTCTCAAGACCGAGACGTCCGAGCAGTTCGGGTCCGATATCCTGCTCGTTAAACCTAAAACCAAAGGAGTACATAATGATCAAGAAGGTCATGGAGGACTATAAGGTCCTGTTGCGGAGCATTCCCGCGGCAACGGTTTCGCTGTTTTTCGTGAGCGTCATCATGATGAACCTGCTGGCCAACAAGGAGCTCATCAGCCTGCCGTATCTGGCGCTCGACTGTGGCTTTGTGGTGAGCTGGGTTTCGTTTTTGTGCCAGGACATGATCTGCAAGCGCTTTGGCGCCAAGGCATCCATCAAAATCTCTATCCTCGCGCTGCTGGTCAACCTGGCCGTGAGCCTGTGCTTTTGGGCATGCTCGCTCACGCCCGGCATGTGGGGCGCCTACTACGACACGGGCATGATCGAGGTCAACACCGCCCTTAACGCCACTATCGGCGGCACCTGGTACGTGGTGCTGGGCTCTTCGCTGGCAATGCTCGTTTCTGCCGTGGTTAACTCCACGCTCAACCAGTCGCTCGGCCGTATGCTCAAGAAGAATAACTTTGCGAGCTTTGCCTTCCGTTCCTATGTGTCCACGGGTGTTGGCCAGTTTATCGACAACCTGGTCTTTGCCATCGTGGTGAGCCACACGTTCTTTGGTTGGACCTGGGTGCAGGTCCTTATGTGCTCGCTGACCGGCGCTGTTGCCGAGCTGCTGTGCGAGGTCTTCCTGAGCCCCGTGGGCTACAAGGTCGTGCGCGGCTGGGAGCGCGAGAATGTGGGTTCCGAGTACCTCGAGCGCCACGCAACCGCCTAAGGAGCAAGTATGCGGGTTTTGATCACGGGCGCTTCGGGTGGTATCGGAGCTGCATGCGTGCGGCGCTTTTTGGACGAGGGCCACGAGGTCGTGGGCTTTGATCTGCTGCCGGCGGCGATCGAACACGAGCGCTACCGCCATCTGATTGTTGATGTCCGCGAGCCTAACTCGTTTCCAGGCGACCTTGAGCCTCGGGTGATCGTGAACGTTGCCGGTACGCAGGATTCGGCCGACGACATCGCCGCCAACCTGTATGGCACCATCAACGTGACCGAGCGCTACGCCTTTGTGGGGGAGGGGCTTGCCGCCAAGCCGGCGCCGGCTATCAAATCCGTGGTCAATGTGGGGTCGGCGAGCGGGCATACGGGATCGGAGTTTCCCGACTATGCCGCCAGCAAGGGCGGCATTATCGCTTACACCAAGAACCTTGCAAACCGCTTGGCACCGCAGGCCATCGCCAACAGTGTGGACCCGGGCGGCGTTATCACGCCGCTCAACCGTTGCGTGATGGAAGACGAGCACCTGTGGAACCAGATTATGGAGCTCACGCCGCTTAAACGCTGGGCCACCGCCCAAGAGATCGCCGAGTGGATCTACTTTGTGGGCGTGACCAATCGGTTTATGACCGGACAGAGTCTGTTGATCGATGGCGGCGAGGCCGGTCGCACACAATTTATTTGGCCCGAATAGAAAACGCGCCCGGCGGAAAGCCATCGGGCGCGTTTTTTGATGTATCGATTTTTAGCCGAGGCAAGTCCAGTTGACGGGGGCCGAGTCGTGCTGTTCGAGTAGCCGATTGGCTGCCGAGAAGGGGCGCGACCCCATAAAGGCGGGGAGTTCTGCCGTGGCACGGTTGGCCGAAAGCGGCGAGGGATGCGTAGAGGCCAGGCAGAACTTGCCGGCTGCCTTGCCCGCGCCGGTCGCGGCGAGTTTGCCCTCGACCATCTGCTGGGCAAAGCGACCCCATGCCAAAAAGACGACCGGTTGGGGCAGCTGACAGCAGCGTTCGATAATGTAGTCGGTCAGGGTACTCCAACCCAGCTTGGCGTGAGAGTTCGCGGCATGCTCGCGCACGGTGAGCGTAGTGTTGAGGAGCAGGACGCCCTGCAGTGCCCATGGGGTTAGGTCTCCCGTGGCGGGAATGGGGCAATCCAGATCGGCTTTGAGCTCCTTATAGATGTTGCGCAGGCTCGGCGGCAACTTGGTTTGCGTCGCGGGGACCGAAAACGACAGCCCCATGGCCTGGTTGGGCCCGTGATAGGGGTCTTGACCCAGGATGACAACCTTGACCTGGTCGGCCGGCGTATAGGCGAGGGCATTGAGGATGTCGTCTTGTGCCGGGTAGATAGTCTGCTCGGCACGCAAGAGGGCGATGCGCTCGAGCAGCTGGTTCGTAGTGTCACGTACCGGCTGCGGCGCATCGCCCAACCAAGTTGCTATGTTGCGGTCGCGAGTTGCGGTGTCCATGGGGCTCCTTTATGGCAGATACTTTGTTGGCATCTATTGTAAAGGCGCACCGGTTGCCTTTATGCCGCGGCTGCATAGGGAGTGGGGACTACGAGACGCGCTCGGGCGCTCCTGCCATACGAGCGTGTCCATGTGCGCGAAGGTGCGGAAGCTCGACGGTTGCCACCATGACGCCGGTGAGGATGAGGGCGGCGCCAAAGAAGGCGATGGGGCTCAGAACCTCGCCGACCAGGAAGAACGAGAAGACAGCGGAGCAGACCGGCTCGAGCGAGAAGGCAAAGCCGGTGGTCTCGGCGGGCACGTGGGGCTGCACGAGCGTCTGGGTGATAAAGCCGTAGGCAGAGCAGATGAGTGCGAGCGCGACGACAACGACAATCTCGCTAGGCGTGCTGGGAAGCGTAAAACCGCCAAAGGTGAATGCGGCGATACCCGAGAATAAGCCGCCGAAGCCCAGCTGCCAAACGCCCAGAGCAAGCGGATCGACTTCTTCGACAAACCGCTTGGCGACAATGATGTGTCCAGCGTAGATAAAGGCGGAGAGCAGCATGATGAGCGCGCCGGGATTCAGACTGGTAAAGTCGGCGCCCGAGAGCAGCAGCATGCCGCAGGTGACGATGGCCGTGCCGATGAGCACTTTGCGCTCGGGGGCGCGACGCAGCAGGGCCGCGTTGGCAAATGGCACAATCACGACCGTCAAGCTCTGCAGAAAGCCAGCGGTGGAGGCGGAGGTGAGGCTGGAGCCCAGGCACATGCAGGTGAGCTCGGTTGCCATGATGGCGCCGATGATGGCGGCGCGGACCATAAGGTTACGGTTGATGCGCAACGCGTGCTTGTGGAAGAGCAGCAGGCAAGCCGCAAAGGCGATGATGCAGCGCAGCGCGACGATGCTCGTGGCGTTCATGCTGTCCATGCCGATCTTCATAAGGGGGTACGAAAAGCCCCATGCGACGGGAACGGAAAATGAGAGCGCGATTGCTTTTTTGCGATCCATGGGACTCCTTTTGTTACAGAACGGTTTCGTAAAAAGGATTCTGCTCCCAGATGTAGATGTAGTAAAGCGAATGTATCTTCAGTATGATTAAGAAATACTAATGTAGGCAGAAAAAGCCCTGGCAAAACGTTTTACGGCTGCATTGATGTGGAGGCACGATGGCATCGCGGTATCAGATTGTTTGTATGGTGGTCGATCGCGGCAGTCTTAAGGGTGCGGCCGATGAGTTGGGCTATACGCAAAGTGCGGTGAGCCAAGCCGTCAAGGCGCTCGAGCGCGAGCTGGGTACCACGCTTATCGAGCGCGGCAAGCAGGGCGTTTCGCTTACGCGCGACGGCAAGCAGTATCTGCCGTATCTGCGCCAGATTGTAACTGCCGAGGCCGAGCTTGAGGGTAAGCGCCAGGAGCTGCTGGGGCTTTCGTCGACCGATATTCGCATCGCGACGTTTACCAACGTGAGTCGCACTGTGCTGCCGCGTGTAATCCGCGACTTTGGGGCTCTGCATCCTGGCGTACGCTTTACCCTCAAGCAGGGCGATTACACGCGCAACGCTCAGTGGGTGCACGATGGCGTGGTCGATTTTTGCTTTACGGCACGCGGGTTTACCGCGGGGCTCGAGAAGCGCGTGGTCTATCACGACGAGTTGGTGGCACTGCTGCCGGCCGCGCATCCGCTGGCGGCAAAGGATAAGGTGACGCTCGCCGACCTGGCGTCCGAGCCGTTTGTGTTGCTGGATGAGGGCGAACAGAGCCTGGTGCTCGATGCATTTGCGGCGCATGGGCTGTCGCCGCACGTGACGAGTGAGGTGACCGACGACTACACAATCATGGCGATGGTCGAGGAGGGCCTAGGCGTGAGTATGCTTTATCGCCGTACCGTTGAGGGCGTGCAAGCCGATATCCGTGTGCGGCCTATCGTGCATGCCCCCTCGCGCGACGTGGTGGCCGCCTGGCGCAGCTGGGACACCATGCCCATCGCCACGAGGCGCTTTATCGACTATATGAGCTCGCATATTGTCAATTAATGACTGGCGTGGCGTTGAGTGCGGTGTTTAGCGGGCTGTCGCTTTGGCTTGGGCGGCGCGATAGGTGCGTGCCGGGTGGCAGAGTAATACCGCCACGACCATAAAGAACGCCGTGGTGCCCAGGCTGATGGGGTAGACCATCATGATGTTCGCAAAGGTGCGGAAGTGCGGGAACACGCAGAACACCCAATAGAAGCGGATGCCGCAGACACAGATCATGGTGATGAGGGCGGGCATGAGCGAGATACCAAAGCCGCGCAGGTAGCCGGACATGTTTTCGTAGAACATGCTAAAGGCGTACGCCGGGAAAATCGAGCACACGCGGATATAGCCGATCGAGACGATGTTGGGATCGCTGTTGAACAGCGATAGGATTTCGCGCCCGAGGCCGACAATAACGATAATCGTGGTGAGGGCAACGATACCGCCTTCGACCAGGCAGACCTTGAGCGTCTTGGTGCAGCGGTCGATCTGGCGGGCACCGTGGTTTTGTCCCACAAAGGTGGTGCAAGCCTGGCTAAAGCTGTTGAGCAGGTTATAGCACACGTACTCCAAGCTCATAGCGGCGCTCGATGCCGCCATGACCTCGGTGCCCAGGCTGTTGATGGCAGACTGGATGATGATGTTGGCGACGGCAAAGACGGCGCTTTGGATGCCGGCGGGCAGGCCAATCTTGACGATGCGCTTGAGGGCGACGGGGTCGATAGCCAGGTCGCGTGGGGTGACGCGGACGACGGAGTCGGTCTTGAGTAGGCGGATAAAGAGCGTAGCGGCGCTGACGGTGTAAGCGATGGCGGTGGCGATGGCGACGCCCGCGACGCCCCAGTGGAGTACGGGGACAAAGATGAGGTCCAGGCCAATGTTGAGGACGGTGGACACGGCAAGCGCCTGCAGCGGCATGCGGGTGATGCCGACGGAGCGGAAAATCGCGGCCTCAAAGTTGTAGAGCAAGATCGAGGGCAGGCTGAGCAAAAAGATGCGCAGGTAGAGCGAAGCGAGCGGCATGGTTTCGGCGGGAACATTGAGCGCGGCGAGCATGGGCTCGGCAAAGATCTCGCCCAGCGCGATGACGACAAAGCCCACGAGCGCCATTAAAATTGAGGTATGGACGGCGCGTTTGACCATGTTCTGATCGTTGCGGCCGATAGCGTTGGCGATGACCACGTTGGAGCCAAGCGACATGCCAATAAACAGGTTGAGCATAAGACTGGTAAGCGGAACATTGGAGCCGACCGCCGCCATGGCGAGGGTTCCCTGGTCGCCCGAGAAGTTACCGATGATGACCGTGGCGATGAGGTTCGACAGCTGCTCGAAGATGCTCGTGGCGGCCACGGGGAAGGCGAATAGGGGAATATTGCGCCACAGCGAGCCGGTGGTCATGTCAATGTGCTTAGATGCGGTATCAGCCATACGCTCTCAATCTCTAATATGCTCTTTCGTGCTTATTTGCGCAGACGATGATACTCCTAATCGACTAGTCGTTGGGGACGTTCTTAAACGACTAGTCATTCAAGAACGTCCCCAATGACTAGGTGGGGAAGGCGTGCGACAATGGTGGGCGTTGTGTTGTTCGCGCTAAGGAGTTGCCATGTTGTTGTGTCCCGTTTGCCATGAGCCGTTGGTGGACGACGAGCACGGTGCTGCATGCGCGGGCGGACACCGGTTTGACCGTGCGCGCGAGGGCTATCTATATCTGCTGCGCTCGTCCAAGAGCGGCGACTCCATGGGTGATCCCAAGTCGCAGGCGCGCAGCCGTCGTGACTTTCTGAACTGCGGTTACTATGCACCGTTGCGCGACGCGATGGTCGAGCTGGTGCGCAAGCAGGTGTCTGGGCGTGCCGCGACTACGAACGGCCCCATGACGCTGCTCGATATATGCTGCGGCGAGGGTTACTACACCAGCGCCATGGGCGCGGTGCCGGGCGTGGACGCTTATGGCTTTGACCTGGGCAAAGAAATGGTACGTCTGGCCGCCAAGCGCGGCGATGCGACCTATTTCGTGGCCAACATGAAGGATATCCCCGTGGCCGATGGCGCCTTCGATATGATGACCGAACTCTTTGCTCCCTTTAACGAGCGCGAATTTGCCCGCGTGCTGGCGCCAGAGGGCTCGCTCTACACCGTGGTGCCGGGCGCCCGTCATCTCTTTGGGCTCAAGGAGGTGCTCTACGACACGCCGCACCTTAACGATGAGAAGCTGCCGAAGACCACCGAGCTCGAGTTAGTCGGAACGCAGCGGGTATCTGCGAATATTACGCTCCAGACCCAGGCCGACATCGAGGCGGTGTTCCAGATGACGCCGTACTACTACCGCACGCGACCCGCCGACAAAGAGCGTCTGGCAAACCTAGATACCCTCCAAACCGACATCGATTTCATCATCGCCGAGTACCGCCACAGCTAACAACCTGCCAAAAAGGGACAGGTTTATTTTGGTAGGTTTTATCTGGGCAAACGTAAAGGGCCGACCGCGGAGATGCGCGATCGGCCCTTTTTAGTTGCTTGGCTGCAGAGGTTATGAGAAGCGAGCGCTTATAGGCGGTCTTTGTTCTCGGCCTTAACGGCGTGTGCCTGCTGAACAAAGAACAGGTCGTACACCACGATGACAAAGGCGCCAAAGTTGATGGCGTCGCCGCCAAACGCGGGAAGCGTGAGCACCGCTTGGGCAAGCGTGGCGACCGCGGCAACAATACCGAGCTTAAACGCGCCGTCCACCTGCGAAGGCTTGTTGGCGCCCTTGATACCGGCGACGCCTGCGGCAAGGTCGACGAGACCCTTGGCGATAAGCACGACCGCTGCGAGCGTGGCGTACGAACCGTACGTGGAATCGAGACCGCCCGTGGCGATACCGACGCCGGCGGTGACGAGGCTGGCGATGCCCAAAACAAAGTAGATGAGAGCAAGGATTTTGAGAGTCTTGCGAGTGAAGCTCATGGCGGGTCCTTTCGATACGAGTACGCCAACTTGGCGCACCCAATGTACTGCACATATGGTGAAGCACATTGTAGTTCAACGCGGCGATGCATGCGTTTGAAAGCGCATTGAGCCCGCGCAGCCAAACCCAACCTTTCAAAAAGGAAAGCTGGGCGTAAGTCAAATCGATGGCAGCGTATGCGCGGCGCTGCGATGATGGGTCCATGGTAAGAGTTGGTCTCAAGGAGGAGCCATGATGTACGGAGCCGGGCAAGTGCGTGAGCCGCAGTCGTTGGGAAGGCGCATGGGTGATTCTGTGATCGCTGCCGTGTGCACGGGATTGATGGCGGTGCTTTGCATTGGGATGCTGTGGGCCATGTCGCATGTGGGACAATAGCGGACGGTTGGGTGCCGACATAAACGGCGCTCACGTATTCGTTTTGCTTGTTAAGGAGTACCCATGGGCGTCGTCGATCCCTTTTCTGTTGCTCGGGCGGCAGGGCTCGAGTTAACCAGGACACCCGAGGGCCTCACGCTCACCGACGGCACGATGGAGCTGCGTGCCGATTTTGGCCGCATGCTTCCACGGCTCAAGCAGGGCCGTCTGCAGCAAGAACTGCTGGTAAAGGCTGCGCGCGCAAAAGGCATCGAGAGCCCATGGGCGATTGACGCCACGGCAGGCTTTGGCGAGGATTCGCTGCTGCTGGCGGTCGCGGGCTTTACCGTCGATCTGTATGAGCAGGATTGCGTGATCGCGGCGCTCCTCAAGGATGCCTTGGATCGCGCGGCAGATGATCCGGCGCTTGCGACAGCCGTGGCGCGCATGCGCTTACATGCGGGCGAGGACAGCATTGCCGGCCTTCGCCATACAGCTGAGCTGATCGGGCAGGGCGAGCTCACCGCTCCTGACGTGGTGTATCTGGACCCCATGTTTCCCGGGCGCACCAAGAGCGCGGCGGTTAAAAAGAAGTTCCAACTCCTGCACCATCTGGAACAGCCGTGTGCCGATGAGGAGGCGCTGGTCGAAGCCGCGCTTGCGGTGCACCCACGCAAGGTCGTTATCAAGCGGCCGGTGAAGGGGCCGCTGCTTGCTGGCGTTAAGCCGAGCTATCAGCTTGCGGGCAAGGCCGTTCGCTACGATGTTTTGGTGCCGCCGCGCCCGTAGCTTGCGTGCGATGACCGGCGCTTTGCCGGCGCCGTGCCGATGCGGCGCCTATTTCCATGGGTGCGATGTCAGGTGCCAGCCACCGCAGTATTCGCATTTGTAGCAGGCCAAACCACGCCGCCCGCGGTTTTCGCAGTCGGCCATAACGGCCTCGGCCTCGGCGCGTGTGTCGTAACGGTTTTTGCGTTCGCACGACTTGTAGCGCCAGGCTTCATCGCGCTCGGCGTCCAGGGCGTCGCGGCGCTCGTCCTCGCGTGCAAACAGGTCGCTCATATCGCCGCCGGTAGCAGCGCTCAAAAACTCGCTTTTGGCCTTTGACCAGGCGGCTCGCTTTTTGCTTCCCATCTGCATCGCGCCCCTCTCCAAACGTTGGTATCATTGCTCAATCAAAGTGATACCAATAAACGTGAGGTCGCCGCGTGATGATCAGAAAAACCCTCGATACCGACATTCCCGCCGTCATGGCTATCTATGGCGCGGCCCGCGCCTTTATGCGTGCGCATGGCAACGCCACGCAGTGGCCCGAGGGCACGCCTTCTGCCGAGCAGCTGACTGCCGATATCGCCGCCGGTGGCAGCTATGTGTGCGAAGTCGACGGCCGCGTGGTGGCGACGTTTGCCTTTTTGCCGGGTCCGGACGAGTGCTATGACGCAATTGAGGACGGTCAATGGCGTAGCGACGCTCCGTACGCCGTGCTGCACCGTGTGGCATCCGACGGCACCGTGCACGGTATCGCGGCTGCGATGTTTGCCTTTGCCAAGGAGCGTGCCGATCACCTGCGCATCGACACGCATCAGGACAACCTGCCCATGCAGGGTGCCATCTTAAAGGCTGGCTTTGAGCGCGCCGGTATCGTCTATGTGTCCGGCGGCACGGCGCGTGTCGCGTTCGATTGGCTGCGCGAGGCGTAAAAGCAGGGGCGCGTGTCAACAATTCGCACGAACGAAAATGGCCCGGGCGGGGCCATTTTCGTTCGCTGCGCTGATTTGCAAGCCGGCTTTCGCAAGGCGCGAACCTACGAAAATCGCCGCGCGGCAACGCGGGGCGATGAGCTCGGTCGGGGGATAGGGCCCGCTTCGCCCGCCGGCCCGTAAATTGTATCATCCAGTGTGGAGCGTGAACGCCCGTTGCCGCGTGCGATGGGCTTGCAATAAGAGGAGAGCCATGTCGAAGCAAGCGGTCGTTGGAATCTTGGCGCATGTCGATGCCGGCAAGACCACGTTGGCCGAGGCCATGCTGTTCAACGCGGGTCGCATCCGCAAGCGCGGCCGCGTGGACGATGGCGATTCGCACCTGGATACGAACGAGATTGAGCGCGAGCGCGGCATTACGATTTTCTCGTCGCAGGCCGTGCTCGACCATGGCGATACCCACGTCATGCTCGTGGATGCACCGGGGCATGTCGATTTTTCTGCCGAGGCGGAGCGCACATTGCGCGCGCTCGACTATGCGATTTTGGTTGTGGGCGCCAATGATGGCGTGCAGGGGCACACCGAAACCCTGTGGCGCCTGCTTGCACGCTATGACATTCCGACGTTCATCTTTATCAACAAGATCGATTTGGAGAATCCCGGCCGCGATGTTTTGCTGGCACAACTCGAACAGCGTCTTTCCAAGGGCTGCCTGGATGCCGACGAACTGCTGGCGGGCGGGGCCGTTCAGGAGGATGCTGCTGCGTTAGACGAGGAAGCGCTCGAGGAGTTTCTCGACGCAGGGGAGCTTTCGACTGCCACGCTTTCGCGGCTGGTCGCAGAGCGAAAGTTGTTTCCCTGCTTTGCGGGCTCGGCGCTCAAGGACCAAGGCGTGGACGAGCTGCTGGATGGCATATGCGCGCTGATGCGCGAACAGACGTGGCTCCCAGAGTTTGCCGCGCGCGTCTACCGCGTGAGCCGCGGGGATCGCGGCGAGCGCTTGGCTTGGGTTAAAGTGACCGGTGGCACGCTGCATGCCAAGCAGATGATTGACGGACGTTCCGGTGCCGAGGCATGGGAGCAGAAGGTCGATCAGGTCCGCATCTATAACGGCGAGAAGTATGAGCTTGCCCAAGAAGTTGCTGCTGGCGGTATTTGTGCCGTGACGGGTCTTGCGCACGTTCGCCCAGGGGACGCCTTGGGCGCGGAATCCGCGTGCGATGCGCCCGTCATTGCGCCAGTTCTCACCTATACGGTGCTTCCGGGCGAACACGATGTCCATGCGGTGTTCAAAGCGTTGACTGAGCTGGCGGACGAAGATCCCATGCTCGGCGTAAGCTGGAATACGCATCTCGAGCAGATTCACCTGCAGTTGATGGGCGCCGTGCAGCTCGAGGTCGTGCAGCGGGTGCTGGCCGATCGCTTCGGTCTTTCGATTGCGTTTGAGCCCGGCGGCATTCTCTATAAGGAGACTATTTCGCAGCCGGTCGAGGGCGTGGGCCACTTTGAGCCACTGCGCCACTATGCCGAGGTGCATCTGCGCTTGGAGCCGTTGCCGGCGGGTTCGGGCGTGCAGTTTGGCACCGTGACCTCGACCGACGAGCTCGATCTTAACTGGCAACGTCTGGCGCTCACCAACGCCATGGAGCGCGATCACCTGGGCGTGCTGACCGGCTCGCCCATCACCGATATTCGCATTACGCTCACGGGCGGTCGCGCGCATGCCAAGCACACCGAGGGCGGCGATTTTCGCCAGGCCACGTACCGCGCGATTCGCCAGGGTTTGATGCGGGTGCGTGAGGCCGGCGCAGCCGTGTTGCTGGAGCCGTGGTACCACTTTGAGCTCGAGGTGCCGGGGGAGTGCGTGGGCCGGGCACTCTCGGATGCCACGCGCATGGGTGCCGAGTACGAGCCGCCGACGATGGCGGGAGACCGGGCGAAGCTTGTGGGTCGCGTGCCGGCATCTGAGGTGCAGGATTACGCGCTGGAGGTGGCCGCCTATACGAGTGGTCGTGGGCATCTGTACCTAGAGTTCGCCGGCTATGCGGCTTGCCATGATGCCGAGTGCGTCATCGAGACGGCCGCCTATGAGCCCGAGGCCGATCTGCCCAACACGCTCGATTCGGTCTTTTGCTCCCACGGCGCCGGTTACGCGGTCAAATGGTACGACGTACCCGCCGCGGCGCACGTAAAGGTCGATCCCTCCACCTTCCGCCCCTGGCGAGCAGCAGACGCCGCCTTTTTCGGCCACATGTGCCATTAGGGGACGGGGTAGAAATGGTAGGTTTTCTGGTCCTCTAGCCCTTGACAAATTGGTTTTGGTGCCAGTGTGACAAATTGTCAGTCCCTTTGTCAGATTAAGTTGGTATAACTCGGTACAAGTTGGTATAACTATTGCCAGGGTTTGCCAATCCGAGGAGTCCGACATGAATCCAAATCCCTTTAAGCCCACTGCCGGCAAGCGGCCCCCGATACTCATCGGCCGCGAGTCGGTCATCGAAGATTTTGAGGAAGGACTCGACAACGGCGCTGGAGCGCCGGGCAGGCTCATGCTCATTACGGGAAATCGCGGCTGCGGCAAGACGGTTCTCCTGCGGGAGCTGCAACGTCTAGCCAGCGAGCGCGGATGGGCGGTTGTCTCCGATTCCGCGTCGCTTGGCTTATGCGACCGCTTGGCCGATGCGCTTCGCTCGAATAAACCCGTTGTGACGTCAATGGAGTTCGGTCCGTCGTTTGGTCGGATGTCGGTCGAGGCGGCGCGAGCAAAGGGCGAGACGTTGCGAGGGCTGGTCAACGAGCGCCTCAAGAGGCTCGGTCCAGGCAAGGGCATACTGTTTGCGATTGACGAGGCACAATCGGCGTCTATCGAGGAACTGGCGGCTCTTGCCGTTCTCTATCAGCAGGTGCTCGGAGACCAGGATGCCACGGGCTTGCCCGATAGCGACCAGCGTGGTCTTGCGCTGGTGTTTGCCGGCTTACCCAGTATGGTTGACGATCTGCTCGAAGAGCCGAGCGTGACGTTTTTGCGGCGTGCCCAGCAGCGTACGTTGGGGGCGATCTCTTTGCCCAAGGTACGCGATTCGTATATCCAGACGGTCAAAGACGCTGGTCTTTACGTTGACGCGGAGACGGCGGACCTTGCGGCACGCAAGAGCATGGGGCATCCATATATGGTTCAGCTGGTGGGCTATTACATGTGGCGGTCTGCTGTTCCTGTCTCTTATACACATCTGACGCTGCCGACGAATAGCCTTGTGT
>CABSMS010000059.1 GCA_902478885.1 uncultured Collinsella sp. | reverse complement strand
ACACGGCGTCGTAGCCCTCGTCGGCGACCTTGTCGGCGAGCGCGGTCATCTTCTTGCCGGTCTCGTAGAGCGCCTTGCCGTCCTCGAGATAGCCCTCCTGGTCGAAATGCATGATCTCGATCTTCTCGGTTTCCTTCATTTGTCTCTCCTTTCTGGGGTTGTCTCCACATCCCCCATGCCAACGGGCATCAAACCCGCTTACATTCCGTAACACTCGGCCGCTTTGGCCTTAAGCGCATTGACTGATTCTTCGTAGCCCTCTGCCTTGACCTCCATTTGCTTGGAGACGGCATCAAGATACGGGTGCACGTCCCATGACTTCAGACGCTCGGCGATCATTGCCGCAATCGTCTGGAAGAACACCAAATTGGGAATTGCGCTGAGCAGCGGAGCCACCTGAGGCACCGCAACCTCGTGAGCCCTACCCCTGGGATGGGCCGTGAGCAGCACCGTTTTTGTCGTAACGTTCGATAGCGCATCGGCGATATTCGCAAGACGCTCCGACCCCTGCGGATCGTCGACGATAAACACCAGATAGCCCGGAACGATCTGCATCTCGGGACCGTGAACGAACTCCTCGCCCTCGTGATGCATGGCAGGAATCTTGATGGTCTCGCTCAGCTTGAGCGCCGCCTCCTCGGCAACGCCGTAGTTGGGGCCGTTGCCGACGACCATGGCGGGCATGTGCTCAGAAAGCTCGAGCATGTGGTCTTGGACATATTCCTCGGCGGTCTTGCACATCACGGCATTGGCCTGGATAGCTTCGCGCAGGTCGTCAAGACGCTGGGCAACGCCTTTGGCGTCAACCGTTCCGCGCGCCTGACCGCCGTAAATACCAAAGAGCACCAGATACTCAACGAGAACCTCGACGCCCAGAGTTACAAAGTCCACCGACTCGACGCCCACACCGTAGTCAAGAACGATGTCAGCGTGTTCCTTGATGGGTGCCTCGACGTTTGCCGTGAGCGCAACTGCAGCCATATCGTGTGCGCGCATGTAATCGAGCGCCGCGATCGTATTGGTCGAATAACCACTCTGCGAGACGGCGATGTTGAGCGCATGCTGCGGATAGGTGTGTTCAAAATCGACGAAGGCCTCGGGCGTCACAACGGACACTTGCATCTGCAGCGTATCTTGCAGGTAATCGCGGGCGCAATCGGCGGCATGGCGCGACGAACCCGAAGCAACGATGCGCAGCGCGTCAAAAGAACCGGACTGGAAAATATCAACGAGCTGCGCTACCAGCTCAGACGAACGCTCGAGGTTCTCTCCCATACGCACATGGGCGAGTTGAACGTAATCGAGCATCTTCATCGTCTCACCTCGCAACAAATCATTAGTATTTGATACCAATCACGATTACAGGTTACGGCTTTTTGATACCTCTTTGTCGATTAATTTATTCCCTTCGGCGAACGGTCGATTTTGAGCCCTGTAAGGTTGTATATACAGTCGGTCAAATTGCCCAAACAGACCGGCTGTTACCGCGCGCGATGCAAAGCCCCAGCTAGTACGTATAGGTGTAGCCGCCCGTATCGCCACGATTGAAGGACTTTACATACTCGATAGCCTGACCGCTCGCGTCATAGCTCACGCATTCCAAAAGCAAAACAAGATCGCCCTGTTCCAGTCCAAGGAGGCCGGCATCTCGTGCGCCCAGTGCCTCGATATCGAGCTTTTCCTGTGCCATGACTGGCTTTCGGCCCAGCATCTCATAGGTCTCGTACAAACTGAAGACCGACACGTCAATATCTTCGATGGTTGGGAACAGCAGGCAGGGAATCAGCGCCGTCTCAATCGATACGGGGCTACCGTTTATGCAGTTCAGGCGTCGAACGGAATAGAGCAGGTCGTCCTCGGCGATGCCAAACAGGTCGGCGTAATATGGCCCCGCATAACGCTTGGAACGCGCGAGAATACGGACGGACGGCTCGCCGCCCGAAGCACGGACCGATTCACGGAAACCGACCGTGCGTTCAAAAAAAGCAGGTACTTTCTGCGCCACAAAGGCACCTTTTCCCCGAACACGGCGAATCTGCCCGCGTCGAACCAGCTCATCGACAGCGCTTCGGATGGTCAAGCGTGTCGTACCAAATTCCTCGGCGAGGTCTTTTTCGGACGGAATCATGGAACCCGTGGGATATGCACCGCGCTCGATACGTTCCTCGATGCAGCGTCGAATGCGCATATAAACCGGGGTGGCATCTACTGTTTCAGCCATTGTTCACCTGCCACGCTCCTCATGCCGTTCTCTTCGCCGTTATCGGCAAAGCGGAACTTTGTGGGCAAAATCACCGATTTGCAATGCTCCACAAAACGCATGTCCTTATCAAATTCGATCGAGCTCTCATAGAACACCGGCGTTCCCTCTTCTTGCTGGAGCAGCTCGGCCTCTTCGACGTTCAAACGCGAGATGGAGATATGCTCACGTCCATGCTCAACGCGCACGCCACCTTCTTTGAGCAAGACATCGTAAAGGCTCTCACACTCAAAATCGTGCTCGGGAAGCGATGGGCACAGGGACAGGTTAACGTGAGCGGTCTCGATTGACGCCGGCTCGCCCTCAATAAGTCGAACGCGCTGCATGCGGAGCAAGGGAGCGCCTACAGCCACCCCAAGCTTGTCGGCAAGCGCCTCATCCGCCTCGATGGTCCCGGTGGAAACCAGACGAGAAGAGGGGTGCAGGCCGGCAGTCCGCACAGCATCGGAAAAGTTATACGTTTCCTGGAAGATGTTCAGCGGCTTGGGAGGACACACATACGTGCCCGATCCGCGACGGCTCTCGAGCGTTCCACACGAGATAAGCCGCGTGATACCGGCACGCAACGCCGTACGCGAAACGCCAATCTCTTCGCACAGCACGCGCTCGGCCGGCAGGCGATCGCCGCCGGCAAGCTGATGGTGCTGGATATACCAAAGAATTCCCTCAACAGCATGATCTTTGGGGGGAATTGCATAAGATTCGCCTGCCATTGCACAGACTCCTCATTCAGAAACGTATGCCGCCAAAATTAGGCCAGCCCTCCCATGGCATCAAATTCTGCCTTGATCTTCTCGGCGACATTCCGATACGACTTATATAGACTTGAATCGCGTTTGACTTCGTCGGTCATAACGGGAATCTCTAATTTGGAAACCTCGTCTTTTCCCGTCTGAACCGCCACAACAACGCCCATACCAAGACACATATTACGCTTGGCAGCATTTATTTTTGCTGCCTTGGCAGGATTTGCCAGGATACGCTGGGCAAATTCCTGTTTAGAGACCGCTTCTTCGGCCTCCGGATCGCCCGCCTCGGCCACTTCGCACTGCAACACGTCCGCATAGTCAAAAATCTTCGGCTCGCCGCCGCGCTGATGTACGGCCCATTTGCGATGCGTGGCATCCTGGTAGATAGCCGGCAAAAACGTAAACCGCGGCGGGTCCAAAATCGTATCCGTGATGGTAAACACATCGGGATCAAAGGCATCCTGCGGGTTTTTCTTCTTGAACAGCCCCATATCAGCCTCCCGTACTAGCATTAAACAACTCAACCTGAATATAGCACCAATTTCAAGCCGCCGCCTTACCCTATCGGTGCGCGGCGTCTATAGCTCGCCCAGCGGAAGAGTTCACGGACGAGGGCCGGGGTGCCTGCCTTGTTTTGAGAAGTGGGCTCCGCGAACTTCTCAAAACAAGGCAGGCACCCCGGCCCCGCCGGCAAATAGCGGACACTCCGCATGCAATCTATGCAAACAAACAAGTACGCTTAGCTACATTCGGTAAGATCGAGCACGCTGCCCTTCACGATAAGCGCCGGCTCCAGAACGACTTCTTCGGCACGTCTACCGCCCCTACCGGCAAGGCGCTTGGACATGCAGCCAAAAGCATGCTCCGCGAGGATACCAGGATCCTGCTCAATCGCGGTCAGCGCCGGCTCAAAGAGAACGTCGGCGGCCGAGTTGTCGTAACTCACCACCGAAATGTCGCCCGGAATGCTCTTCCCCATCTCGTGTAAGCGCTTGAGCAGACCAAGGGCAATGTTGTCCGAGCTTGCAAATACGGCGGTGGCGTCGGTCGCGAGCACCGCCTCCGAGGCCTCGTAGGCACTCGGAATGTAGTACTCGCTCTCAAACTCCAAACGCGCGTCGATAGGCAAGCCAACCTCGCGCAGCGCGCGCTCATAGCCGGCAAGTCGCTTACGCCCCGTATTGGAACGGCGCGCGTTAACCAAGCAGGCAATGCGACGGTGGCCCTGCTCGATCAGATAGCGAGTGGCCATGTAGCCACCCATCTCGTGGTCGAACATCACCTTGTCGCACTCGAGCCCCTCAATGGCACGGTCGACCATTACGGCCGGGATGGGCAGGTGGCTGACTTCTTCGCGCAGGGCGCGGTCGTCGGAGAACTCGTCGCCCACGACCAGGAAGACGCCATCAACGCCGCGCGTCACCAGCTGGCGCAGCAGCTCCAGATCGTCATCGGCGCTTCCACCCGAGCTGGTAATGAAGAGCGCATAGCCATCCTCGCGGCAGCGCTTTTCCAGGCTACCGGCGAGCGAGGCAAAAAAGCGGCTCTCGATGTTAGGGACGATAAGGCCCAGCGTGCGCGACTCGCGCATGACCAAACTACGCGCAATCTGGTTAGGAACATAGTGGTTGCGCGCCGCGACCTCCTTGATGAGTTTGCGGTTTTCTTCCGAGATGCGACAGGGCCGATTATTGAGCACAAGCGAGACCGACGAGGGGGAAAGCCCCACCTCCTGGGCGATCTGCTTGAGGGTGACTTTGTTGGCCATCTCGCTCCTTCCGGGTTTACGCGCAATCTCTTGAAAGTATAGCGACTACCCCTCTACCTCGGTGATAAACACTTTACCAATCCGGTAGACGGCTGTTTTATCGCCGCCAGCGCACCAAATCCGTCCGGGTGGGGTATATTGCAATCGATTGATGACAACAACCACCAAAAGGCGGATATTCGTATGCACGAGAACGACTTTTTTAACGAGGACCTGCTGTGCGCGCTTGCTGGCGTTGCCGGCGAGGACAACGTGCTGATGAGCGAGCCCATGCGCGAGCACACCACGTTTAAGATCGGCGGCCCGGCCGACGTCTTTGTCACGCCCGATACCGAGCAGGGCCTCGTCGCCACGCTCGACACCTGTTATCGCTGCGACCTGCCGCTCACCATCGTGGGCAACGGCTCCGACCTGCTCGTCGGCGACAAAGGTATCCGCGGCGTTGTCGTGGCGCTGGGCGAAGGCCTCTCCGACATCACGGTCGACGGTACGCACGTCACGGCGGCGGCCGGCGCCTTGCTTTCCGATGTCGCCGCGGCGGCAGCCGAGGCCGGTCTCACCGGCATGGAGCCCATCTCGGGCATCCCCGGATCGGTCGGCGGCGCCTGCTACATGAACGCCGGTGCCTACGGTGCCTGCATGGCCGATGTGCTGGAGTCCGTGCGCGTCTACAAACCCGCTCGCCAGCTCGACGACGGCACCCGCGGCAGCGGCAACATCATCGAGTTCGATGTCGACGAGCTCAACCTGGGCTATCGCAAGAGCCGCATCGCCGACGACGGCTTTATCGTTCTTTCTGCCACCTTCAACCTCGCACCGGGCAACGCCGCGATGATCAAGGCCGACATGGACGACTACCGCCAGCGCCGCGAGGACAAGCAGCCGCTCGACATGCCGAGTGCCGGCTCCACCTTCAAGCGCCCCGAGGGTTACTTTGCCGGCAAGCTCATCATGGATGCCGGCCTGCGAGGACACGCCGTTGGCGGCGCGCAGGTAAGCGAAAAGCACTGCGGTTTTATCGTCAACGCCGACCACGCCACCGCCGCCGACGTCGACGAACTCATCCGCGACATCCAAGCCAAAGTCAAAGAGCAGTTCGACGTAGACCTAGAACCCGAAGTCCACCGAGTAGGCGAATTTTTATAAAAAGAAGGCCCCGAAAGGGGCCTTCACCATATTCATTCAGATAACCCAGTCCGGTGTGTCGCGCTCAGGACCCGAGAGGGCCGGGACAGTCCGAGAGGCATAAGGTTGATCGCGAGTTCCGCACGAGCCGGAGAGCACTTAATGTGCTCTCCGTGCGAGCAGGACTGCCCGAGCAGGCAACCTTATGCCTCTCGGACTGTCGCGGACCAAGCCGCAGCTACGACAGCGCAATACCGCCAAGCCAGCCCCAACGCACGCCAGAGCCAGTGCCATAGAAGCTAATAAACGAATCAAGCGACTTAGACGTAATGGCACCCTCGTTGCTCATAACGATGCCGCCGCCAACGTAGATACCCACATGACCGTAGATAAGGCCCGGAACACCCGTGCCGCTATGCGATGAGTCGGCCACAATCATGCCCACCTGCAGCGCCGAGCGGTCGGAGCTATAGCACCATGCGTTAAACATGTCACACGCGTTGCCGCCAAAATAGCCCACGCCGGCATTGCGAAAGACGTTGGTAACCCACGCCGCGCACCAGTTCTGACCCGGCGAAGGCGTGGAGTAGCACGCGTTGACGACAGCCTGCTGCTTGCCCGAGCCGGCATTCTGCTGCGGAGTTCCGGGCGCATACGATCCACCACCCGAGCTCGAACCACCCGAGTAGGAATTGTTCTTGTTCGCGGCGGCAGCGGCAGCGGCGGCCTTCCTGGCAGCCTCCTCGGCCTGGGCGGCAGCGAGAATCTCGGAATCGCGCTGAGCCATGAGCTCCTTGACGTCGTCGGAAAGACCGTTCAGCACGGTCTGGACTTCTTGCTGCTTGGCCTGCATATCCTGCATCTGAGCCGTCTGCTGGTCCTTGAGTTTCTCCAGGTCGGCCTTTTGTGCTTCGAGCTCGGTCTTCTGTGCGTCGAGCTCAGACTGAATCGTCTGGATATCCTCGATGGCATCGCGGTCACTCTTGTTGATCTTCTCAACGTAATGCGCGTTGGCGACGAGTTCCTCAAACGAGCCAGAGGCCAGCAGCAAAGACAGGATGTTCGTGCCGCCGGACTTGTAGCTGGCGGCCACGCGATCGGAAAGGTCGTTGCGCTTCTTCTTGAGCTCGGCCTTCTTTTCATCGATCTGGGCCTGCGTGTCGTCAATCTTGCCCTGGACATTCTCGATGTCGTTGAGGGTCTGGGCATTCTTGTTGGCCAGCGCCGCATACTCATTTGCGATGCTGTCGAGCTGGGCCTGAACCTCGTCGAGCTGGGCCTGGGCAGCATTCAGTTTATCGGTGGTTTCTTTGGAAGCCTCCGCCGCATGGGCGCGAGCGGGCAGGCCAAAAAGAACTGCCGCAGAAGCGGCGCCGAACAGGGCCTTGAGGGCAGTGCGGCGCGAGAGCTCCTGGGAAAGGATGGAATCGCTGTTTGGTGACATATGTACTCCGTTACATGTTTATCTATATGTCGCTCAACTCATACATATTAGCGTACATATGGCGCGTCCCAACGATTTCCACGAACGGCAGGAAACTACAAGGTCAGCGGCTCGTAAGCAAATGCCAAAGATCAGGTTATGCGTACGCAAGCTCTTCTGATGAGTACGTTAGCACAATCCTCTGCTTTTCCTACAGCGCACGATTTGGGCGTCCCTGCCTGCGCTATACTCCCCTGAAGAAGTGTTCCTGATTCGATAGGAGACTACATGTCCAAAGCACTCGACCCCAAAGACACCTGCGTCCTCGTTACCGGTGGCGCCGGCTTTATCGGCTCGCACACCGTCGTTCAGTTGCTCGAGGGTGGCTACCAGGTCGTCATCGTCGATGATCTCTCCAACTCCAGCGCCGTCGCCGTCGACCGCGTCAAGACCATCGTGGGCGACGAGGCCGCCAAGAACCTCACCTTCTACGAGGCCAACGTGCTCGACCGCGATGCGATGAACAAGATCTTCGATACCCATCAGATCGACCGCGTCATCCACTTTGCCGGCTTTAAGGCCGTCGGCGAGTCGGTGAGCAAGCCCGTCGAATACTACCACAACAACATCGAGAACACCCTGGTGCTCATCGACGTCATGCGCAACCATGGCTGCAAGTCCATCATCTTCTCGAGCTCCTCGACCGTCTACGGCGACCCGGACAACCCGCCCGTCACCGAGAAGGATCCTAAGAAGCCCGCGACCAACCCCTATGGTTGGACCAAGTGGATGATCGAGCAGATCCTTATGGACGTCCACACCGCCGACCCCGAGTGGGACGTCGTGCTGCTCCGTTACTTCAACCCCATCGGCGCTCATCCGTCGGGTCTGATCGGCGAGGACCCCAAGGGCATCCCCAACAACTTGGTGCCCTATGTCGCCCAGGTCGCCGTGGGCAAGCTCGAGGCCGTTCAGGTCTTTGGCAACGACTACCCCACCCCCGACGGCACCGGCGTGCGCGACTACATCCACGTGTGCGATCTGGCCTCTGGTCACGTTGCCGCCCTTAACTGGATGAACGGCAAGACCGGCGTCGAGATCTTTAACTTGGGCACCGGCACCGGCACCTCGGTACTCGAGGTCGTCGCCGCCTTCTCCAAGGCTTGTGGCAAGGAGCTGCCCTACGTGATCCGCGAGCGCCGCGCCGGCGACATCGCTGCCAACTGGTGCGATGCCTCCAAGGCCGAGCGCATGATGGGCTGGAAGGCCCAGTACGACATCGCGGACATGTGCCGCGATAGCTGGAACTGGCAGAGCCACAACCCCAACGGCTTCGCCGACGCCGAGTAGCAAAAACCTACATACCGCTCTTGCCCCGATCTCACGTTGTGAGGTCGGGGCTTTTTCATGGCATGTAACCATTCGCCGAAAATCGACCAACTTTTTTATCTTGCCTGTACATGTTTAAACAACATGTTTTACAATAGGCGTATCGAATCAGAACATCGGAGGCGGACTGCACACCCATCGGCAGGCCGACCCCACAACAAGAAGGTTGGTGAGCGCATTCATGGAGCGTGCAAGCGGCGTCCTCATGCCCGTCTCATCTCTGCCCGGACCATACGGAATCGGCGGCTTTGGCTGGAATGCCTACGACTTCGTCGATTTTCTCGCCTCGTGCAAACAACATTACTGGCAGATTCTGCCCCTTACGACGACCAGCTATGGCGATTCGCCCTATCAGTCGTTCTCGGCCCGTGCGGGCAACCCCAACTTTATCGACTTTGCCGAGCTTATCGAGGCAGGGTATCTAGAGCAGCGCGATATCGATGGCGTGTACCTGGGTTCTGACCCCAGTAACGTCGACTACGGTGCCATCTTTGGCGGCCGCCGTCAGATTCTCGATCGCGCCGCCGAGCGCTTTGCTGCCGACAAGCCGGCCGATTTCGATGACTTTATCCAAGCCAACGAGGACTGGCTCATCCCCTACTGTGAGTTCATGACCGCCAAAGAGGAGTGCGGTCTCAAGGCGTTTTGGGAGTGGCCCGCGGAGCTCCGCACCCGCGGTGAGGCTTCCGCCAAGGTCTGCGCCGACCATCCGGCGCGTATGCTCTACCACCAGATGACGCAGTACTTCTTCGATCGCCAGTGGAGCCGCCTCAAGGCCTATGCCAACGAGCGCGACATTCTCATCATCGGCGACCTGCCCATCTATGTCTCGCGTGACTCCGTCGAGATGTGGGCGACACCTGAGCTCTTTAAGATCGACGCCGCCGGCAATCCCGTGAGCGTCGCCGGCACGCCGCCCGACCAGTTCTCGGCCACCGGCCAGTACTGGGGCAACCCCATCTACGACTGGGACGCCATGAAGTCCGACGGCTTCTCCTGGTGGGAGGGCCGCATTCGCGCCGCCCTCGACATGTACGACGTCATCCGCCTGGATCACTTCCGCGGCTTCGAGGCCTATTGGGAGGTGCCGTTCTCCTCACCCGATTCGTCCTACGGTTCGTGGACGCAGGGTCCCGGCCTCAAGTTCTTCAAGACGCTCGAGGAAAAGCTCGGCACGCTGCCCATCATCGCCGAGGACCTGGGCTTCCTCACCCCCGGCGTCATCGACATGCGCGACAACTCGGGCTTCCCCGGCATGAAGATCCTGCAGTTTGCCTTTGAGGGCACCAACTCGTACTACCTGCCGCATAACTACATCGCCAACACCGTCGCCTATGTGGGCACCCACGACAACGAGACGGCGCGCGGTTGGTTTGAGGGAACGGCCACCCCGCGTCAACGTGAGCAGGCAGCCCTGTACACCCATCAGCAGGCCGGCGAACCCATGGCAGATGCACTCAACCGCACCATCGCCGCCAGCGTGAGCGACACGTGCATCTACACCATGCAGGATCTGCTCAACTTGGGCAACGAGGCGCGCATCAACACCCCTGCCACGCTGGGCGGCAACTGGACCTGGCGCATGCTCGACGGCGCCATCACCCGCGAGATCGAGCACAAACTCACCGACTGGACCGAGACCTACTTCCGCATCCCATCGGAAGCCGAAATCGAGCTTCCTCAATAGGAGCTACCGCGCCCGACCCCTCCCCACCGTGCGGACGCGCTTGCTTTTCCCGCGTGAGGCCACCCCAATCCCCTCGCGCGGGCTTCTTATGAATTGCAGACATGAAACAACCCATCACAGGAGAAACCATGCCCCAAATTAACCTCATGGAACTCGCCGAGCAGTCTTTTGGCACCTCGCTCGAGCAGCTCGACGACCGTCGCATTTACAAGCTACTGGTCAAACTCGTGCAGGAGCGCTCCGCCGCCCGCCCGCTCAACAACGGCAAGAAAAAGCTCTATTACATTTCCGCCGAATTTTTGATCGGCAAGCTGCTCATCAACAACATGATCGACCTCGGCATCTACGACGAGGTTAAGGACCAGCTCACCGCCGCAGGCCACGACCTCAACAAAATCGAGGAATTCGAGGTCGAGCCGTCACTCGGCAACGGCGGCCTGGGCCGCCTGGCCGCGTGCTTCCTGGATTCCATCGCCACGCTGGGCTTGACCGGCGATGGCGTGGGCCTCAACTATCACTACGGTCTGTTCCGTCAGCGCTTTGTCGACAACCAGCAGAAGGCCGTCCCCGACGAGTGGCTCGGTGAGCAGGACATCCTAGTCGACGATGGCCGCTCCTACACCGTCGAGTTCGGCGATTTTGCCGTTACCTCTAAGCTCGTCAACATCGATGTGCCCGGTTACGGCCAGCCCACCAAAAACCGTCTGCGCCTGTTCGACTTGGCGAGCGTCGACGACGGCCTGGTCCCCGGCAGTTCCATCGACTTCGACAAGACCGAGATCGCCAAGAACCTCACCTTGTTCCTCTACCCCGACGATTCCGACGAGCAGGGCCGCCTACTTCGCATCTATCAGGAGTACTTCATGGTGAGCAACGCCGCCCAGCTCCTGATCGACAAGGCCGTCGAGCGCGGCAGCAACCTGCACGATCTGGCCGACTACGCCGTGGTCCAAATTAACGACACACACCCCACCATGGTCATCCCCGAGCTCATTCGCTTGCTCACCACCGAGCATGGCATCGAGTTTGACGAGGCCGTGACCATCGTACGCTCCATGGTCGCCTACACTAACCACACGATTCTTGCCGAGGCGCTCGAGAAGTGGCCGCTCGCCAGCCTGCAGAAGGTCTCCCCTGTCATCGCCGATATTATCGTCAAGCTCGATGGGATCGCGAAGGCCGAGCACGATGACCCGCGCGTCGCCATCATCGACGAACACGATACCGTCCACATGGCCCACATGGACATCCACTTTGGCTTCTCCATCAACGGCGTAGCCGCCCTCCACACCAAGATCCTGGAGGACACCGAGCTTCATCCGTTCTACGAGATCTATCCCGAGAAGTTCTCCAACAAGACCAACGGCATCACCTTCCGCCGCTGGATTCATGGGGCCAACCCCGCGCTCGCCAGCCTGCTCGACGATGTGATCGGCACCGACTGGCGCAGCACCGGCGATCTGAGCAGACTCGCCAAGTTCGCCGACGACAAGGACGTTCTTGAGCGCCTGGCCGCCACCAAGGTCGAGGCCAAGGCCATCATGCGCCAGTTCATGGCGCTCGAGCAGGGCGTGACCATTCCCTCCAACGCCATCATCGATGTTCAGGTTAAGCGTATCCACGAGTACAAGCGCCAGCAGATGCTCGCGCTCTACATCATCTGGAAGTACCTCGACATCAAGAACGGCAACAGACCTAAGCACCCCGTCACCATCATCTTTGGCGGCAAGGCGGCGCCCGCCTACACTATCGCGCAGGACATCATCCATCTGATCCTGACGCTGTCGCAGTGGATCGCCAACGACCCCGACGTAGCTCCCTACCTGCAGGTTGTCATGATCGAGAACTACAACGTCACCGCCGCCGAGCGCGTGATCCCCGCCGCCGATATCTCCGAGCAGATCAGCCTGGCCTCCAAGGAGGCGAGCGGCACTTCTAACATGAAGTTCATGCTCAACGGTGCTTTAACCCTGTGCACGCTCGACGGTGCCAACGTGGAGATTGCCGAGCTCGTGGGCGACGAGAACATCTATACCTTTGGCGCCTCGTCCAAACAGGTCGAGCAGCTCTATGCCGACGGCACCTATGACGCCGGTGCGCTCTACCGCAAGCCCGGCATTAAACTGCTGGTGGACTTCATCACCAACCCCGCCTTTATGGCGACCGGCAATGCCGAGCGCCTGCAGCGCCTGCACGACGACATTAAGGGCAAGGACTGGTTTATGGCCCTGCTCGACATTGAGGAGTACATCCAAACCAAGGAACGCGTGCTGGCAGACTACGAGGACCAGGACGCCTGGATGCGCAAGACGCTCATCAATATCGCCAACGCCGGCACCTTCTCGTCTGACCGCACCATCTCCCAGTACAACGACGAGATCTGGCACCTGAACTAACTTCGCTTCCCTTACCCATCCTCTTGAGAAACGGAGTCGTGGCAACACGGCTCCGTTTTTTGTGCCCCTGTGTTGTCCGTGACCTGCCTCGACCAAAAATCTCGACCTGTAACATCTAGCCGACAAAATTGAGTCTACCTGTTACAGATCAAGACGGAAGGACAGGCAGCTCGACGCTGTCTCAATCTGTAACATCTAGGCTCAATTTGGCCCTCTACCTGTTACAGTTCGAGACAAACAAACCTACAGACAACCCCGATACAAAGAAAGGCTCCCCTCTCGCCCAGCGGACGGGAGGGGAGCCTTATATGTGACCGCGGCAAAAGGATGGCAATACCGCAGTCGCCCAAAGGGAGGGTCCGGATGCACCGGGCCTAGATAAGGTTCTTGCCAGACACCTTATCGAAGAGATGGGTCGCGTTCTTCTCGAACTTGAACCAGATGGTGTCGCCAGCCTTGAGCGCGCCCTTGGCCTCGAGGTCGACGACGGGGATAATCAGGACAAACTGGCCGTCGGGGGCGGTCACGTGGACGTGCTCGGTCGAACCCATGAGCTCGGTCACCTCGACGGTACCCTGGAGCGCACCCTCCTCGCCCTTGTCGGCAAGCAGGATCTGCTCGGGGCGCACGCCGGCCGTGATCTCCCTGTCTCTTATACACATCTCCGAGCCCACGAGACTAGCGCTCATCTCG
>CABSMS010000058.1 GCA_902478885.1 uncultured Collinsella sp. | reverse complement strand
AGAGACAGGTGTTGAGGTTGTACATGTTCTTGGACCAGTTCTCGATGGTCGAGTAGCGCAGGTGTGCGCGTTTGCCCACAAAAAGCTCCACGGCGCCGGCGTGGAGGTTGGCCACGTTGTACTTGGGCGCGGAGCAACCCTCAATGAAGTGCAGGTCGGCATCGTCCTCGACGATGATGAGCGTGTGCTCAAACTGGCCGGCGCCTTTGGCGTTAAGGCGGAAGTAGCTCTGCAGCGGGAAGTCCAACTTGGTGCCCTTGGGCACGTAGACAAACGAGCCGCCCGACCATACGGCGCCGTGCAGGGCCGCAAACTTGTGGTCGGTGGGCGGGATGAGCGTCATGAACTTCTCGTGGATGAGCGGCTCCCACTGCGGGTCGTGCAGGGCCTCCTCGATGCCGGAATAGACGATGCCCATCTTGGACGCTGTGTCCTGCATGTTGTGGTAGACCAGCTCGGAGTCGTACTGCGCGCCGACGCCTGCCAGGTAGCTACGCTCGGCCTCGGGGATGCCCAGGCGCTCAAAGGTATTCTTGATGTCGTCGGGCACCGACTCCCAGTCGTGCTTTTGATCGGTGTTGGGTTTGACGTAGGTGACGATGTTGTCCATGTTCAGGCCCTCGATGGAGGGACCCCACGTCGGGTCGGGAAAACGATTAAAAATCTCGAGGGACTTTAAGCGCAGGTCGAGCATCCACTGCGGCTCGTCCTTCTTTGCGCTGATCTCGCGCACGATGTCGGGCGTGATGCCGGCGTCGAGGCGCTCGAATCCCTCCTCGCCATAGGTGAAGTCGTAGAGGCTGCGGTCGATGTCCGCGACCTCGGTGCGGTTCTTGGTCATTGCGTCGCCCCTTTACGCCTGCTGCTCGGCAGCGGCGGCCTCGGCCTGGGCGCGCTGCTCGGCGGCCTCGCGCTCGAAGGTCTCAAAGCCGTTCTTGTCGATCCAGGGGATGAGCGAGGCGTCGTCCTCGCGCACGATGTGACCCTTGACCATAACGTGGACGCGGTCGACATCCAGGTGCTCCAGGATGCGCGTGTTGTGCGTGATGATGAGCATGGAGCCGTCGCAGCTCTTGCGGTAGGCGTCCATGCCGTGGCTGACGGTGGACAGAGCGTCGACGTCCAGGCCCGAGTCGGTCTCGTCTAGGATGGCGAGCTTGGGCTGCAGCAGCAGAAGCTGGAGCATCTCGACCTTCTTTTTCTCGCCGCCCGAGAAGCCCACGCCCAGCTCACGGTTGAGGTAGGCGGTGCCCATGTTGAGCTCGGCCGCGAGCTCCTTGACGCGACGGCGGAACTCCTTGCCCTTCATCTCCAGGCCGGGGCGGTCGGCGATGCTGGCGCGCAAAAAGCTCGACAGCGGCACGCCCGGGATCTCGACCGGGGCCTGGAAGCTCAGGAACAGGCCGGCGCGCGAACGCTTGTCGGTGGTGAGCTCGGTGATGTCCTGGCCGTCAAAGACGATGCGGCCGTCATTGACGGTATAGACGGGGTCGCCCATGACCAGGTGGCCGAGGGTAGACTTGCCGGCGCCGTTGGGTCCCATCAGCACGTGGGTCTCGCCGGCGGCGACGTTGAGGTTGACGTTGTGGAGGATGGTCTTCTCGTCCACGGAGGCGGTGAGACCTTCGATGGAAAGCAGCGGATTTGCGCTCATGCTGTCCCTCTCTGTATATGGTGTACTCATAGGTGTACTAAACCCTAGGAATCTTCTCGGAATAAAGTTACTATGGGTTCGGCGTTAGTCAAGGGAAAACCCGACTAATCCACTCGACTTTTCAAATTCTGGGACAAAATAACCTGTTGTGTTTGTCCCACTTACTTTAAATTTGGGACAACAAACCTGGTTATGTTGTCCCAGCAACGATGGGAGGGTAGGTATGCTCATTTCCTCTAAGGGCCGCTATGCCCTCCGACTGATGATCTATATCGCAGCGCTTGGTGATGCCGAGGGCAAGATCGCCCT
Source organism: uncultured Collinsella sp. (assembly GCA_902478885.1). GTDB lineage: Bacteria > Actinomycetota > Coriobacteriia > Coriobacteriales > Coriobacteriaceae > Collinsella. The sequence continues at coordinate 11,595 of CABSMS010000058.1, read as the reverse complement.
GCGCGAGGTCGCCGACCGCGAGCATATCTCACAAAAGTATCTGGAGCAGCTGGTTCGTCCGCTTATGAAGGCGGGCCTGCTTAAGAGCGTGCGCGGCAAGGGCGGCGGCTACATGATGGCCAAGGACCCGGCCGAGGTGCGTGCTGGCGACATCCTGCGCGCCGTCGAGGGCAGCACGGCTCCGGTGGCGTGCGACGGCATCGACAACAGTTGCGCCCGCAGCGATCTGTGCTCGACCGTCAAGTTCTGGCGCGGTCTGGACGACGTGATCGAAAAGTACGTCGACGGCGTGACGTTGGCCGACCTTGCAGCCGTCCCCGAGATCAACTTTGACATCAAGCTGTAGGTTGAGCGCAATTCCTTAAGATTTCGCGGAGGGTTGTTGCCGTTTACCGAGGGGTTGTTGTGCAACAACGGACGAGCTGCAATACTGATTCTATCTTTGCAAACTGCACTTTAACTACACCAATGCAGGGAGGATCTTATGCAGCCCAAGCATTCTGCTATTGTCGCGGGCCTGACGCTGGCGCTTTCGTTTGGCGCCGTTTCCGCGCCGGCACCCGCCGCTGCCGAGGAGCCCACGCCGGGCGTTGCCTCGGATGCCACCGATATCGATAAGGGTCTCTACACCCAGCAGTCCTTCTCGGGCGTACTGAGGTCGGTCCAGGGCGTTTCGTTTGTCAACGTGACTCCCGAGATGAAGTACTTTACCAAGTACGAGAGCCATGGCAACTATAACCAGGGCTTTTCGTATGGTGACGGCTACAACGCGCTGGGTTATTACCAGTTCGACCGTCGTTGGTCGCTCATTCCGTTTATGAAGCAGGCCTACAACTACAACCCCGAAAAATACAGCATGCTCAAGGATGCGATTGATCGCGGCAGCGAGATTTCCAACACGAGCAATGCCATGTACGAGAACGGCCAGCTCACCGAGCTGGGCCGTATCGCGCAGGAGGCTTTCCAGGGTGCTTACAACACCGATCCTGTTGAGTTCTCTGCACTTCAAGATGCCTATGCGTACAACTCGTACTATGCGGTGACCGAGGCGTGGCTCAAGAGCGGCCTAGGCATTGATATTTCTGGCCGCGCCGACTGCGTTAAGGGCATGGTGTGGAGCATCACCAACATGTGCGGCACCGGTGGCTGCAGGGACTTTTTCCGCTGGGCGAATCTTTCCAACGATATGTCCGACCGCGAGTTTGTGACGGCGCTCTCCAATAGCGTGGTCAACAATGTCGCCACCAAGTTTTCAAGTCAGCCCCAGTATCATGAGGGCTGGAAGAATCGTTATAAGAATGAGCTGAAGGACTGCTTGGCTTATATCGCCGAGGACGAGGCGGCCGCTGCGACGCCCGTGCAGCCCGAGCCTGCGCCGGCGCCCTCGCCGACACCTGATTCGAATGACGACTCGAGTGACGATGCCAACGATGACAGGATGGATGCGCCCTCGACCGATGCTGACGGTAATGGCTCTGCTGGTGGCACTACCAACGACGGCTCTACCTCGAACGGCTCCGATTCGAACGGCTCTGCTGCGGGCGATTCGCCTTCAAGCTCTGCCGGCAATACGGACAGCGACGCTTCTGGTTCGACCGGCGCTGACACCTCTAACTCATCTACCGGCTCGAGCGATTCGTCCGTTGACACCGGCTCTAACAACGGCTCCGGCTCTGACACGACCCCTGATTCCGATGCTTCCAAGGATGACTCGAATAAGGCGCCGGACGCTCCCGTTGCTTCGCCGGACAAGAAGCCTTCTTTCTCCGAGCAGCTTGGTTCTACGCTGGGTTCTTCGCTGATGGCTGGCGTCAATAACGGCTCGACTCAGAACAAGGACAACTCTGATCAGGTTTCCACGGAAAAGACCGAGGCCGCAAAGGGCGACTCCAAGGACAAGGCTTCCGAGAAGACCGAATCCGATAAGGGTTCTAGCTCTGAGGGGAAGGACGACAAGTCCGCTCAGAAGAAGGACGAGGACAAGAAGTCTGAATCTGAGGAGAAGGACAAGAACAAGGACAAGACCGAGGACGGAAAGCAGCAGGGCGAGGACAGCAGTAAGGGCAACACCGACAACCAGAACCAGGAACAAAATGACTCCAAGACGGTGACCACTACAACCACGACGACTACAACGACCAAGTCATCTGGCGGCAACATGCCCAAGACGGGCGACCTTATCGTTATGGCGAGCCTTGCCAGTGCAAGCTTGGCCACACTGGGCGCTACGTCTATCGTAAGTGGTAAGCATAAGCTCGATCAGCAGAAGAAGGCTTCTGGGGAGGATGGCTCGGAGGAGTAGCCTCTCGGTTGCTTGATAATTAAAGAGTCGGGACGGGGTCCAGTGCGAATGCATCGGGCCCCGTTTTGTTGTGCAACGATTAGTTGTGCCCCCTCACGCCTCTTGTTGCTACCGTTGCCCGATATGATCGCGCGGCGACATCGGTACGCGCGAGGCGGTCATTACAATTGGTATCGTGTTGCGATTTAGGGGGAACGTTTTGGTGTCTGAACAGGCAAATAATGGTTGTACTGCCGGCTTTGGCGTGCGTTTGATCGGCTGTGCCGACGATGCGGCTTTGCCCATTGGCATGCACGACTATGCGGAGGCCCTTGGTTGCTGCACGCTGGTCGACAAGACCATGTTTATTGCCGATGTGTTGGACTGCGACGCGTCCGTTGTGGTGTGCTGTCGACCCGAGGGTTTTGGCAAGAGCATGAACTTGTCGATGCTCAGGGCTTTTCTGGAGCGTCCAGCGGTCGGTCGCGCTGGTCAGCGTTTGTTTGCCGATGCTCAGATTTGGGATGCAGACGGCGGGCGCTATCGGGATGAGTACGCTTGCTATCCGGTGATATCGCTGGACTTTTCTGGCGCTGCGAGGCGTGGCGCCGCTATTGCCGGCGTCGTGCGCGATGCCCTTTCGGGCGAGTGCGCCCGTCTGCTGGCGCTTTTGGAGGCGCCGGATTTAGCTCGAGACAAGGTGCGTCACATCGAACGCGTTGCGCGTGGCGTGGCGAGCGAGGACGAGGTCACCTCGGTGCTTGGCGTGCTCATTGAGCTGCTGGAGATGGCCTGCGATGAGCAGGTTGTATTGCTCGTTGATGGGTACGACGCGGCGTGGTTGGGCCGTGCGAGCGCGAGGGGCGCTTCCGGTGCCGATCCGGCAGAACTACTTGACCGTGTGCTGTTTGACGCCATTGCCACTGCGCGCGATTCGTTGCGGCTGACGTGTCTGATGGGGGAGTGTCCCGGCCCTGCCGAAGCGGCGCTTTCTTCGCGCGGCTGCTCGTATTGTCTGACGACGCCGCTGTCGGCGTGGTGTGACCGATGTTTCGGTTTTTCGGATGCCGAGGTCGAGGCTCTGCTGAATCATACTGGACGCGAGGAATACCTGGATGATGCGCGTGAATGGCTCGAGGGATATCGGTTTGGTAGGGCCTATTGCTCGAGTCCAGCGCGTGTGATCGGTTTTCTGGACCGAGGCTGCACGGCGCCTGTGCGCGCCGATCTGTATGGATATGCCGATTGCCTGAGTAGGGTAGTTGCCGGGTGGAATCTCGACCGCCTTTCGGTCTTGTTTGATTTGCTCGAGGCCCATGGGTGCGTTGATGTCCCGCTTTGTTTGGGCGCTGCGGGTCCAGAGGCCTCGTCTGATGATGGCCTGTGGACGGCGCTGTATCTGTCCGGTTTTCTCACGACGGATATGACTGAGGAGCCAGAGCATGGCGATCGCTTCCGTGCTTTGCGATTGCCCAATAACGAGCTTCGCCAGGCCTTGCGTCTAGTGATTATTGAGTGGTTTGAGTGCGCTGCAGAAGACATTCGAGACGTCGATGCGTTTCGCGACGGGCTGTGCCATGGGAACGAGGATACCGTGAGGCGGGCGCTAAGCCGCATCTTGGGAGATGCGGGAATCGGTGCGACCGACCCAGATACACCGCTGCCATATCACCTACTCTTGCATGGACTCTGCTTTGGATTGCCGGGTTATGCCAATCCTGCTTCGAGGCGAAAGTGTGGCGCGGATCGCTGGGACATCCAGGTTTTTCCTACGTGCGCCGCGTTCGACATAGCCGATACGATCGGTATGCTCGATGAACGTCCGCTGATAACGATCAACATGATGTATGACCCCGATGTGGATGCGCTGGGGTTGGAATTGCTGGCCGTGCAGTCGCTACTCGACATAGAGCGCGACGGCATCGACGAAATCCGTGTGCCACGACCCGGCGTTGGCCGCATGCGCTGGGGGTTCGGTTTTGATGGGCAGCATGTGGCTACGGTGTGCCAGCGGCTTTAAGCGCCGAGGTGTTTCCAGCTTCCGTTACTCGGTGTCCTTCATGGGCGGCATGGGCTTCCAGTTGGGATCTTTGATGATCTTGCGGGCGTCTTTCATGCCTCGGCGCAGCGCCGGAATACCGGTCTTAAAGCACTTATCGACCGCAGCCAGGCGAATGAATTCCTTGCAGAAGGTCGCGGCGTTGCCCAGACGGAACAGCATAGGGTGGTAGTCGCCGTAGATCTGCATGTAGCGTGCCAGATAACCGCGGTTGCGCATGATGTAGTAGCGGTTGGTGTCGCTCGTGGAGTTGAGCTGGCGTTTGCCGGCGATGTCCCAGTTAGAGACGGCGCGGGCGCGCTTGAGCACCACGTCGGCAACAACGGCGGCGGGGAAGTGCTGGCTGGCCACGTAGCCATAGCAGGCATCGTCGCCGTAGATGAAGAATCGCGCATCGGGCAGGCCGATCTTGTCGACCACGCGGCGCGAGAACATGCCGCCCTCAAAGCACAGCTGGTTCATGGCGCGATAACCCTCTGGACCCAAGTCCCACTTGGCGACTGGGTTGGGAATGCCGAGCGAAAGGATGAGTTGGTATTGCCAAAAGAAGGCGCCGCCGTCAAAGTCCAGGCGCGAACCCTGGATGACATCATAGCGGTCGGTCCACTTGGCAAGACGCTCGATGCCTTCGGGGATGACGAGCACGTCGTCGTCCATCACCCAGAACCACTGGGCGCCCAGGTCGTAGGCGCATTTAGTGCCGGCGGAGAAGCCGCCCGCACCGCCGCCGTTTTCGAGCTGCGGGGCGTAGATGACACGGTCGGTGCTGCCCTGCGCGTCGGGCTGCTCGGTGTCGATGCCCCACAGGTTGGCCAGGCGCTCGTTGAATGCGGTGCACATGGTCTCGGTCTCGCGCGAATTATCGTTATCGACAATCACGATGCGCCAGGGCGTTGCCGTGAGCTCGGTCATGGAGTCGAACAAGTTGGCCAGGAGTTCCTGGCGTTTGTACGTAACGACGACGATGGCGAGCTTATCGATGGGAGCGGGAAGGGTTGAAGGCATGGGGCAATATATCCTTTCACGCGCGGCGGGCGAGTGCAGCGCGGAAGCTATCGAATACGTCCTTGGGACTGTCCTATTGTAAAGGCTCGGCGCACCTTGGCGGCAAGCTTTGAATAAAACGCAGGAACCTGCCACGGCTGTAGCGGCTTTAGCGTCTGGCGGCAGCGTGTCTATTGCCGCTTGAGCTTGCGTTCGATAAGACTTCTGGCTGCATCGATGACGAGAAGTGCCAGAGCAAAGACGATGCTAATGACGGTACCCGTGACGATGCATATAGCTGCCGGGCTGTTTTGGCTGACCAGTATGTTTGCGAGCAACGTATTGAAGACGGGACGCCACAGGCTACTGGTGAGCGACTGCATCACATAGAAACCGAGCGTGGCGGTCGATAAGGTGACGATGGCACCTGCAGTCCGCGAATTGCCTGAGGCACTGCGTCGGGTAGCCGCAAAGAGCAGGGAGGCGGCAGCGAGGGCAAACGAGATCAGCGAGGTCGATTTGTAGGAGAGGATTGTCATCGCCGTGAGGTTGTCGGTGAAGGAGAGTGCTCCTTCCAGGATAATGGTGAGCACCAAAACCGTTACGAGCGAGCGTATGCCCAAGGCGCCTACCCTGTCCGAATCCATGACATCGGTAACGTCGCGGAGCAGTCCGCCGATCAAAAACGCGACTACGTACGTGGCAGCGCTCATGAGCTTCCGCAGCCAAGAAAACTCACCGCCGCTTGTCGCACTCATGGCGGCTAAATACCCGTTAACAACAAATGCGAGGATGCCAACGGCGATGACCGTCGCCGTGTAGGTTTTCTGGGGGAGTCGACTCTTAGCCAGTCCAAACCATGGCGCCATGAAGACCGTGGCGGCATAGACCCAGATAAACTCAAGGCCTAGCGTGTACCAGTACTGCGTGTTGAGGGTAACGTCGGGAATGGGGGAGACGACCGTGGACCACGCGAGCGCCACGAGGCAATAAAACGCAGTGGGCATAACGACCTTGCCCAGGCGCTGCGCCGTCCGTTGCATTTGCGACTTCCACGTTGCCCCACCGTCCCAAGCACTCGCGGCCGAGGCGATGAGAAAATAGCCCGAGATCATAAAGAAGACCTCGTTGGCCCAGCAGCCAAGCAGGTTAATAAAACCGAGCACGCCGGAATAGGGGGACATCGCAAGTGGGGCATATTCCACGGCGCCGACGCAGACGGCTTGGAAGGTCCACTGAAAGGTGTGGAACACCGCGATGCCAGCGACCGCTACCAAGCGCAGCGCTTCGATGGGTATGTTGCGTGCGGCTTTGGGCTGCATGACGTCCTTTCTTATCGGTTTGCCTCTGCGAGCTCCATAGATTATATAAACGCCCGCTGGCGCGCTGACCCTTTGATACCATGAAACGACAGGTATTTCCTAAGGAGCACATTTGTCTACTAACGCCTCTGGCAGCCCTGTTCTGTCGCTGCTTATTCCCATTTACAATGTTCAGCGCTACCTGCGCGAGTGCCTCGATTCCGCCCTGGCGCAGACGCTCAAGGATATTGAGATCATCTGCATTAACGACGGGTCGACCGACAACTCGCCGGCGATTATCCGCGAGTATATGGAGCGCGATAGGCGCGTCAAGATGATCGACAAGGCCAACAGCGGCTACGGCGACTCGATGAACCACGGTCTGGAGATGGCGCGTGGCAAGTACGTTGGCATCTTGGAGTCCGATGACTTTATGGCGCCCGATGCACTCGAAAAGCTTGTCTCGGCCGCCGATAGCAATAATGCCGACTTTGCGAAGGCGAACTTTGATTTCTACTGGTCTAAGCCCGAGGAGCGCCGTTCGCTGCACGAGATGTTTAGACCTCAAGATTGCGGCAAGCCGGTGCATCCGAGCGATACGACGCAGTTCTTTAAGCAAAAGCCGTCGATTTGGTCGGCCGTGTACCGTCGCGATTTTCTTGAGCGCAACGGCATTACGTTCCTGCCGACTCCGGGGGCATCCTTTCAGGACACGTCATTCGCCTTTAAGGTGATCGCGTGCGCCGATAAGGCTGTTTACCTGCATGATGCCGTGTTGTCGTATCGCCAGGACAACGAGAATTCCTCGGTCAATTCTTCGGCTAAGGTCTTTTGCGTCAATACCGAGTATGCCGAGATTGAGCGTTGGATTCGAGAGGATTATGCCCGTGACCACGCAGGTGATGACGTCGCGCGCATGCTCAAGTTCAATCAGCTCATTAAGTACGATTCGTACATGTGGAACTACGTGCGCCTGGCGCCTAAGTTCTATAAGGAGTTCCTGGTGCAGATGGCCAAGGAATTTCAGTCGGCCTTGGACGCGGGGGAGTTTTCGCTTGACGACCTCAAGCCGTGGAAGCGCGCAAATCTCGCTGCCATCCTCAAAGATCCTGAGGGCTGGGTTGACGAGCATCCGAGTTTTGCGACGGATGGTGCCTTGGGGCGTGCTAAGTATTACGCCTCGGTTGGAGGTCCAGGCGTGGTTGCTGCCTTCCTCATCGAATCGCTGAGGGGGTAGGTCGACATGGAAGAGACTTTGATTCCCAAAGCGACCATTGTCGTTCCCGTCTACAATTCGTCGCGCTCCATTCAGCGATGCCTCGATTCGCTGTTGGCCCAGTCCGAGCGCTCGATTCAGGTTGTCTGCGTCAACGACGGTTCGACTGATGATTCGTTGAACGTGTTGCGCCAGATCGCGCAGGCCGACGATCGCGTGCTGGTGATTGACCAGGAAAACGCGGGTGTCTCGTGTGCTCGAAATGCCGGTATCGATGTCGCCGAGGGCGAGACCGTCTTTTTTGTGGACGCCGACGATTACATCGATGCCCAGACGGTCGAGCGCGTGCTGCATGCCATGGAGTCATCAGATGCCGAGGCCGCCGTTTTTGGCGGCGTCTGTGAACCTGCCGATGCTGCCCCCAAACGCGTCCAGCAACTCATGAGCCCCAAAGCTGGTACCTTCGGCGCCCGCGATCCTCAGCTGCTGTTCCATTCGAATGCGCAGCCCTATGCCTGCCGTGCGGCTTTTTCGCGCGAGCTGCTCAATCGCGAAGGCATTCGCTTCGCCCCCGGTTTGGCTTTGGGCGAGGACGTCGTCTTCCAATTTGCGGCTTATGCGCTTGCCCGCAAGACCGTCGTCATGCCGGACAAGTTCTACCACTACGTGATGGAGAGCGAATCGGCGACGCACGAGTTCAACAGTGCCGAGGCTCGCGCCAAAAAGCTTGACGCCCACATGAGGATGCTCGAGGAGGTCTTGGAGGACTGGGCGGCCTACGGTCTTTTGGACCTGTGCCCCGGCGAGCTGATAACTTGGTTTTTGGACCTAATTGTGTTCGACCTGGCACGCTTGGATGCTGATGACTTCCATCGCGTGGCGGCTCGCGTCAACATGGACCTCACGACGTTTTTGGGAACGGAGTGGGCGGATATGCCTGCTAAGGGCGCCGTTCGCCGTGTTGCCCGCAAGCTCGTTGCAGCGACCTCGGGCGTTTCGATGGCAGATGCCACGCTGTTCTATCTTTCGACTCGCGGTCTCAAAGCCTGCCTGGAGCGCTTTATCTAATTCCAAGCGTTGTCGCCCGCCGTAGCGCGGCTGCTAAAATAACCCTGTTACACGCTACTCAACAGGAGGTTCTCTTGCAGAACTCTGATACCCCTAAAGTTTCGCTGCTTGTCCCCATTTGCAATGTCGAGCGCTACCTGCGCGAGTGCCTCGATTCCGCCGTGGCGCAGACGCTCAAGGACATCGAGATCATCTGCATCAACGACGGCTCCACCGATAGCTCGCCAGATATCATCCGCGAGTACATGGAGCGCGACCCCCGTGTAAAGATGATCGACAAAGCCAACAGCGGCTACGGCGACTCGATGAACCGCGGCCTGGAGATGGCACGCGGTGAGTACGTGGGCATCCTTGAGTCCGACGACTTTATGTTTGAGGATTCGCTCCAAAAGCTGGTCGCCAAGGCCGATGCTGAGCATGCCGATGTGGTAAAGGGCGACTTTTATCTGTACTGGTCCACGCCCAGCGAGCGCCGTGAGCTGTTTGGGATCATCGACGAGCATATGACGGGCGCCGCGTATCGCCCCGTCGATCGCCCGGGGATCTTCTACCGCAAACCTTCCATTTGGTCGGCTATCTATCGACGCGAGTTCCTCAACGACAATCAGATTCAGTTCCTTCCCACGCCGGGTGCCTCGTATCAGGACGCCGGCTTTAACTTTAAGGTTTGGGCTTGCGCCGAGCGTGCCGCGTTTATTACGGACCCCATTTTGTGCTATCGCCAGGATAACGAGAAGAGCTCCGTTAATTCGCCCAACAAGGTGTTTTGCGTGTGCGACGAATATGCCGAGATGCAACGTTTTTTGGACGAACGTCCCGAGCTCAAGGCTCAGCTCCAGGGCATTTTAATGCGCATGAAGGTCGATACGTACCGTTGGAATGATGAGCGTCTGGTCGATGAGCTGCGCGAGCAGTTTTGGGAAAAGGCATCTCCCGAGCTCAAGGCCGATTGGGATGCCGGTCGCTTTGACCTGTCGCTGTTTGATCCGCGTGGCGAGACCGACTTGCGCCTGATGGTCAAGTCGCCCCGCGCCTATATCAATTCGCGCTTTGACTTTAAGAAGCCGGGCAAGCTCAATACGTTTAAGCATTACTTTAAGATTGGCGGCCTGCCGCTGGTCTGGCGCGTGCTGACGTATCAGCGCACCTACGGCGACAACCCGCACCCTGACGACGTTCCGGCCGCACAGTAGGAGCGAGTGATTATGGCTACCCCCGAGATTTCCGTTGTCGTTCCCATCTACAAAGTGGAGGAGTGCCTGGTCTGGTGCCTGGACTCCCTGCTTGCGCAGGACATGCCCGATTGGGAAGGCGTGTTAGTCAACGATGGCTCGCCGGACGGTTCGCGCGATATTGCGGCTGCCTATTGCGAAAAGGACACGCGCTTTAGGCTGGTTGATAAGGAGAACGGCGGCCTGTCGAGCGCACGTAATGCAGGCATCGCTGCGTCCACGGCGTCTATCGTCGCGTTTTTGGATTCCGACGACCGCTTTACGCCCGATGCATGCCGCGTGATCGTCGATACCTTTGAGCGCGAGGACTGCGACGTTTTGACCTTTGGCGCGAATCCGTATCCTCTGGAGGCGGGGTATCCGTGGCTTAATCGGGTTCTGAGTCCGCGGGACGTTTCTTTTCATGGATATAGTTTCGAATTACTGTTTAAAGAGGATTCGCGTCCCTTTGTGTGGCGGACTGCATGTAGACGGGATTTTCTGACGAAAAACGCTATTCAGTTCGATGAATCTATCAACTATGGTGAAGATCAAGTTTTCGAAATGGCGATATATGGTCGTTCACGAAAAACAACGCTAATTTCGAACAAATTGTACGACTACCGTGTGGCGCGCAAGGGCTCGCTCATGGACACCATGCGCTACGATGACGAAACGCGTCTGTTGGAGCACGTGAAGATTTACTCCGCGGTGTTAGCCGACTGGCATCGCGATGACCTTGACGCGCAGCATGCCGATGACCTGGCATACTTCCTGTGTGATTTGGTGCTGTACGATGCAATCAGGTTGCTGGGCGCGGGCTGCGGCAAAGTATTCGACGCCGTATCTACGGTGCTCGCCGGTTCCGCTGTGGGTAGCGAAGTTGCGCTTACGCAATGTGCTCCTTCTGTTGCTGCTATGGTGCGCGCAGCGCTTGCCAACAAGGCGCCCAGCGCCCGTGCGTGCAGGAGGCTCATGTTCGATTACGACGTTTTGAGGTCTGGGTTCCTTCGGGCGTGCAAACGCATGGCCGCGAATATCCTGGGAAAGAGAGATGTGTAGATCGGAGCGGCCATGTCTGTTGTCTAGTTAAACCATCGTCGTCGTTGCGTTTTGCTTGTTGCTGTGGCCTGCCCGCGCGTTTTGCTGGGTGGGCCTTCTTGTCTCGGGTAGAGCGGTGCCCTGTCCACATTTGAATGCGAATGCTAATGGGGCTAGTCAAATATATATTTCGGTTTCAGACTTGAAAACGCTTGAATTCACCAGTTGTTAGTTTAAAAATAACATATAGATTCCGCCGGATTCGTGGAAAGGATGTTCTATGAAAGACGTTCGAAGGAGATGGCGCGGGCTAAAGGCTTTCGGGTTGGCCGCATTTGCAACTGCCTGCCTTACTTGTGCTCCATTGACCGCAAAAGCAGGTCTTATTGGCGGTGTTGGAGGGGGTAGCGCCTCGGTCTGTCTCTTATACACAT
>CABSMS010000057.1 GCA_902478885.1 uncultured Collinsella sp. | reverse complement strand
AGCGTCAGATGTGTATAAGAGACAGCTATCGGGCACAGTGCGCAGGCCATCGACCGAAAGCGTCGTCATCGTCGGCAGGATCATGACGGCCAGCACGATGGCGCCGGGCAAGATGCCCAGGCCCGTGCTCACGTGGAAAACGCTCTTCATAAGACCGACGACCACGTGAAAGCCGATCAGGCCAAAGACGACCGAGGGAATGCCGGTCAAAAGCTCAATAAGCGGCTGAAAGACCTTGGAGCCAAATTTGGGTTGGATCTCGACCGCAAAGATGGCAGAGCCGATAGCGATGGGCAGCGCGATGAGCGTGGAGAGCACCATGACCGCAAACGAGGTGACGATCAGGGGCAGGGCGCCGGTGTAGGGCAGGCCGTTTTTGGCCGTGTTGGCCAGGTCCCACTTGGTGCCGGTGAAAAACTCGACGACCGAGACGCCGTCTTTGACAAAAGCCGAGAGGCCCTTTTGGGCGACCATAAAGATGAGCGCGGCAACGACAAGCGTCACGAGCGCTACGCACGCGCCCGTGACGCCCAGGCCCACGTTCTCAAGGTCGCGCTTTGGCAGCTGTTTTGCCATTGCAAACCTTTCCGGGGCGATTACTTATTTAGCGGAGACCTTGCCGCTGGCGTCCTTGACGACCTTCATGGCAGAGACGGGGATAAAGCCCTGCTCCTCGACGAGCTTGCCCTGGACGTCGTCGGAAAGCATGAACTCCAGGAAGGCCTTGGTAGCCTCGTCGGCGTCCTTGGAGCAGTACATGTGCTCGGTAGCCCAGATCTTGAAGGAGTCATCAGTGACATTCTTGCTCTTGGGCTCGACGCCCTCGACCTTGATGGCGTTGAACTTGGAGTCATCGAAGTGCGAGAAGTCGAGGTAGGAGATGGCGTTATCGGTGCTGCCCATCTGAGTCTGGACGTCGCCGGACTTGTCGAGCTCGGCGTCGCCCTTAAAGTCGACGGCCTCGTCGCCAAAGACGGCGGCCTCGAAGGTGGCGCGGGTGCCGGAGCCGGCCTTGCGGTTGAGGACGACGATGGTGGCGTCGTCGCCGCCGACCTCCTTCCAGTTGGTGATCTGGCCAGAGAAGATGCCCTTGAGCTGCTCGAGGGACAGGTCGTCGACCGTCACGTTTTTGGAGACGACGGGGCCCATGCCAACGACGGCGACCTCGTGGTCGACGAGGTTCTTGACCTGGTCGGCCTCGAGCTTGGTCTCGGCGAAGACGTCGGAGTTACCGATGGTGACGGTGCCGGCGGCGACAGCGGTCAGGCCCTTGCCCGAACCGTTACCCGAACCGGAGACGGAGACGTCGGGGTTGGCATCCATGAACTTCTCGGCAGCAGCCTCGACGAGAGCCTGGAACGAGGAGGCACCGTCGTAGGTCACCTCGCCGGAGACGGACTCGTCAGCAGCGGCGCTGCCCTTGTCGGCGGCGTCGGATGCGTCGGAACCGCCGCAACCAACGAGACCGAGACCGACGATGCTGACAAGACCACCAGCGAGGCCGAGGAACTGACGACGAGAATAAGCCTGATCGAGCATGATCTTCCTTTCATACATGCGACTCGCGGGCACCCTGCCCGCTTTGCTGTTTGGAAAGATACGACCTCGATCGGGCAGCGCCCGCGCCAACTGCGGTTTCTTACGGGCATTTGATAGACCCTTACCGCAAGCTCTGCCCAGCCTTTACAAACGGATAACAATCCAGCGCCGAGCATGGCGCACCTTTTACACCAATAAAAACAAAGTTGCGGTGAAATAGTTCCTGCTTGGCCATCAAATGGCCCATTCTAGGAACTATTCCACCGCAACTTAGATTGGGAAACCGCGAAACCTTAAAGCTCTAATTCATTCAAACGAAGGATCGCAACAATATAGATCTTGAGCGCTTGCTTGAGCTGCTCTTCGTTGGCGCACTCGTTGGGACCGTGCATCTGGCCGCCCCACTCGGGCAGCTCAAGGCCGGTCTCCTCGGGGCCAAACGAGACGGCGCGGGCAAAGTTGCGCGCGTACGTGCCGCCGCCCATGGCAAAGGGTTCGGCATGTTTACCGGTGAACTCGTTATAGGTATCGATGAGCGCCCTCACTGCCGGATCGTCGGCAGACACCGAGAACGGCACCTTCGCGCGACCCAGCTGGCACGTCACGCCAAAACGGCCCACGAGCGGCTCGAGCTGCTCGCGGATGGTATCGGCGCTCGTACTGTCGGGAAAACGCACGTCGATGACCTGCTCGATATGGCCATCCACCACACGGATGACGCCGGGGTTGCAGGTGAGCGGGCCAAACGCCGGGCTCGTCGCGTCGATACCCAGGCCGCGGCCATAGGCGTCCGCATGTACAAAGGCCAGGAACTTGACAAACTCGTGCTCGGCAGGCGTCAGCAAGCGCTCGTCGCGTGCACCAAACGCGTCCTCGGCCTCGCGCAGATACGCCACGATCAGGCCGACGGCGTTGATCGTTCCCTCGGGCATCGAAGCGTGGCCGCCAATACCGTGGGCGAAAATCTGCGCATGCCCGTTATCAAGCGCCGTGATCTCCAGGCGGTCGGCGTTCTCAACGGGCACCGGCAGCTCATCGGCGGCAATCGCGAGCTCGCAGATGGACTGCGACGGAATGGCATTGCTCGCCTCGGCACCGCTCCAGGACACAATGCGCCCGCCGTCGATCTTGGGGCTCACGAACGTCGCCCCAAATTGGCCCTTCTCGGCATTGCAGACCGGGAACTCGGCATCAGGCGTAAACAGAAAGTCAGGGTTGGGGTAGTTCTCCAGATAATGGTGAACGTCGGACATGCCCACTTCCTCATCGCAGCCCAGCAGCGCGCGGAAGGTGTAGCGCGGAACAATGCCGTGCTTGAGCAGGTACGCGCCGGCATAAAGCGACAGCACTGCCGGGCCCTTGTCGTCGATCACGCCGCGACCGAGCAACCAGCCCTCGCGACGCCCCATCGCGAACGGATCGGTGTTCCAGCCAGGGCCGGCGGGAACCACGTCCACGTGGCAGATAGTCGCGAGCTGCTTGTCGCCGCGGCCCGGGATATCGGCGATTCCCACATAGCCCTCGTCGTCGCTCGTCTGATAGCCGAGCTTCTGCGCGATGCCGAGCGCGCAATCGAGCGCGTCACGGACCGGGCGGCCAAACGGCGCGCCGGGCTCCGCATCGGCAGAAACTGCCACGGAAGGATAACTCACCAGCTGCTCGATATCAGCGACGACATCCTCCCAGACCTCGTCGACATACTCAGCGACGCTCTGCTCCACCTGATTCATGGACGACCTCCTTACCAATAAGGGGCAAGCGTGCCGCCCCTCACATCAAGTACTTATATAGCGAAAAGTTTAGCAAGCTCGGCCACCGAATGCACCACCGCATCGGCGCCCGCTGCCTCGTGCTCGCCCGGCGCCGCCGCGCCCGAATAGATGCCAATACACGGCACGCCCATCGCGTGCGCGCCCTCCACGTCGTTAAAGCGGTCGCCGATCATCACGGCCTCGTCAGCAGTCGCGCCGAGCGCCGCCAGCGCATCGCGGACCGAATCCGCCTTGGTCTCGCGTCCCTGAGGCGGATTCATGCCGACCACGGCCTCAAACTGAGAAAGCCCCAGCTCATGCACCATGTCGATGCACTTTGCCTCCATGCGCGACGTCGCCACGGCCACACGCTTTCCCTGGGCGGCCAGCCCGTCGAGCAGCTCGGGGATCCCATCGAACACGGGGTACTCTTCCGGACCCAGCTCGTCAAAAAAGGCGCGGTATTCATCGGCCACCACCAGCGACTCCTCGCGCGAGAAGCCGTAAAAGTCGTGGAAGCTCTTCCACAGCGGAGGCCCGATCATACGACGCAAGTCACCCATCTGCGCCTCCGTAAACCCACGCGCAGCCAGCGTCTTGCGCGTCGAGGTCATCACCGCCCGACCCGTATCGGCCACCGTGCCGTCAAAATCGAACAACACGACCGGCCGTTTGCCTATCTCCAACGCCTCCATCGGCATTCCTCTTCCCCAGTTGACGATTTCCACACCGACACTTCAAACTGTTGACTATTCAACAATTGAACCTAGTAATGTGGAACGACTCTACTATACTTGTCGCACTTTGCTCTCAGAAGGCGGCGCGCAAGCGCCCCAACGAAAGGTGCAATTATGTCTTTTGCCATCATAACCGACTCCACGTCGGACATCTCCCCTGCCCGCGCCCAAGAGCTCGGCATTTACGTGATTCCGCTGCATGTGATTATCGAGGGCGAGGACCTGCTCGACCAGGTGCAGATTACCGCCGAGGAATACGTCGAGCGCATGGCTGGCTCCGAGCAGCTGCCGCACACCTCGCAGCCAAGCGCCGGCGAGTTCAAGGCGCTCTTTGACCGTGTGCGCGCCGATGGCCACGATAGCGCGATCTTTATCTCGCTGTGCAGCGAGTGGTCTGCCTGCTATTCCAACGCATGCTTGGTGGCCGAGACCCACGAGCTCGACGTGCGCTGCATCGATTCGCGCACCGGCTCGGGCGCCGAGGGCCTGCTGGTGGAGTACGCGCTGGCCATGCGCGAAGACGGTCGCAGCTTGGACGAGACCGAGGCACAGATCCGCGCGACCTTGCCCGACGCACACCTGTTGCTGATTCCCCGCACGCTCGAGAACCTGGTCAAAAACGGCCGCGCGCCCAAGCTCGCCGGCCAGCTCACGCAGATGCTCAATATTCGCCTGGCCGTTTCGCCGGAGTGGAAATCGGGCGAGATCAAGGCCATCAAGAAGGGCCGCGGCGCCAAGCGCATCGTCGCCAACACCATGGCAGACTGCCTCGCGTTTTTGGCCGAGCATCCGGGCTCCAGCGTGCGCGTGCTCACGACCGGTGCCGCCGAGGAGCAGGAGCTTGTCGACGAGGCACTCGCAGGCCAGGACTACGTAGACGCCGGCACCGGCCCCATCGGCTGCACCATCGCCACCCACGTAGGCGTCGATGCCATCGCCATCAGCTACTGCCCCCGCTACCAGCCAACTCGCTAGGGACGCCCGCATCAGTTGCGGTGGAATAGGGACCGTTTTTGGCTTATCAGCCGCAAATCAATCCCTATTCCACCGCAACTTCTTTTGCTGAGCCCCCTCCATATACAAGATATGCTGACGATCGGCGCATTCCCAGCTGTTTGGGGGAGCTTCGACTAGCCCCTAGCGGTACCCGGTGGGCAAAAAATGGCAAATATGAGTACTGTCATAAATTTAGTAACAGCAAAATTTCGCTGAAATTGCCCGCTTCCACCGATTTCAAGCTCCATAAAGCCCCGAATCGTCGTGTTTAGGGGGTGAATATACTAAAACTCAGTCAATTGGTCTTAGATACTTCTCAAATGATATGAGACTAACCGAGCAACACTACTCATATTTGCCATTTTTTGCCCACACGGTCTGAATGAGGTCCGCTCTTTACGCCTCCGGCTACCCATATGACCGCAAACCCTGATTATCAAGGGCCGTCGCGCGCCTTGGCATCGACCGAAAGCCGCTCGCAGAATAATCCCTTGCCATTAGCAAACTTGAATCGAAATTACATATCCCAAAAAGCCGTAATGCCGTACCCTCGTCTCAACAACTCCAATACAAGGACGGCATTCAAATGGGCAACGCCATGCATCAATACGCCCTCTTTGGGACCGCACAATTTAAATACGATCAGACGATCACACATATATCGGACCAACACCGACAAATCGTCATTTGCAACAACGGTTCAGACGTACGCTACGCAACGCTAGAAGAGTGGGAAGAAGCTGGCGCTTTGTTCGATGAACGAGCGCAAATCGAGGGCATCGTCACCAGCGCGAGCCCAGCACGCGATAAACTCGAGCTCTTTCGCAGTCTCTTTACCGGGCGCAAAGATGTTTACGCTCATGGATATCGCAGAAAGGACGGGGGCATTGGCTATACGCCTGCTTGTGCTAATGAGTGGGAGCCAGGAATTTGCCCCAAAGCAGCCCATCAAAGAGTTAAATGCGTAGAATGCAGCAATCGCATCTTCCCGGAATTAAGCGATGCCGCAATCATTGCTCACTTTAAAGGCAACGATGACCGGTTCCGCGATGTCCTCGGGCAATATGTTCTCGATAGGAACTGCAACACGAAAGTTCTCGTCATCGATTTTGACAAAGCGGACTGGAAAGAGGCAACAAATGCCGTACGGCTTGTTGCAATACGACGGGGCATTAACGCCGCCGTTGAGCGCTCAAGGTCCGGCAACGGCGCCCACATCTGGTTTTTCTTCCTCGAGCCAATCAGCGCAAAGGCTGCCCGAGAGTTTGGAAGTTGCCTCATAACCGAAGCTGCGGCGCATAATAAGACAATCACGTTCGAGGCCTTTGATCGAATGCTACCCGCTCAGGCCACTATTCCCGATGGAGGCTTCGGAAACCTCATCGCACTCCCCTTTCAAGGCAAGGCGCAACGTGAAGGAAACAGTGTATTCGTAGACGAACAATTCAAGCCCTTTCCCGACCAATGGCTCTATCTATCACAAGTCCAGCTGATTCCGCGCTCGACGGTGCAAGATCTGATTGAGGCCCCTGGAAACAACCCACACGGACCAGCAACAACTACGGTGGCAAACAAGGGCAAACGGTATGCCCAAAGACCACGAAAGCGACTACCACTCACATCGCGGGACTTTCCCTCATCGCTGTCCGTTATTCAAGCCGATATGCTGTACATCCCCGAGAAGTCTCTGAGTCCAGCAGCTCAAATGGAAATCCGCGGACTTGCAACATTTGCCAATCCGGCATTCTATCGCGCGCAGTCCATGCATCAATCAGTATTCGGCAAACCGCGACTCATAGACCTTAGCGAACTGAGAGATGGCCATGTTGCAATTCCCCGGGGCTGCAAAACTCAACTTGAGCAGCTAGTTCAAGAGACCGGCGTTACCGCCCACTATTCAGACGAGCGCAAATCGGGTAATCCGATTGTTATGGCATTTAAAGGAGTCCTTCGCCCTGAGCAGCAAATCGCCGCTGATCAGATGCTCATATACGAAGACGGAATCATGTCCGCGCCGACAGGCTTCGGTAAAACAGTCGTCGGAGCTTATCTTATTGCATCCATTGGTCTTCCAACGCTCGTCATCGTTCCCAAAACCGCACTCATAACCCAATGGAAATCCCAGCTCGAGCGATTTATCGACATTACGGACAACAGGGAGCCCGTCCGAACCCCAAAAGGACGAATCAGCAAAAGGCAGCCTCCGGTCATCGGACAAATCGGAGGGGGCAAAACCGCCGTCAGCGGCCTTATCGACGTCGCTTCCTTTCAGTCGCTATCTGGCAAAGACTCCCAAACCGGGGAGCCGATAGTTAAGGGCCTTGTTCGTAATTACGGCCTCATTATCTGCGACGAATGCCACCATGCCGCCGCACCACAGCTCGAGCTTATTCTCAAGTCCGCCCCGGCCAAATACGTATACGGCCTTTCTGCGACGCCCGAACGATCCGACGGCCTTACGCGGGCGCTCTCCATGCTCTGCGGCCCGCTCCGTTATGTTATCGATCCAAAAGCGCAAGCGATTCAGCAGGGCATCCAGCGCATCGTACGGCCTCGTTTTACTGGAATTCGACTACCCACCTACGAGCCAGGTGCAAACTTCAATCAGATTCTCGACCTGCTGTGCACGCATGCAGCTAGAAACGAATTGATTGTCAACGACGCTATTGAAGCTGCGTCAAACGGCCGGCATCCGCTCGTGCTGACTAAAAGGAAAAAGCATGCCGAGGAGCTGTTCGGGATGCTTAAAAACCAAGGACACGGACCCGTTCTCCTGACCGGAGAAATCGACGCCAAAGAAAGAAAAACGATACTGAGCAGTCTTCCCCGCTTCGAGCATGAACATCGAATCATTGTCGCCACCGAAAGCCTTCTGGGCGAGGGCTTCGATCTGCCCTACCTTGACACTCTACTCATTGCCACGCCGATATCGTGGGACGGCAGCATCACGCAGCAGGCGGGCAGGCTCCATAGAAGCCACGAGGGCAAGCGACGGATTGAGATATTCGACTACGTTGATTTATCTATACCCATGCTCGCCCGCATGTACCAGAAGAGACTCAAGACCTACGCCAAGCTCGGGTACGAAGTCTACGTGACCGAAGGCAGCGAGCAGTCCGATCAAAACATTCTCATAGAACCGGCTAATGCCGTAGAGACTCTGGTTGAAGACATCGTTGGCGCCGCCAAGAGCATCTTCATTGCCGCGCCCTACGCATCCGCCGCCTGCCTCGCAAAGCTAGGCGATGCAATCAAAGGCGCCACTGCCCGAGGGATTGCTCTTGAGTTTTTCATTGCCTCGACTCCGCGCGAAGATGCAAGCGAGACTTTGGCAGAAATGAACGTCGAGCATGCCATTAGAGCAGAAGGACGTTTGTGTGCAGCGATAATTGACGAAGAAACTATCTGGTACGGAACGATCCCGCTACTAGCTTTTCCCAAGAAAGAAGACTGCAGCATAAGGTTCAAAAACAGCGAGATCGCAGCGGAGCTCTTAGACGAAATCAACCACAAGGGAAAGCCAGATGCCACGTCAACAGACAGGACATCCCCACCACTTGCGGTGGAATAGGGACTGTTTTTTGGCGTATCAGCCGCCAATCAATCCCTATTCCACCGCAAGTTAAAAGCGAGTGGCTAGCTCAGTGGGCCCTGGAACAGTTCTTGATGCGAACCCATTCTGACCAGTCGAATCACCGGATTAGTTTTATGCGGCAGGTAGAGAACGACCACGTCGATCAGGCCGTCGGATAGATGGAAGTCAATGTGCCCGTTGTAGTTGCCGCCCGGGTTAGAGAGCTCGTGGGCACCGTACTCCGCCGGAAGCGAACCATGTGCCGAAAGCTCGGCAACCGCCGCCTTAAACTCGGTTTTTAGCTGCGGATGACTCTGCATCGTTCGCTTGTAGTCGGCCTTAAACTGAGCCTCGACCTTAATCTCAAACATCGCCTAGCCCTCATCGAGGAATGACATAAGCTCATCGGCGTTGTTGAATGACGGGCTATCGTCCGGCAAGATTCCCAACTCATGAGCCTCGGCGATCACCATAGCGCGCCTCGTCGCCTCATTGGGCACCTCCGATCGACCCACAATCTCGAACGGAATCTTCCGCTGATTTACAAGTTGCCGAACGGCAAGGTTGAGATACGAATTAAGGCTCAGGCCAACCGAATCTAAAAACTCAGTCGCCTGTTCCTTGAGTCCCTCCTCGATGCGGACCGTCGTGGGCTTAACCGTTGCAGTAGACATACGCGACCTCCTCGCCCTCGTCTTTTGCATCAGTATACCCAATATAGATAGCAATCTGATGTTAGATAGCATCAGATTGCCATGCATATTCATGTCACGGTGGGCATGATTGCTCTACATCAGCCCGCTCAGGGCGATGTCGACGGCCTCGTTGAGGTCGTCGGTAATATGTACCAGATCCGGATCGAGCGGGCTGATCATACCGGCGTCCATCACCGGACCGTTAAGCCAGTCGAATAGGCCCTGCCAGTACTCGGTGCCCACCAAAACGAGCGGCATGCGCTTGACCTTATGCGTCTGCACCAGCGTGAGCACCTCGAACATCTCGTCGAGCGTGCCAAAACCACCGGGAAACACGATGGCGCCCGAGCTGTATTTGACGAACATGGTCTTGCGCACAAAGAAGTAACGGAAGTCCATGCCGAGGTTCACGTATTTATTGAGCCCCTGCTCGTGCGGAAGCTCGATACCCAGGCCGACCGACTTGCCGTTGGCGCTCGCCGCTCCCTTGTTGGCCGCTTCCATGATGCCGGGGCCGCCACCGGTGATAACCGCCACGCCGCGCTGGGCAATCTTACGGCCGACGGTGCGCGCCGCCTTGTAGGCCGGGTCCGTCTTGGGCGTGCGGGCGCTGCCGAAGATGGTCACCGCGGGTCCGAGCTCGGCAAGTGCGCCAAAGCCATCGACAAACTCGGCCTGGATGCGCAGTACGCGCCACGGATCGGCATGCAGCCAGTCGGTCGACTCCTCGGGCGCCAGCAGGTTGGCGTAGGTGTTGTCCTTAGGAATCATGGGGCCGCGCATGACCACGGGACCGCGGCGGTACGTCTCGTCGTAGGCAGGCTCGCCCTCGACATTCTCGTTCTTAATCATGGGTGCTCCTATCGAGAAAAAGAAAAACGGGCGGGGTCGACGCCATGCGCCAAACACCCGCCTGAACATCAACTATTCGGTATGGTACCCACGATGTATCAAGTGCTTGCAAGCTATTGGTCAGCGGTCGTAGCTCTTAGTAATCCACCGCCGCCGGGCTGTTCATCCAGTCACTCACGAACGCACCGTAGCGGCCCTCGATAATGGCCTGGCGGGCGCGCTGCATAAGGTTGAGCAGGTAGTAGATGTTGTGCATCGACAGCAGAATGCCGCCCAGCATCTCCTTCTGCGTGACCATGTGGCGGATGAGCGCGCGGCTGTAGCCACCCGTGCACACCGGGCAGGTGCAGGTGGGGTCGATGGGGCCGTCGTCGTGCGCAAAACGCGCGTTGCGGAAGTTAAGGCGACCTTCACTGGAGAACGCCGTACCCATGCGGCCGGTGCGCGTCGGCAGCACGCAATCGAACATGTCGATGCCCACGCCCACACCGCGAACGAGGGTGGTGGGGTTGCCGACACCCATCAGGTAGCGCGGCTTGTGCTTGGGCATATACTCGCTCACGAGCGGCGCCAGGGTCTCGAACATGGTCTCGTGGTCCTCGCCCACCGAGTAGCCGCCAATGCCGTAACCGGGGAAGTCGCCGCACTCCTCCAGATGGCGCAGCGAGCGCAGGCGCAGATCCAGGTGCATGCCACCCTGGACGATGCCAAAGAGTGCCTGGTCATCGCGGGTGTGCGCCTTGTAGCAGCGCTCGGCCCACATGCTCGACAGCTCGACGGCACGCTCAACGTAAGCGCGCGTGGCGGGATAGCCCGGGCACTGGTCGAGCTGCATGCAGATGTCGGAACCGAGCTTCATGGCGATTTCCATGTTGTCCTCGGGCGTCCAGAACACGTGGCGGCCGTCGTAATCGTTGACGATAAAGCGCACGCCCTCATCGGTGAGCTTGACGGCGTCGTTGTGGCTGAAGACCTGGAAACCACCCGAGTCGGTGAGGATGGGGCCGTGCCAGTTCATAAACTTGTGCAGGCCGCCCAGCTCAGCAATGGTGTCCTCGCCCGGACGCATGGACAGATGATAGGTATTGGCAAGCACGATCTGGGCGCCGAGCTGCTTGACGGTCTCGGTAGGAATACCCTTGACGTTTGCCTTGGTACCCACGGGCATAAAGATCGGCGTCTCGATGTCGCCGTGCGGGGTATGCAGCACGCCGGCGCGCGCGTGCGTGGTCGGATCCTCGGCGATCAGGTCGAATTTAAAAAGGCTCTGGTCCATAAACTGGAACTCCTTGGTTGCGGTTCATACGCAAACCATTATACGGGCAACCCGCAAGAAGCACCGACTCGACAGAAACTGATGCATTAAATGACTAGTCGTCGGGGACAATCTTCAGCGCCATCTTGCAAGGGAGTGTCCCAATCTGCCGGCACTTAGGAACTGTCCCCAAGTGCCGACAAGAGTGTCCCTTTCGACCAGTCATTTAAGAACGTCCCCAATGACTACATCTGGGATCATTTTCAACAGCCAACGCAAACGCCGATGTTATGGTACCGACAGCGAAAACCCGCCAAAGCGAGCAAGGTGCCTTGAAACGAGGCGGCATTGACCTTCTGGTCATGCCGCCGAAGTTGAAAGGCAGATTGCCGCTCTGGCGGGTTTGCAGCGTCAAGTGGTTACGCGGTTTGGTAAAACCGCGTAACCCCTAAGGCCGCTGGCCCATTCCACCCTCGAGGGTGACGGTCTCGCCGTTCATGTACTTAAAGTCGGGACCGCAGAGCTGAACGACCACGCGGCCGATTTCCTTCTCGACGTCGCCGTAGTGGCCCGCCGGCGGCATGTGGACGTTGGCCTTGAACGCCTCGGGATAAGCATCCTGGAAGTTCTCGAGCGCAGCAGTCCAGGCAAGCGGGCACACGATGTTGACGTTGATGCCGTCCTTGCCCCACTCGTTGGCGGCGACGCGGGTCAGACCGCGGATGCCCTCCTTAGCGGCAGCATAGCTGCACTGGCCATAGTTGCCAAACAGGCCGGCGCCCGAAGCAAAGTTGACCACGGAGCCCTTGGTCTCCTTCAGGTGCGGATAGGCCTTCTGCATATACAGATAGGTGGCATACAGACCGGAATAAATGGCCAGGTTAAACTGATCCATGGTGTGATCGGCGATGGTCACGCCCGAGGCGCTGGCCTGAGCATTGTTGACGACGGCGTCGATGCGGCCGAACTCCTCAATGGCCTTGTCGATGACGTTCTGGACGACGGCTTCGTTGTCCTGACCGGCCGAAACATCGGCCTGAACAGGCAGAACCTTAACGCCATACTCGGCCTCGAGGGACTCCTTGGCGGCCTCGAGCTTGGCGACGTTGCGGCCGGTAATGACGAGGTTTGCGCCCTCCTTGGCAAAAGCGATATCGATGCCGTAACCGATGGAGCCAGCGGAGCCGTCCTTAAGCGTGGCCTTGCCGCCGCCGGTGACGATCACGGTCTTACCAGTGAAAAGTCCCATATAAAGTCCTTTCAAATCGCGACGGGCGCACCCGCCGACTGCGCGCATCCAAATAAACGCGCCAAAAGCTGAAATGCAACTTTAACGGGTTCAAGTGAAAAATAAAGCCCATGGCAGGCGAACGGCGCAACGTCTTTCGGCGAAGGGAATGTCAAGTAAAAATTGGATAGAGTGGCCGAGTTTTTGCTATCGACGCGAGCCATCGAACACGTTTTGAAACTTTGCTGCGGCGCGCGGGAAGTCGGCGCGAGACTTTATCATAGGGTGACAAACAACGATGAGGAGCACATACCTATGACAGACGAGCTGGACCCCCAGACTCAACAGCATATTGATGATTCCGCAGACGTCACCGCAGATGCTGATGCTGTGACTTGCGATGATATTGACCTCGACGACCCCATCTTGGACGAAAGCGCTACGGCGGAAACCCCTGGCGCCGAAGATGCAGGCGAGCAAAACGACGATGCGCCCGCTCAGGACGACGACCCCGTACAGGATGCCGCTCCGCAAGCTGCGGGCCCTATCGAGGTGTCTTCGGAAGAAGAGCTCGACGCCGTCATGGACTCCATGATGGATGCCGTCAAAGCGATGAAAGACGCCGTGGCCGATGCTGACGTTGACGCCGAGGAAGAGGAGGCTGCCGAGGCGGCCTCGACCTTTGTACCCGGCGAGACTCCGGTTGCCGACCAGGGCAGCACCATGCCCTCGTTTCTGCAGCTCGAGCACCCCACGATTGGCGCCGATGCGGTCGACCCGCACGCAGCAGGCTTTTCTGTGGTCGAGGGCGGCACCGGCAACATCTCCGTGCCGCAGGCTGCCGATGCGGATGCTGCTGACACCGCTCGCCCGACCGCCTCGCACTCCCCTGCCGCGAACCGCGATCTGGGGACCGCTGTCTCGAACACCGCGAACGCCGTGGGCACCTTTATTGCCCAGGGCGCCTCGGCCATGCGCGAGATGAACGCCGCGAAAAAGGCACTTGCCGATGCCCGCGCCCACCTGGCCGAACTTGAGCAGCGCATTGCCGATCAGGCCGAGGAGCTCGAGACGCGCCAGGATATCGCTGGCCGCTACGACCAGATCGTCGCCGACCAGCGTCAGGCGATTGCCACGGCCCAAAAGACTGCAGCGGCCGCCGAGATTGATCGTGATGCCCACGCCGCCCTGTCTCTTATACACATCTCCGAGCCCACG
>CABSMS010000056.1 GCA_902478885.1 uncultured Collinsella sp. | reverse complement strand
CAGGGTATGGGCATGCTCGGAGGAGACAGAACCCGAACCGCCGCAGTTGCTACAGGTATCGAAGCGCGTGTAGCGGACGGTCTTGCGGGCACCGCCCTTGGCCTCCTTGGCGTCGAGTTTGATATCGACGACCACATTGGCGCCGTTCTCGGGATTGTAGGCAGCCTGCCCGCGACGCTGCTGGCCCCAGGCGCCACCAAAGGGAAAGCCGCCCTCAAAAGGATTGCCATAGCCTGCGCTGCCGGCGTAGCCGCCACCATAGGGTGAAGCCGTAGGGGCACCGGCAAAGGGATTGCCAGAACGCATGGCGTCGTAGCGCGCACGTTTTTGCTCATCCGAAAGCACGGCGTAGGCCTCGGAAACCTCTTTAAACTTTTCCTCGGCATCCGGCTCTTTGTTGACGTCCGGATGGAGCTTGCGGGCCTTTTGCTGAAAGGCCTTTTGAATATCACGCGAGGTGGCGTCCTTGGAGACACCCAGAATCTCGTAGTAATCTTTTTCATTCATCGTCGCCATGCGCGGCAACCTCCTGCTCACAGCAGCGTATATATTCCGGTAATTCTACCCGAGCGGCCTAAGCTAGATCCCAAAACAGCTCGAACAGAACATTTCCATCGAGCCAGCCCAGGTGGGTCGGCGCCAGACGAGCTCGAACATGGCCCGCGACGACATCTGCCGAAGTGAAGGGTCCCTCATGGACCCCGAGCGTCTCGGGCACCCAAGTGGCAAGACCCAATTCGAGCGCGCGATCGCAGGCAGCTGCCAGCTCGCCCGTTGGGATGACGCAAGCCGCACGAACCAACAGGTCGGACGCGACACCGCGCGTCATGCGACAAGCGAGCATCAGGTCTTCGGCCGCAGCCTCGCGCTGCGAGAGATATTCGGCCTCGAACGCCGTCGCGTCATCGTCACGTTGCACCAGACGCACGCGGTACGCAACGCCTCGAGAAGAAACACCGGGGAACAAACCTGCAAGACGGTCGAAATCCTCGGTGTCGAGCATGCCCGCGGCAGAACGACCCAGGCCCAGGTAGCCCCGTCCGGTCCAGTAGGCAATGTTATGGGCGCACTCATGGCCGTCGAGCGCGTAGCTCGCCACCTCATACGGGTGATAGCCGGCGGCACCCAGGAGCTCGCGTGCCACGTCCATGCATGCGGCCTGAAAATCCTCATCAGGCACGAGCGACTCGTCATGGCACGCCATGCGATAAAGGGGCGTCCCCTCCTCGAGCGTGAGCGGGTAGACCGACACATGATGCGGAGCCGCCGCCAGCACGCCATCGAGCGTGCGCTTCCAACTCGCTGCGGTCTGCCCGGGAAGTCCGCACATAAGGTCGCACGACACATCAAGCCCAGCGTTCTTGACCGTCGCGATGGCGGCGAGCGCCCGATCGGCATCGTGAATACGGCCGATGGCGGTAAGTTCGGTGTTATCGAGCGTTTGCACGCCCAGAGAGACGCGTGTGACACCAACCTTGGCAAGTGCAGTGGCAAGCTCGGCGGTCAGCGACTCGGGATTGGCCTCGCAGGTAAACTCAACGGGGGCGCACCACACACGAATACGCCGCGCCAGCTCCACCAGGCGCTCCCCCGCCAGCGACGGCGTACCGCCGCCAACATAGACGGTGCGGATCTGGTCAAGGGCCCCAGCCTTGCCAAAAGCATCGAGGCGCGCGTACAACTGCTCAAAATAGGAATCGAGCGCGGCATCCAAATCACACGAAGCAAAGCTGCGCGAGTCGAAGTCGCAGTAGCGGCACTTTTGGGCACAGAACGGCACGTGCACGTACAGCGCGGTAACGGCCACCCTTAAGCCTCCAGCGGATGAGGGGGCACCGATTCGCCGGCGGCAAGGGCAGCCTCGCAGGCCACCACATCGCGCTCGATCTCATCGACCAGCGCCATAAACTCCTCATACGTGGAACAGCGCACCACATGGGCACGCCAAGCGGCAGCATGGGGCATGCCTTTTAAGTACCAGCTTGCGTACGTGCGGGCACGCGACATGAGCGGCAGGAGCTCATGCGTCAGCGTTAGGTGCTCACGCAGGGCGTCCAGGCGCTCGACGGAGCTGCGTGCCGGCACCGGTATGCCATCGAACGCAAGGGCGCGAGCATCACCGAACACCCAGGGATTACCGTAGATACCGCGCGCGATAAACACCGCGCTGGCGCCCGAGTTGCGCAGATGCTCCGCGGCATCCTCGGCGGTAAACACATCGCCCGAACCAATCACGGGAATCTCGACAGCATCGGCAACCTCATCGACGACCGACCAATCGGCCTGGCCCGTGTAGAGCTGCGTGGCGCAGCGGCCATGCACCGCCACCGCAGATGCACCTGCCCCCTCGAGCATCTGGGCAAACGTCGCGGCATTGCGATCTTCGGCGTAAAAGCCCTTACGGATCTTTACGGTCACGGGCACGTGCGCCGCGCCCACCGCTGCCTCGACAATCTTCTCTGCCAGCTCGGGCGTGCGCATAAGCGCCGAGCCCTCGCCCTTGGTGACAACCTTGCGAGCTGGGCAGGCCATGTTGATATCAATCAAAGACAGGCGATCGCCCACACGTTCCTCGACGGCAGCGACAGCACTCGCAAACTGATCGGGCTTGGAACCAAAGAGCTGCACGCAGATTTGCTGCTCCTCGTCGGCCGGCAGCACCAGACGCCACGTCTTATTGCTGGCATAGGCAAGGCCTGCCACGCTCACCATCTCGCTATAGGCAAGATTGGCACCACGGCGACGACACATGATGCGATAGGCGGGGTCGGTTACGCCCGCCATGGGAGCCATAAGGAACGGCTGCTCGGCATAGGCACCCAGCAGCCGCGTACTGTATTCAGAAAGCGCCATGGGCCTACTCGTCCACCTTGAGGATCGCCATAAAGGCCTCCTGCGGAACCTCGACCGAGCCGATGGCCTTCATGCGCTTCTTGCCCTCTTTCTGCTTCTCGAGCAGCTTGCGCTTACGCGAGATATCGCCGCCGTAGCACTTGGCAAGCACGTCCTTGCGACGCGCCTTGACGGTGGAGCGGGCAATGATCTTATTGCCGATAGCACCCTGGATGGGCACCTCGAACAGCTGACGCGGGATGATCTCCTTAAGCTTGTCGCACAGGCCACGGGCCAGACCATAGGCCTTGTCCTTGTGGACGATAAACGACAGCGCGTCCACCTCGTCGCCCGAAAGCAAGATATCGAGCTTAACGAGCTCGGAGGGACGGTACTCGTTGAACTCGTAGTCGAGCGAGGCATAGCCCTTAGTGCGGCTCTTGAGCTGGTCAAAGAAGTCCAAGATGAGCTCGGCAAGCGGCATATCGAAGCGCATCTCGACCGATTTGCTCGTCAGGTGGATCATGTCGGTCGTAACGCCGCGGTGCTCGATGGCGAGCTGCATGACGGCGCCCGTGTACTCAGGCGGGCAGATGATCTTTGCCTTGAGGTAGGGTTCCTCGATACGCTCGATGCGCGTGGCCTCGGGAAGGTCCTGCGGGCTGCGGACATCGATCATCTCGCCGTCAGTCTTGTAGACGTGATAGTCCACCGAGGGGCTCGTGGCAATGAGGTCCAAGTTGAACTCGCGCTCCAGGCGTTCCTTGACGACTTCCATGTGCAGCAGGCCCAGGAAGCCCACGCGGAAGCCAAAGCCGAGCGCCACCGAGGTCTCGGGCTCCCACACCAACGACGGGTCGTTGACGTGCAGCTTATCGAGCGCGTCACGCAGGTTCTCGTAGTCCTTGTTATCGATCGGGAACAGGCCCGTATAGACCATGGGCTTGGCCTCGCGGTAACCGGGAAGCGGCTCGGGGCAGGGATTCGACGCCCACGTGAGGGTATCGCCCACGCGAACGGCCTCGGGTTCCTTCAGGCCCGTGACCACGTATCCGACCTCGCCGACCGTCAGCGCGTCGACCGGGGTCTCGGCGGGACGCTTGACACCCACGCCGTCGACCAAAAAGTCGCCCTCTGCCTGCATCATGCGCAGGGTATCGCCCTTTTTGATGGAGCCGTCAAAGACGCGCACCGTGGCCACCACGCCGCGATACTCGTCAAAGTACGAATCCAGAATGAGCGCTTTGAGCGGAGCATTTGCATCGCCCTTAGGCGGAGAGATCAAAAAGACGATGGACTCTAGCAGATCGTGAATACCCTCGCCGGTCTTACCCGACACGCACACGGCATCATCTGCGGGAATGGCCAGATCGTCTTCGATCTCGGTCTTAACCTCGTCGGGGTGCGCCGAGGGCAGGTCGATCTTGTTGATGGCCGGAACAATGTCCAAGTTGGCGTTCATGGCGAGCGTCGCGTTGGAAACGGTCTGCGCCTCGACGCCCTGAGTGGCGTCCACGACGAGCACCGCGCCCTCGCAAGCGGCAAGCGAACGCGAGACCTCGTAGGTGAAGTCCACGTGGCCCGGCGTATCGATCAGGTTGAACTGATACGTCTCGCCGTCGTCGGCGTCATAGGACACGCGGACGGCATTGGACTTGATCGTGATACCGCGCTCGCGCTCGATGTCCATCGTGTCAAGCAGCTGCGACTCCATGTCGCGCTCATCGACGGTATGGGTGAGCTCGAGGATGCGGTCACTGATCGTGGACTTGCCATGGTCGATATGCGCAACGATCGAGAAGTTGCGGATGTGGGAAATGTCAATTGAAGTATTCATGCGGACTATCTTACCCGAGCGGTACAAAAAATGGAGCCTGTTCCATAAAACAGGCTCCATTTATGCGCGTAATCTGTGTGGTGTGAAATTTACAACTTAGGCGTTGATGCTGTTCACGAGCTTGGCAAGACCGGACTTGCGGTTGGAAGCCTGGTTCTTGTGGATGACATGCTTAGCGGCAGCCATGTCGAGACGCTTGGTGACGGTCTTGAGGGCAGCCTGGGCCTTCTCGGCGTCGCCCTCGGCGACGGCGGACTGGACGTGCTTGGTCAGCGTCTTGAGCTCGGACTTGACAGCCTTGTTACGCATGCGAGCTGCCTCATTGGTGCGGATACGCTTCTTCTGAGACTTGATGTTTGCCACTTCTGGAGTTCCTTTCGAGTTCCTTGCAAAAAATGTATGACACCTCTGAGACACGGTGAGGTCATGCAAGCGCCTACTATAGCACGCTCCCCCTCAAAGGGATAGAACGAATTTGTCAAATAGGCAGGTATCATCACGATTTTCTCAAGATGTTCGTAATCCAGAGCAAAAGCGCGGTCTCCGAATCGGCCGAACCCTTGAGCGCGAGCTCCACATCGACGGCACCCTCGAGCGCGGCAACGAGCTCGGTCATCGAAAAACGACGTGCCCAGGTAAGATGATTCTTGACCTGCCAGGCCTGAAGTTTGAGCGTCGCGGCGAGCTCACGCCCCTGCCCACGAGAGTCGAGCGCCTTGGCGACGATCAGCTCACGGATGCGACCGCATAGCAGCGTGTAGGTCCACACGTAGCTCTTGGAGGGCAGAAGCTTAAAGAGCTCGAGCGAACGCCGCATATCGCGAGCCGAGACGGCGTTGAGGAAGTCCCAGGGCTGAACCTCGGCCGTACGCACGATCCAACGCTCCACGTCGGCAAGCTCAATCTGGGGCGCCTCGACCATCTGGGCGAGCTTTGCAAGGTCGTTATCGAGCATGCGCGTGTTTTCACCCGAACGCGAGACGAGCTCCTCGGCGGCCGCCGTCGAGATCGACTTGCCGTGCTGCGTCGCCATCTGCTGCACGCGGCGCGGCAGTTCCCAGCGCTTGGTACCCGAGCAATCGACGATAGCTTTCTTGTCGATCTTGGCGAGCGCTTTATACAGGCGCGTATTCTTGGCAAGTGAGTCGGCGATAATGAGACAGACTGTCGTGGGGCTGGGACTTGCGAGGTACTCGACGAGCGGTTCCGAGACCGCCTTGGCGAGCTTGGAGCAGCCGTCGAGGATCACCAGGCGAAACTCGCTACCCATGGGAAAGGTATTGAGCGAGCCGATGATCGACTCGATATCGGGATCTTTCGTCATGTCGCGTTCATCGAGGTTGAACTCAACCATACCCGACTTTTCCAAGCGAGCTTTCATACGCGAAACGGCGTGGTCGCGCTTGACTCCATCGGTACCGACGATCAGATATGCCGGCAGCAGACCTGTTTCGGACATTGCGCTCCCCTCTCGCACACACTCGAATTCGTACCGTGCCATTTTAGCCCAGGGGTCCACCGCGCGCCAACGATGTCATCACGGCCGCTGGGATCGCATCGCAAAGCCCTTCGCGGTCGGCGAGACGGTAATGTCTCCTTGCTCGATGGTGCAAGCGAATACGCCGCCCGCATCGCGAACCGCATCGATGCAGACATCGGATGGATGGCCGTAGCGGTTGCCCTCACCCGCACTCGCGATAGAGAGCTCGGGCTTCAGGACGTCCAGCAACTCACCATCAACTGAAACCTTAGAGCCGTGATGCCCAAGTTTAAGGACATCGATATCCCCCACCTCCTGCACGAATTCCCGTTCTTGGTCGAGCTCGGCATCACCGGTGAGGAGCATACGCAGGCCCTTGCCTTCCTGAACATAAGAGAGCAGCAGGACAAGCGAATCCTCATTTCCCTCGCCATCCACGGACTCGAATGGCCACATCACGCGGGCGCAAAATGTGCCGATGTCGACCGTATCCCCACGGCGCACCTGCCGATACTCCACACCAGGTCGGTTCAATACCTCGGCAGGAGCATCCTCCAGCGCATCCGCCGCCACGGCAATCGTTCCGACCGAAAACTGTTCGAGCACGGCAGGCAGACCACCCCAGTGGTCCTCATCCCAATGCGTCACAAAGACGGCATCGATATGGTGCACGTTATTGCGAACCAACGCCGCCACCACGCGCTCGTCGAGCCCGCAGTCGACGAGCGCCACTGCGCCGCCCTGGCGAATAAGAATCGCATCGGCCTGGCCCACATCGAGCACCGTCACCGAAGGCGGAGCGAATCGATCCCAGTAGACGTACGGAATCGCAGCCAAGAGCACCAGGCATGCAAGCCCCACCGCCATAGGACGTGCACGGGGACGCGGCCACCAGACAAGCAGAACCGCCAGCAAACACGGCACTAGGTAAATCCACATGCTATCGGGCGGCACGCTCACGGATGCACCCGGCACGGCGGCAAACAGCTGCTCAAAGAACAGCGCGCAACGGGCGGCAATCATGGGCACAACGAGCGCCAAAGTCCGCAACGGCGCCAGGAGCGAAAAGGGAACCAGCACGATCGACACGGCGAGCAGTGCGCTCACCACCGGACCGAGGACCGCATTTGCCAGCGGAGCAATGAGCGAGAACGTACCGAAGGCAGGAATGGTAATGGGAAGTGTCGCCAGTTGCGAGCACAGCGTGACGGAAAGCATGCTGGCAACGCCCGACGGAACACTCAGCTCACCCAAAGCGTAGGTCGCATAGGGGCAAAAGCACAGAATGGCTAAGACGCTGGCACATGAAAGCTGAAAGCCCATCTCGAACAGAACCGTCGGCCGCAGCAACACAAAGATGGACATGGTAACGAAGAGTGCCGATGCGCCGTGCCGGCGCCGCCCCGCGCCGTTTACGACAAGCGTCGCGAACACCATGCAGCACGCGCGCACGGCCGAGGGAGACGCGCCCGTAAAAGCAGCGTAGCCCACAAGCGTTATCGCCAATATCGCCCGTTGAAGACCGCGTGAGCACCGAGTCTTTTGCAATACACCCTCGATTACAAACCCCACGATTGCCAAATGGCTGCCCGAGACGGCGATAAGATGCGCCGTTCCCGTCACCGAAAACCAGTCGCCCGCCGGCTGGGCGCGCAGCTCGGCCGAACGACCGCAGACGACACCGGCTATGAGTGCACGCGCCGGGTCGGTCGCAGGCGCGATGGACGCAAGCAGCCCATTTCGCATCCGAAGAAGCGGCCCCGGAGAGTCTTCATCGACCGACAAAATCCGAACGACTTTAACCTTACGCACCTCGCCTCGGAGCACGCGCGATCGTCCATACGCATCGTTCTCAAAACGTGAAACGCGAGCGATAACACGCACGTGCGCCCCGACCTTGAGCTCGAGGTCGCAAGATAGGCGAACCATTGCCAAGTTCTTACCGTCCGTGCGTGCCTCGCAGGTATAGGAATACACGTAGTCGTATATGGATGGGTCACCCTGCACGACAAACTCAAGGCTGCTTGCCGCTCGACCGTCGAGCGCCTTCGAGGCGCTTAGCACGCCCACAGCCCACCACGCCGAGACGACCGCTCCCGCCACGAGACCGACGGACGCGGCATACAGCCACCGCTTCCAAGGGGCAAGCCGCGCACAAGATTGAGCCAGCACAACGAATACCGCCGCCGTAACGGGAATGGCCCATAGCGGCCCGACCGCCGGCGCCTGCTCCCTCAGCAGCGCATCGGCGGCCACGTTGAGCACCAAGGCGCAGCTCATGCACATGCCGGCACACAGGGCCATCGTCCACGGCATCAGAGGCCGCGGAGGCATCACATGCTCGCGCTCGGTCGCACTCATACGCAGATGGAATCTTTGATTTTGGCAAGCTTCTTCTCGCCGATTCCCGACACACGCATCAGATCGTCAACCGAGGCAAAAGCACCGTTCTTTGTCCGCTCATCGATAATCGACTGGGCCATGGAGGGACCGATGCCCGAGAGCGTCTGCAGCTCTGCCGCGCTTGCCGTATTGATATTTACTAGGCCTGTTACGCCACTCACGCCCGATGATGCGGAAGCCCCACCATCAACACCAGCTTCCGCAATGGACGCCTGCTGCTCCCCTACCGTTGGAACGTGAATCTTCTGTCCATCGACGACCTTAGATGCCCGATTGAGCCCCGTAACGTCTGCCTCGGGCGCCAGCCCGCCGGCGGCATCAATCGCCTGAGCCACCCGCGCGCCGTCCTTGAGACGATATACACCGGGCGACACAACGGCGCCATCAACATCGACATAAACCTCTGCCGCGGCAGACGCCTTAGGCGAAGAGCCTTCGGATGTCTTTCCACTCGAGGCATCTCCGGATCCCGGCTCCACTAACGAACCCGAACCATCAGTGCGCTCAAACGACACACTGCCGGCACCGCCGCCAAGGTTCGCCATCGCCAGTCCACTCGCCATCGCAATGACGACCAGTATCGCCATCACCACTGCCTTATGACCGAGCAGCTTGTCCGCCAAGCGGTCCATCCGTTTGACCCGTTCGTGTTGTTCGCGCTGCGCCATAGCAAAACCTCCCAACACCATCGTGTCAGGAAAAAAGCCCTGCAACTGACACGCTCCAAAACCGGTTTTCGCGGTCAAACCAAAAGCAGACCAAAACCTTGCGAAATAATGTCCATTTATTCAGGCACACGTCAGCAAATGAGCACTTAGTCGCAAAATGCCCAGATAGCAAAAGACCGACGATGCAAGCGCATCGTCGGTCTATGCACAAATTTACTCGTGATCTTGGTAAATCTCACGCGGAGCAAGCTCCGAATGTTTGCGTTTTAAGGTCTTAGGGGCCTTATACGTGTTGCTCTCGAAGTCAATGTACTCGGTCTGCTTGAGCAGGCGCTCGATCATCTCCTCGTGATCGAACAACTCCCAGGCCTCATGCACGGCATCGAGTTTAGCGTGCGTCTCGGGACGGCGCGGCATAAACAGCGTGCAGCAGTCGGGAGCGGCCTCAGTCGAGATATCGAACGTACCGATCTCCTCGGCGCGCGCGATGATCTCCTGCTTGTCCGAACCGATGAGAGGACGGAACACGGGGATCTCCACGGCCTCGTTGACGGCCATGATGTTCTCGAGCGTTTGGGAGGCAACCTGCCCAAGCGATTCGCCCGTAACAATGGCCTTGGCACCCTCGATGTGTGCAATGCGCTCGGCAACCGAATACATAATGCGGCGATACATGATTACGCGCAGGTTGCTGGGACAGGTGACCGAAATCTCACGCTGGCAGTCGCCAAACGGCACCACGTACAGGCGGCCGATCTGAACACCCGGCTCAAGCGCACGGATGATGTCCTGCACCAAATACTCGCTCGTATCGGGCGTCTGCGGACGACCGGAGAAATGTACCGGCACGCACACCGCGCCGCGACGCGCGAGCATCCAGGTCGCCACCGGAGAATCGATACCCGACGACAGCAGCGTCACGACCTTGCCGGCAGAACCCACCGGCAGACCGCCCACGCCGCGCTCGGAGCGCGCATACACGTAGACACTACCCTGGACCACCAGTACGTGCACCATAGCGTCAGGATCGTGCATCTGAACCTTTTTATCGGGGAAGGCCTCGCACAACACCTCGCCCACCTGACGATTGATGTCAATCGAGGTGAGCTCATAGTCAGTATTGGAGCGCTTGGCGTGCACCTTAAACGAATCGAAGGAACCAAACTCGCGCAGCGCCTTCACGGCGGCGGCGCAGTACTCCTGCGGGTCGCGGTTGGTGTGATACGCCAAAGACACACGAGCAACGCCGGGAACGGTGCGAATGACACGCGCCGCCTCGTCGGCCTGATGCTCGTTAAAGGTCACGAGGATATAACCGGAAATTCGAGACACGGCATTCACGGAAAAGGCGGCCAAGGCCGCCTTGATGTTATCCATGAGGATATGCTCAAAATGTGCGCGGTTCTTGCCCTTCAGTCCAACCTCGTGATAGTGGACCAGGCAGACGCGAGCCGCCATTTAGGCTTCAGCAACCTTGTGGCCGAGCGCCTTCTCGTAACGGGCCTCATCGTAAGAGATGTCGCCGTCGACAATCTCGTCCATAGCCATCGAGATGGTATCGGCACCGGAAAGCCCGATGGTGATGTCATCGACATCCTGGACGGCAAGCACGCGGTTGTGCTGACCACGCAGCATGCTATTGATGTCGCAGGCGCGCTTGGAGGCAAGCGAAGCGAGCAGGAAGCGGTTGTGATCGGTCTTCTCCAGAAGATCGTCAATGCAAGGCTTTACAACGGACACGGACCTCAGATCCTTTCATGCATATCGAGAACGCGAACGAGCTCATCGGTCGCGCGGTCGAGATCGTCATTTACCACGACGTCGTCGTAGTGGTCGGCAAGGGCAAGCTCGTCGGCGGCGTTTGCCATACGCAGCTCAATCGTCTCGGGCGTCTCGGTACCGCGACCGACTAGACGCTCGCGGAGCACCTCAAGCGAAGGCGGCTTGATAAAGATCAGCACGGCCTCGGGGAAACGCTCCTTCACCTGCAGGGCGCCCTGGACATCGATCTCCAAGATGAGAGACGAACCAGAGGCGAGCTTGGACTGAACCTCGCTCACCAACGTGCCGTAGCAGTTACCGTGGACCTCGGCCCACTCAACAAACTCACCGTTTGCCACGCGGCGGTCGAACTCCTCGCGCGTCAGAAAAAAGTAGTTGACGCCGTCGACCTCACCTTTGCGTGGTGCTCGCGTGGTAGCCGAAACCGTCAGGCCCAGGTTCGAGCGGCGCTCGCGCACACGAGTGACGAGCGTACCCTTGCCTGCGCCTGACGGTCCAGAAATCACAAAGAGCTTGGAATCCTGAGCGCTCACTTATTTGGTCAGCTGCTCGAGGAGCTGCTCGCGCTGACGGACGCCGAGGCCCTGGACGCGACGGGTAGCGGAGATACCGAGCTCCTCCATGATCTTGGCGGCCTTGGCCTTGCCATAACCAGGGAGAGACTCGATGAGGGTGGAAACCTTCATGCGGGAAGCGATGGGGTCATCGGAGTTGAGCACGGACTCGAGGGACTTCTCGCCCTTCTTGATCTGCTCGCGAAGCTCAGCGCGGGCGTGACGTGCGGCAGCAGCCTTCTCAAGAGCCTGCTTGCGCTGCTCATCGGTAAGCTGAGGGAGTGCCATTCGTACCTCCAAAAAGTTGGGTTATATCTGATTCAATAATTGGCATTTTAGCACGTAGAACGTACAAAATGCCCAATCGCGGCTCCATAGGTTAGACGATACCCGCAAAAAGTGCAATATACTGCGCCCAAAGTTAAGCCCCTGACCTGCGATTCCACACAAAGGATGGGAAAGTTTACGCAGGAACAGGGGCTATTTTGTGCTAATGAGACCCAAAAGTGGTGACTTAGGGGAATCTTTTACGCGACGTTTTCGACCAGCTCGGCGACGATGGCGTCAAAGGCGGCAACCGGATCGTCGGCACCGGTGATGGGTCGGCCCACCACGATGTGGCTCGCACCGCGCTCGATAGCCTGGGAAGGCGTCGCCACGCGGGATTGGTCGCCTAAGGCGGCACCCACCGGACGCACACCCGGAGTCACGATCAGGGCATCGGGACCCAGCAGCTCACGCATGTCGTGAGCCTCCATCGGCGAGCACACGATGCCATCGATGCCGTTGGCCTGAGCGAGCTTTGCCAGGCGGGCGGCCTCCTCGGCCACGGGCGACTCGACGCCGATCTCGCTCAAGGCATCCTGATTCATGCTCGTGAGCACGGTGATGGCGACGAGCTTGGCGCGGTCCTCGCGCGCCTCCTCGGCACCCTCGCGGCAGGCAGCGAGCATGGCGCCCGAACCCAAGCCGTGAACCGAAAGCAGGTCGGCACCGGCAAGCGAGGCCGAACGGGCGGCACCGCGAACCTGATGCGGAATGTCATGGAACTTGAGGTCGAGGAAGACCTTAAAGCCCAGGTCCTTGAACGTCTTGACGATCTCGGGGCCCTCGGCGTAATAGAGCGTCATGCCGACCTTAAGCCAAGCAGCATGACCAGAAAGCTCGTGGGCGAGCTCGAGTGCACGCTCACGGTCGCAGTCGAGGGCGACGATAACGCGGTCGCGGGCATCGTTTTCTAGCATTCGAAAGCACCTACCAGCTCATTGATGTCCTTCACGCCCTGGGACTCCGCCCAGGCCTCGAGCTCATGCGCGATCTTGAGCGAAGCGCACGGATCGACGAAGTTGGCCATGCCGACCGACACGCAGGTGGCGCCAGCCAGGATAAACTCCGCCGCATCTTCGCCCGTCATGACGCCGCCGACACCGTTGATGGGGATATCGACGGCCTGAGCGACCTCCCAGACCATGCGAACGGCGATGTGGTGGCACAGCGGGCCCGAAAGGCCGCCCTTGGGCTTGGCCACACGGGACTTGCGGGTGTGCACGTCAATGGCCATGCCCTGAATGGAGTTAATGACCGAAAGGCCGTCGGCGCCGGCAGCCTCGAGGGCCTTGGCGATCTCGGCGACGTTGACCGGCGCCATCTTCACGAACAGCGGCTTATCGGTCACCTTGCGGCAGGCAGCCATAACGGAAGAGGCGCCCTCGGGCGTGGAGCCCATGGCGGCACCGCCGGCGGCGATATTGGGGCAGCTCACGTTGATCTCGTAGCCGGCAGCCCAGGGGCACAGCTCGACATACATCTCGAGTGCGCGGACAAACTCGTCAACGGAGTGGCCGGCAACCTGACAGATGACCTGGCAGCCGTCCTTGGACAGCTGTTCGAGCCACGGACCGGACTCGTGGGCAAAGGCGGCCACGCCGGGGTTCTGAAGGCCCACGGAGTTGATCATACCGCCGGGGATCTCGGCCATGCGGGGCGCGGGGTTGCCGGGCCAGGGCTCGGCAGCGCAACCCTTGGTGGTGATGGCGCCCAGCTGGGAAACATCAAAGAAGTTCTGGAACTGCCAACCGTAGCCAAAGGTACCGGCTGCGGTGTTGATGGGGTTCTGCATCTTGACGCCGCCGAAATCGACGGCCATGTTCACGGTACCCACTAGAAGACCACCACCTTGGAAGCATCGAACACGGGGCCGCACATGCAAGCACCCTTCATACCGTCGACCGTCTCGACATTGCAGGTGTTGCAGGCGCCAAAGCCACAGCTCATCATGCGCTCGAGCGACACCTCGCAGTACGCACCGGCCTCGGCGGCAGCGGCGGCGACTTTCTTCATCATGACGGCGGGGCCGCAGCTGGCGACGTAGTCATAACG
>CABSMS010000055.1 GCA_902478885.1 uncultured Collinsella sp. | reverse complement strand
CACAAGGCTATTCGTCGGCAGCGTCAGATGTGTATAAGAGACAGGATATAGACATCGACCGGCAAAATCTTGTCCGTGCCGCCCCAGACGCAGTAGTTATCGTAGAAGATGCCGCCGGTGCAGCCGCACGCGCCGTAGGACACCACGATCTTGGGATCGGGTGCAGCCTCAAAGGCGCGCAGGGCCGGCATGCGCATGGCACGCGTCACGGCGCCGGTGTACAGCAGCACATCGGCGTGACGGGGCGAGGGCACGACCTTGATGCCAAAGCGCTCGACGTCAAAGACGGGCGTGATGGAACCGAAGATCTCGATCTCGCAGCCGTTGCAGCCGCCGCAGTCAACACGGTAGACGTACACCGAGCGCTTGATCTTCTTAAGAAGGGTCGCCTTGGCCTTCTCAATGCTCTCGTCGAGCTCGATCTTGGTCGGGCGGTACTGAAGCCGCTCGGGCAAAAGCGCGGGTTCGGCCATGGTTACTCCTCCTTCGTATCAAAATCCATGATGATGCCCTCGACCGGCGCAGGACCGGCAGGAATCTCGGGCGCATCGGGGTTGAGCTCGCGGTCGATATACTCCGGGTTCACGCCGTGGCCGCCCAGATACTCCATGCCGGGGCCCTGGGGCTCACCGGACGCAAGCGTCTCGTTGGCAGCCATGCCGGCAGCGTTGCCGGTCTTTACGGCCGAGGCGGCGCGCAGGGCGTCGAGCTCGCGCTTGCACTCCTGGCACATACCGACGGTACGGGCGGCCTGGATGGCCTCCATGCCGCCGGTCTTTTGCAGCAGGCGCTTGGCGTAGTCGATCTCCTTGTGCGGGGCAAACGGCTTGCCGCAACGCGAGCAGTGCTCGAGCGTGTAGACGCTCTTGCTGGTGAGGTCGTCTTTGCTCATGACGGCCAGCTCAAACTCCTCGGTGAGCTTGATGGCCTCCATGGGGCAGGCTTCCTCGCAACGACCGCAAAAGATGCAGCGGCCGTAGTCGATCGACCAGGTGATGGTATCGGCCGCAAGGTCGGTGTCCATGCGAATGGCATCGGCCGGGCACGCCACGCCGCAGGCACCGCAGGCGATGCAGAGCTCGGCATTGTGCTCGGGCTTGCCGCGCATGTCCTTGTTGGTGGGGAACGGCGCAAACGGGTACTTGACCGTCGCGTCGCCGGCCTTGGCGTTAACCTTCCAAAGCTTCAGCATATTAGAGCGCCTCCTCATCGAGCGGAGCGGCCATGGTGCCCTCACCCGCAAGCGGCGACTTGTCGCGCCAGACGTTCTCGAACTGCTCCTTGTCGAGCACGTGGTCGCGCTTGGCGGCGACATCGGTCACCGTCACGCGATCGGTGCAGGAGTAGCACGGGTCGAGCGAGCCGACGATCAGCGCCGCGTCGCCCACGGTGTTGCCGCGGAACATGTAGCGCAGGACCGGCCAGTTGCTGTACGTGGCCGCCTTGGCGCGCCAGCGGTAGCACTTCTGGTTGTTGCCGAGCATGGCCCAGTGCACATCCTCGCCGCGCGGCGCCTCGGTGGCACCGATGGCGTACTTGTGCGGGGTGTACTCCCAATCCGTGGTAAGGATGGGGCCCGACGGGCAGTTCTCGAGCATGGTCTCGATCATGTCGATCGAATCGTAGACCTCCTGGATGCGGACGGCGGTACGGCCGAAGGCATCGCAGGTGTCGGCCGTGGCGGCGTGCATCTTTTGGACGTCCGGATCGGCGTAGCCGTCGAAGGGATGGTCAAAGCGCACGTCGCGGGCATAGCCCGAGCCACGCATGAGCGGGCCGACCGGCGAGAAGTCGCGTGCGATCTTGCGGTCCAAGATGCCGATACCGCTCGTACGCTCAATGAAGTTGGGCGTGGAGAGCAGCACGTCGACGAGTTCCTGAACCTCGGAGCGCAGCTGGTGGATGGTCGTGAGCGTGGAGAGCTTCTGCTCGGCCAGGATATCGCGACGCACGCCGCCGATCACGTTGAGGCCGTAGGTCTTGCGGTGACCGGAGAGCTTCTCGGCCAGGTCCATGGACTTCTCGCGGACGCGGAAGAACTGCTGGAAGCCGGAGTCGAAGCCCGTGTAGTGCGACGCCAGGCCAATGTTGAGCAGATGCGAGTGCAGGCGCTCGACCTCGAGCATGATGGCGCGGATGTACTGGGCGCGCGGCGGGACATGAATGCCCTGGGCGCGCTCGACGGCCTCGGCGTAGGCCACCGAGTGGGCGCAGCCGCAGATACCGCAGATGCGGTCGGCGAGGAACGTCACGGCGTCATAGTTCAGGCGCGTCTCGGCGACCTTCTCCATGCCGCGGTGCACGTAGAACAGACGGTAGTCGGCGTCGACGATCGTCTCGCCCTCAACGAACAGACGGAAGTGTCCGGGCTCGTCGGAGGTAATGTGCAGCGGTCCCATGGGAACGAGCGTCGTCTCCTTGCCCTTGGTGTCGGCCAAGAACTCGTAGTTTTCCATGTCGCTCGCAGGAGCGGGACGGAAACG
This sequence comes from uncultured Collinsella sp., assembly GCA_902478885.1. Taxonomy (GTDB): domain Bacteria; phylum Actinomycetota; class Coriobacteriia; order Coriobacteriales; family Coriobacteriaceae; genus Collinsella. The sequence continues at coordinate 11,793 of CABSMS010000055.1, read as the reverse complement.
GTAGTCCATGGAGTCCTTGCGCAGCGGGTACAGGCCGCTGGGCCAGTCGTCGGGCAGCACCAGGCGGCGACGATCGGGCAGGCCCTCGGGGATCAGGCCGAACATGTCGCGCAGCTCGCGCTCGCCCCACACGCAGGCGGGGACGAACGGCGTCACGGACGGGAACGTCATCTTGGCGGGATCGACCTCGGTGCGCACGGTAACCCAGCCGGGGTCCTCCCCCTCCATGGAGATGACGTAGTACACGGCGTAACGGCCGCACAGGCTGCGCTCGTCGTTGCCGATGATCACGGGAATCCAGCCATAGCGCTCGTAATACAGGTAGTGGACGGCCTCGGGCAGCTTGTCCTGCTTGACGGTGATCGTCAGCTGGTCCTCACACTGCCACTCGACCTTCTCAATGCAGCCCGGAACGGCGCGGCGCAGGGCCTCGACATGGCTCTCGCAGCGACGGGCATACACCTTGTTCTCAGTTTCAATCATTCGTTACTCCACCTCGCTCTGAGCGGTCTCGGTACCGAACACAGCGCGGTACATCGGCGTCGCGTGAAGTTCCTCGGTGCTCTGCTCGAGCACGATGCCGGTCGCGGTCTCCACACCGTGCACGAGAGGCAGCGGGGTGGCGATGCCAAACCACAAGATCATGACAGCCAGGATGATTTCGGGGATAAGCATGAGCGCCGGGGCCTCATGCTTGCCCATGCCCTGGGGCGCATGGCCGAATACCGACTTGAGCGCGATGCGGGTGAGCGCGGAGATGGCCACGGTAAGACCGAGGGCGACCACGACGACCAGCCACATGGGACCGGCGGTAACACCGGCGACAAAAGTCAGGAACTCGGAGATAAACATGCCAAAGGGCGGGAAGGCACCAAGACCGAGCAGTGCCAGGATGGCGAGCGCGGCGGTTGCGGGGGCAACCTCGACGACACCCTGGATCTTGGCCAGGCTACGCGTACCAAAGGCGTGCTGGATGTTGCCGGACACGCAGAAGGCAAGCGTCTTGGTAAAACCGTGGAACACGCAGTGCAGCAGGGCTGCGGCGATACCCAGCGGGCCACCGATACCCAGGCACAGGGCGATAACGCCCACGTTCTCCACAGACGAGTACGCAAAGCGGCGCTTGAGGTCGTCCTGGCGAAACATCGAAAGTGCCGCCACCAAAATGGACAGCGTGCCGACGATCAACAGCAAAAATTGCGGATACTCGGCGCCCACGGCCTGGATGGTAAAGCCGTAGAAGCGCATGATCACAAGCATGGCGCACTTAAGCAGCACGCCAGAGAGCAGGGCCGAGACAGGGCTCGAGGCCTGGGAGTGGGCATCGGGCAGCCAAGTGTGCATGGGGAACAGGCCGGCCTTGGTGCCAAAGCCGATCACGATGAACGCAAAGGCGAGGCGCATGAGCGTCGGGTCGAACTGGTCGGCGTACGGCAGCACGCATGACAGGAATGCGGCCTCGTGGGCGTTGGGAATCACGTCGGCGGCGTTGGCGTAGATCAGCAGCGTACCGAACAGGCCGAAGGCCACGCCGGCGGTGCAGACCATCGCATACTTCCAAGAAGCCTCGAGGGCCGTCTTGTTCTTGTAGATACCCACGAGGAACACGGTGGAAAGCGTAGTTGCCTCCACGGCGGCCCACGTGAGGATCATGTTGTTGGACAGGCACGCGAGCAGCATGGTGAACACAAACAGGCTAAACAGCGCAAAATACTGCTTGGCGCGCTCGGCGGGCATGGAGCCCTCCTCGATATCGGCCTTTACATAGGGCAGCGAGAACAGCCCCGTAAGAAAACCGATAAAGCCGATGAGCAGCACAAAGATGGCGCCCAGCGAATCGAGGTGAAACCACAGGCCAAGAGCGCTCGCGGTTTCGCCGCTCGTAAGGACGTCACCGGCCGTCATAATCGACAGCACCAGGACGGCTGCGACGGAGACCAGGTTGAGACCGGCAAATACGTTATAGGACGTATTCTTGGGCAAAAACGCCATGACCAGCGAGAACACCAAAGGAGTCGCGAGCAGGGCGAGAATCAACGTTTCCATGGACTACCCCCTCAGCTCGGACAGGTCGCGCGCATCGAGCGAGTGGGAGTCGTCCCAAATGCGACGCACGACGATGGACATGATGATGACGGCAAAGATGGCGTCGGTGGCGATACCGATCTCGATGATCTCGGGAGCGGTGGGGGCCAAAAGCGCGAGCGTCACATGGCTGCCGTTTTCCATAAGGCAGTATCCAAAGATCTGCTTCATGATGTTGCGCTGCGAGATGATGCAGGTGAGGCCCACAAAGAAGTGAGCGAAGCTAATAGCGAGCGCAGGCGTTGCGACCTCGGCCGTGGGCAGGCTGATCTGCGTCACGACGGCAAAGCAGATCGCGACCTCCACGGCGATGATGCAAATGGCCCACGCAGGCTTAAGGCCGGCCTTGAGCGATGCGTCGCTCGGCTCACCCATCTTCTTGTATGCGCGGTTGAGGATATAAGGGACCAGGACGACCTTGGTGATAAAGGCAGATCCGGCCCACATAAGCAGCTCCTGCGCACCGGTAGTGGCACCGAGCGTGGCGAGCAGTCCCACGAGCACCAGCGACTGCACTGCATACCAGCTGATGGCATGCTTGATGTTCTTGGAGACGACCACCATGGTGGACGTGACGATCAGAAGGCCGCCAAGGATGTTGACGATCGAATAACCCATGTCGTTATACCTCCTAACCGATCCAGCTGGCCGAAAGCGGGCCGCTGACGATGACCATGATGATGAGCACGATGAACACAAACGCCATCGCGCGGGGAAGCGGGGCTCCCGCAGCGACCTCTTCGCTCGGCTCGCCGGGCAGGCAATAGCCCATCCACTTGAGGAACCAGGCGAAGGTGGCGACGGTCTCGGCGACCATGATGCACACGAGCACCAGGATCGCGACGTTGCCGGCACCCACGGAGAAGCCACCGGCGATGATCTGGAACTTCGAGAAGAACGTGTTCATGGGCGGCACGCCAGCAATGGCGAGTGCCGCGACACCAAAGCCCACGCCCGAGATCGGGTACTTCTTTACGATGCCGCGAAGCTTGGGCAGCATACGCGTGCCGAGCGTAAAGGAGAACGAACCGGCGATCAGGAAGAACAGCGTCTTGGCGAAAGCGTGGTTAAAGATGTGGCACACGGCGCCATCAAAGGCCAGCTGGCTGCCAAAGACCGAAAGGCCCAGACCAAAGAACACATAGGAGAGCTGAGCGATCGTGGAGAAGGCCAGCAGACGCTTCATGTCCTTTTGCGGCAGGTACATAAGGAAACCAAAGAGCATGGTGACCATGGCGTCGATAATGGCAACCCAGCCCACGATCTCGGGAATCTCGCCGGCAGAGACGAGTGCACGCGCGAACACGCACACGCCGACTTTGACCATCGAGGCACCATGCAGGTAGGCCGAAACAGGCGTCGGCGCCTCCATGGCCGAAGGCAGCCACATGTACATGGGAACCTGTGCGGACTTGGCCCAGGCCGCAAACAGCACGAGCAAAAGGACGATAGCCTTGAGCTTGGCGTCGAGGCCGGCAATCGCGGTAATGGCGAAGGTGCCGGTGTGGGCAAACACGATGGCAGCGCCCAGATACAGGCCGAGCGCACCGATATGCGTAATGATCAGGGCCTTCATGCCGGCCTTCTTGGCCGTAGGCGTCATGTAGTAGCTAATGAGGCCCCAAGAGCACGCACCCGTGATCTCAAAGAACACGAGCTGGCCCAAAAGGGTCGAGCTGTACACGAGGCCGGCCATGGCGCCGATGAAGGTCGCGAGGTACGCGTAGAAGCGACGACGCGGCGCATCGGGATGCTCACGGTTATTCTCGCTCATATAGGGAATCGAATAGATCACGACAAGCAGGCCGATACCCACAAAGGCGGGCGCGAGCAGCGTGCTCATGCGATCGAAGGTGAATCCCATAACGAGGGTCTGCCCAAACGAGATCAGGGGGACCTGCGTGTCGGGCATGCCGGCGCCAGCGAAATTCGCGGCGAGGGCGATGGTGCAGACCGTCGAGACGGCGGCACCCAAAACGCTGAACCACTTGGCGTACGGACGGGGGAACAGGGCGACGAGCACCGAGGCCACCATCGGGGCCGCGATAGCGACCAAGCCGAGAAGGGGCAGACTGACTGCAAATGACATTGTTTCTCCCTTCTCCTACACGCCTACGACCACGAAGACAAACGCCAGAACGGCGATGCCCACAACGGCCCAGGTCTGATTGCCAAGCACCTTAAAACGCGAGCGCGAGCAGGAGTTCTCGATCACGCCGCACACGACAAAGTCGATCAGGCACTTCACCAGGAAGATGACCGCGCCCAGAACGGCGGCAGCGCCCACGGTCGCGGGCTCGCCCCAGGGGACGAAGATCGCGCAGAACCAGGCGACGACCAGGACCTGCTTCATGGACATGGCGAGCTTTGCCATCGCAAGCGACGGGCCGGAAAGCTCGGCGAGCGGACCTTCCTGAAGCTCCTGCTCGGCCTCGGCCTGATCAAACGGCAGCTTGCCGAGTTCCATGTAGCAGGCGATCGCAAAGGCGATGCCGGCGAGAATCACGGCGACCGGCGCGTCGACGGCGCCCGTCATGATGTGCTGACCCATGGTGGCGATGTCGGTGGAGCCGCACACCAGGGCGGCGGCAAACAGCGCCAGCAGCATGGACGGCTCGATGAGCACGCTCATGAGCAGCTCGCGGACGCCGCCGATACCGGCGTAGGCGTTGGACGAATCCACACCGCAGAGGGCGAAGAAGAAGCGGGCGAGCGCCAGGCTGTACATGATGGTGATGGCGTCACCAAAGACCGGGATGGGGCTTTGTGCCGTAAAGAGCGGCAGGCCCATCGCGAGCATAAAGGCGACGGCGAAGAACAGCGGCGGCATAATGCGCAGCGCAAAGCTCGCGTCCTCGCTCTGGGACTCGGGGCGCGCAAAGAGCTTGGCCAGGTCGCGGTAGTCCTGCATGATGCTGGGGCCGCGACGGTTGTGCATCTTGGCGCGGATCACGCGACCGAGACCGGAGAAGAACGGCGCGACGGCCATAACGACCACGCCCTGCAGAACGGCAAGTACGATGTTGTTCATGCTCTCCCCTCCTTAACCCATTTGCACGGCGAGCACGAGGAACACCACGAGTGCCGCGACGATGTAGCAGATATAGATGCTGTAGTTGCCGCCCTCGAGCTTAGTCGCGAGGTCGGCGAGCTTCTCGACACCCTTATGCGGGGCATCGACGAGAACCTTGTCGGGTACGGGCTCCACAGCCTCGGCAACACCGGTGAGCTTCTGGAAGAAGTGCGCGATGGACCAGCAGACGGCCGTGCAGCGGTCGCGCAGCGTGTAGAGCGGCTGCATAAACCAGGACACCTCGGAGGCAAAGGTCGTGGCCACGACGGGCATATGCTCGTTGGGAGCATAGCCGCATGCCCACGGCTGGGACTTCTGCACCTTGCCGACGGTCTTGAGCTTGCGGTAACCACAGGCAAGGCCGACAAGCACCACAAGCGCAATGGCGATCGCGGGCGTGGAGGTGGCAGCGCCGGAGTACTGGTTCATGAGCTCCATGCCCTCGGCGGCAAACACGCCACCGTACGGATGCAGCACGGATGCGGCGACATCGACCAGCACGGGCGCGATCACGGGAGCACCAATGCCCAGCACGACGCAGATGGCCGCGAGCAGGCCCTGCGCAAACACCATGGGGGCGGGAACCTCCTTGGCATTGGCCGCGGCCCCGGAGCGGGGCGCGGAGGCAAAGGAGACGCCATAGGCCTTGACGAAGCACGTGACAGCCAGCGCGCCGGTAATGGCAAGCGCGACGGCGGCGAACACGGCCACGATCATGACGGCCTTGTCGCCCTGCATGGCGGCATTAAAGAGCGACTGGTAGGTAAACCACTCGGACACAAAGCCGTTGAAGGGCGGGATGGCCGAGATGGCAAGCGCGCCAATGAGGAAGCAGATGGCCGTTGCCGGCATACGACGGAACAGGCCGCCCATCTTCTCCATATTGCGCGTACCCGTGGAGTACAGCAGCGCACCGGCGCCCAAGAACAGCTCGCCCTTAAACATCGCGTGGTTAAACGTGTGGTAGAGGGCGGCCATCAGAGCCAGGACGGCGATGCCGACAGAGTTGAGCGCCATGGCGGCCATGGAGGCGCCGACGCCGAGCAGAATGATGCCGATGTTCTCGACGGAGTGATAGGCCAGCAGGCGCTTGATGTCATGCTCCTGCAGGGCGAAGGCCACGCCGAGGACCGACGAGATCGCACCGAAAACCATGACCATAAGGCCCCACCAGACCTGAACGCCCGAGGCGGAGAGCAGGTCGAGACCCACCTTGAGGATACCGAAGATACCGATCTTGATCATGCCGCCGGACATGAGGGCCGACACGTTGGACGGCGCCTCGGGATGTGCCTTGGGCAGCCAGCCGTGCAGCGGGATGATACCGGCCTTGGCGCCAAAGCCAAAGAAGGCAAGCACGAAGCACACGGATGCGACCGCGGGGCTAAACTGCGTGGCGCGGAAATCCGCAAAGGCAAACGAGCCGCCGGCGAAGTTGGTCATGGTGAGGAAGCTCGCCATGATGAGCACAAAACCAACGTGCGCGATCACAAAGTAGAGCCAACCGCCATGGATGGAGTTCTCGTTCTCCTCGATTACGACCAGGAAGTACGAGGTCAGCGACATGAGCTCAAAGGCGACCAGGAACCAAAACACGTTGTCGGCGGTGATGACGAGCATCATGGACGCCACGAAGGTGTTAAAGAAGAAGCCGGCGCGGCCCTTTTTGCCCGGGTACTCATCAAAGTAGTTGAGACCGTAGATCGAACCGGCAAACGCGAGCACCGAGATGAGCGCCACGAACAGGCCGGACAGCTGATTGAGCAGCAGCTGGAAATGGGCAAACGGGAAGAACACGATGGTGTCGACCGACGTGACATCGCCCAGCACGGCCTGAATACCGGCCACAAACGAAAGCACCGCGGCGGCGGCACCGATAAGGCAGCTGGCGGTCTTGGCGGCGTTATCGGCCTTGATCAGCAGAACCGAGGCGAGCGCACCGATGCACGAGACGGCAAGCGATGCGATAAACAGCGTCATGCTATCCATTGTTTTCGCTCCCTTCTGCTTTCTCGGACAGGCCCTGGGCCACAGCGGTAACGTCGACGGCCGGACCGTTTTCGATCGAGCGCAGGCGCTTGGCCTCGTCGAGCTCGCGATCGGCCGCGCCGCCCATGACGGTCAGTGCCTTGGTGGGGCACGCCGCCACACAATGCGGGCCGTCCGGATCGAAGGCGCACAGGTCGCACTTGACAGCGCAGGTGTACTGGCCAGGAGCCCACGTAAGCAGGCTGCTCAGGGACTTAGGATACGAAGGCGTCGGGTCGCACATGCCTGCGACACCGGCGATAGACGTGCCATCGGGATGGATGGCTCCGAAGGGGCACGCGATGGCGCACAGCCTGCACCCGATGCACTCCTGCTCCTTGACGTGGATGCGATCGCCATCGTGCTCGATGGCATTCACCGGGCAAACCTCGGCGCAGGGGGCACCCTCGCAATGGTGGCAGGCAAGGGCGGCCGAAATACCGCCGGTCTTCACGAGCGCCAGGCGCGGCGTATCCTGAAGACCCTGCATCCGGTGGGCGTCGGCACAGGCGGACTGGCATGTTCCGCAGCCGATGCACCTCTCCGGGTTGATGTCGATGAAGCGGTTCATCCCCACTTCCTTTCAAAATAACGGGCCGGGCTCCCGAACGTACGGGACGCCCGGCCCAAAAAGCCAACGAGAACGGGACTACACGATTTGGTTCACGTGCGCCTCGTCGTCGAACTTGGCGGCGCCGGGCTCAACGTCCTGAGGAGCGGCGGCGTCCACCAGAGCCTGCTTGAGCTCGGTGTACTGACGCTCGACCTCGCCCTCGGCCCAGACCTGGTCGGCAATGGCGTCGACCTGGCAGGCGGAGAACTTGTCCTCGGGCGTGTGCGAGACCGGGTCGACCTTGTGCATGGTCAGCTCGTTGCACTTGCCGATCCACCACTGGTAGGTCATATAGACCGTGCCCTTGTTGATACGGTCGCTCACGTCGGCGCGGCTGTATACCTGGCCGCGGCGGCTGTGAATCGAGACGATGTCGCCGTTCTTGATGCCGCGCGCCTGGGCGTCCGCGGGATTCATGCGGACAAAACCGGGCTCGTCGGCAAGCAGCGCCAGCGTCTTGCAGTTGCCGGTCATCGAACGGCAGCTGTAGTGGCCGACCTCGCGGACGGTGCACAGGATGAGCGGGTACTCATCGTCGGGAAGCTCGGAGGGCGCCTCCCAGTCGTGCGCCATCAGGTTGGCGCGGCCGTCCTTGGTGGTGAACTTGCCACCAGCGAACATGTCGGGCGTACCGTGGTCGTTCACATCGGTGCTCTTGACGGGCCACTGGGCGTAGCCGCCCTCGGGAGCCATCTTCTCGTAGGTCGCGCCCACAAAGTTGGGGCACAGGCTAATGCACTCGTTCCAGATCTGCTCGGTGTTGTCGTAGTGCATGGGATAGCCCATGCGCGTGGACAGGTCCGCGAAGATCTCCCAGTCGTGACGGCACTCGCCCTTGGGCGGAACGGCCGCGTCAAAGTGCTGGAAGCTACGGTCGGATGCAGTAAAGACACCCTCGTGCTCGCCCCAAGAGGTAGCGGGCAGGATGACGTCGGCGAGCATGGTCGTCTGCGTCATAAAGATGTCCTGGCAAATGAACAGATCCAGCTCGGAGAGCGTCTTGCGCATACCGGCCGAATCGGGCTCGGTCTGCACCGGGTCCTCGCCGTAGTTGTAGAAGCAGTGCACCTTGCCCTCGTCGACCAGGTGGCCCAGGTCGGTGAGCTTGTAGCCCTCCTCGAGCGGGAGCTTTTCCTCGGGCACGCCCCAAGCCTTGGCAAACTTGGCACGCACCGCCGGGTCGGTGACCTTCTGGTAGCCAGGGTACAGGTTGGGCAGCATGCCCATATCGCAGGAGCCCTGGACGTTGTTCTGGCCACGCACGGGCGCGAGGCCGGAATTGGGTTTGCCGATCTGGCCGGCAACGCAGGCGATGGAGGCGATGGTGTGCACCGTCTTCAGGTTCTGCTTCTGCTGGCATACGCCCATACCCCAGCCAATGATGGCAGAGGGCTTCGCCGTGGCGTACATCTCGGCAGCTTGGTGGATCAACGCGGGCTCGACACCCGTGATGTCCTGTACGGATTCGGGAGTGTAGTTCTTGATGGTCTCCCACCATTCGTCAAAGCCGTTCGTGTGCTCGGCGACGAAATCCTTGTCGTAGAGGCCATCGTTGACCAAGCAGTTTGCAAAGGCGTTGAGGAACGCAACGTTGCAACCGTTCTTGATCGGAAGGTAGAGATCGGCGATACGCGCGGTTTCGATATGGCGCGGATCGGCGACGATGATCTTGCAACCCTTTTCTTTGGCTCGCACGATACGCCTTGCGACGATGGGGTGCGAATCGGCAGGGTTATAGCCGAAGAGGAAAATGCAGCCCGCATCCTCCATACCGGGGATGGAGCATGACATGCAACCTGAACCAACCGTGTCCATCAGACCGAGGACAGTAGGGCCGTGTCAAGTACGGGCGCAGTTGTCCACGCTGTGGGTGCCGATGCACGCACGCGTAAACTTCTGCATGACGTAGTTCGCCTCATTGCCGCCGCCTCGCGAAGAGCCGGTGGTCATGACAGCGTTAGGACCATACTCGTCAATTATGGCCTGCATCTTAGATGCGGTGAAATCCAGTGCCTCGTCCCAGCTTACGCGCTCAAGATCCGCGCCCTTAGTGCGGCGGATCATCGGGTGCAGTACGCGAGGAGTCAAGATCTTGGTGTCGTTGATGAAGTCGTAGCCGCTCATGCCCTTAAGGCACAGCTCGCTCTGGTTGGTGATGCCGTTGAGCGGTTCGGTGCCCACGACCTGGCCGTTTTGGACCAGGAGGTTAAACTGGCAACCGGCGCCGCAGTACGGGCAGATCACTTTATGCTTCTCCATGACACCCTCCTTCCTTTTTCTGCTACCGAATGCTCGGTACTTATTTGACAATCATTGGGCCTGTCGCCCGACGCTTACGCCTCGTTTTCGATGGTGGCGCGGGCACGCTCGGCAGTCAGTTCTGCCAGACGCTCCTCGTCTACCAGGGTGAGGCCCTTGGTCGGGCATGCCTCGGCACACGCCGGACCGCCGGGACGGTCCACGCACAGGTCGCACTTGAGCACGAAGCTCTTAGTCTGCGAACCGACGCGAACGTCACCCATCAAGACGGGGACCTGCGTGGTCGCCACGCTCACGGCGCCAAAGGGGCATGCCATGACGCAGCTCTTGCAGCCAATGCAGTTGTCCTCGTTGACGCCGATGCGATGGTTCTTTGGATCAAAGAACAAGGCGCCCGTAGGACAAGCCTTCGCGCACGGAGCGTCCTCGCAGTGGTGACATGCCACCGGCGCGGAGATCTCGTAGGTGCGCGTTACGCGCAGGCGCGGCGCGGCGATGTTGCCGGGGATGTCGTGCGCCTCGATGCACGCCGCCATACAGGTTTGGCACCCAATGCAGCGTGAGGAATCGGCTACGACTCGTTTATTGCCCATGTTGTTCACTCCCTCCTGAATCCCATGCCGGAGAGACCCTGTCGACGTTGCCCCGGACCGCCCGTGGTCCGGCATCGGCGTATCGAGTGCATGCGGCGAAACAGGCACTTCGATAGAATTCCTCCAACGATATACAGGTTAAATATACGCAGTTGCAGGTGGCAAACTTGAGCATAGGCCCTGCAATACGGGTGTATTGCAGGGGTTTTAGCAGGTTGGAATTATTCTCTAGAAGCTATAAAGGTGAGTGTATTACATGCGTACATCCAGGGGAGATTTCACGCTCGTTTATAAAGGATGTAATACGTTTGATATATATTTCGCGCTCATTAACTTGAGTGCAATAAAGCAGTGGTTATAACATTGGCTATTATTAGCCAATGTAGTATTTGACCATTCAAATTGCACGCTCATTAAGGGAGGCCAGTGATGTCATCGACTCAAAAACGAGCCATCCTGCAGGTGCGCATTCGCGAGGAAGATAAGCAGCATGCCGAGCGTCTCTACGACGCCATGGGCACATCGCTCGCCGAGGCCGTGCGCCTTTTTGTCGCACAGAGCATTTTGATGCGCAAGCTCCCCTTTCAGCCGGTCGCCGTGCGCTCAAAGGACGGCACCGCCGCCTATGGATCGCTCAAAGCATATGGGGACCCCAATCGCCGCTCCGAGGAGCGCAATGCCTGGATTGAGTACCTTGCCACAGAAAGCGACGATTCGATTTTGGGTCCCGAGGAAGTAGATATCCATGAGTAGCACCATCATCGACGAGACCGTCATCCTACGCTACCTGCTTGACGACGACGAAGTTCTGTCACCGCGCGCCGCCAAGGTCATCGCCACGCGCACCGCACGTGTCTACCCCGAAATCATTACGCGCGTCGTGGTCACGCTGCGCGACGTCTATAAAGTTCCCCGCGTTGAAATTGCTGCGGCCATGAAAAGGCTGCTCGATGACGTCATGGTCGACGAGCCCACCGTTGTCGCCCTTGCCGTCAAACTCTTCGGCAAGACCCATATGGACTTTACCGACTGCCTCCTCGCAGCCCGAACCGCCATCTACAACGATGATGTCGTGAGCTTTGGCAAGCCTATCATCCTGTCTCTTATACACATCTCCGAGCCCACGAGACTAGCGCTCATCT
>CABSMS010000054.1 GCA_902478885.1 uncultured Collinsella sp. | reverse complement strand
GGCTATTCGTCGGCAGCGTCAGATGTGTATAAGAGACAGCTCTACGCTGGCGAGGTTGACGATCGTGGTGTTTGAGCCTGCCGGGGCGATAGCCCGCGCGAGCTTGTCGCTCCAAAACGCGTAGAGGTCTTGCGCATCGTCAACGGCGAGCTTCGCGCCCATCTCCAGCCGATACGGTTCGACGGCATGGAAGGGACGAACGCACCCGTAGAGGCCGGAGAGGATCCACAGGTGGCTTTGCAGCCGGGCGAGCTGTTCGGCATCCATTACCTCGGGTGCCATGCTCTGGTACTGAATGCCGTGATAGGACATGATGGCAGGGGAGAGGTGACGGGCGAGTGCGGGATTGTCGAGATCGCCGTTCCCCAAGACGGGCTCGAACTCATGCAAAATGTCGAGACAAGGCCCCAGCAGTTTGTCACTCACGTTCCACAGCGCCTGCAGGCCGCCGCTGCCTTCATTCCGCTCGATATCTAGCAGTGCGCGGTGGAGACGAGCCGTCTCGCGCACAAAGGGTGGGATGCCCAGGACTTCAAAAGCATCTTGGGCCACGCGCATCTGCTTGGCGGGCGAAATGATGACCTGCAGCATGGACTCTCCTCTGCCAAAAAGGAAGTTGCGGTGGAATACGGTCTGTTTGGGCTATTGAAAGACCAAATCAATCCGTATTCCACCGCAAGTTATGGGTGGGGTGGATTAGGCGCGCTCAAGGAAGGCTTTGTAGCCGCGGTAGGCCTCGTAGATATCGGCCTTGTTGGCGACCTCCCACAGGGCGTGCATGGACAGGACGGCAACGCCGGAGTCGATGACGTTCATGCCATACTTGGCCATGATGTAGGCGATGGTGCCGCCACCGCCCGCGTTGACGCGACCGAGCTCACAGGTCTGGAAGTCCACGCCGGCCTCGTCCATGATGTCGCGGACGAGGGCCACGTACTCGGCATCGGCGTCGTTGGAACCGCCCTTGCCGCGGCTGCCCGTGTACTTGTTAAAGCACAGGCCACGACCCATAAAGGCGGCGTTCTTCGTCTCGAACTTGCCGGCATAGCCCGGGTCGAAACCGGCGGACACGTCGGAGGAGAGCATGCGGCTGCGGGCGAGCGCGCGGCGCAGGGCCAGCGGGCTATCCTCGCCGGCGAGCGTCATGATCTCGGCGACGGTGTTCTCGAAGAAGCGGCTCGTCATACCGGTGGCACCCACGGAGCCGATCTCCTCCTTATCGACGATGAGCGTGATGCTCGTGCGCTCCACGTTGGCGACGTCGATCTGGGCGAGCATGGACGGATAGGCGCAGACACGATCGTCGTGGCCATAGCCCAAAATCATGGAGCGGTCGAGGCCCATGTCGCGGGCGGGACCGGCGGGCACGACCTCGATCTCGGCGGAGAGGAAGTCCTCCTCCTCGACGCCGTACTGCTCCTTGAGGATGTCCAGGAACATCTGCTTGACGGGCTCCTTGGGAGCGTCCTTGTCGTCCTCGTCAAACTTGACGGGACGGCCGCCCACGATCACGTCGAGGATCTCGGCGTCGACGGCGTCCTTGGCGGGCTTGGACATCTGCTCGCTCGAGAGGTGGATCAGCAGGTCGGAGATGGTAAAGACCGGATCGTCTGCCTTGTCGCCGATGTTGATGTCGACGGTGGTGCCGTCCTTTTTGCAGATGACGCCTACGAGTGCAAGCGGGGAGGCCACCCAGTGGTAGCTCTTGACGCCGCCGTAGTAGTGCGTGTCGAGGTAGGCCATGTCGCCGGCCTCGAAGGCGGGATTCTGCTTAAGGTCCAGGCGCGGCGAGTCCACGTGAGCACCCAGGATGTTAAAGCCCTGCTCGAGCGGGGCGGTGCCCAGGTTGACGAGCATGAGGTCTTTGCCGTGATTGGCGGCGTACACCTTGTCGCCGGCCTTGAGCGTGCGGCCCTCGGCAATCACGGTCTCCAAGTCGACGTAGCCCGCCTCCTCGGCCATCTTGATGCCGGTCTTGACGCACAGGCGCTCGGTCTTATTCTCGCTCAAAAACTGCTTATAGCCGCGGCAAAGCTCCTCGAGTTCCTCGACTTGCTGTGGCGTGTACTTTTTCCATGCGCAGGGACGCTCCATGACGCAGGCTCCTTTCGGATCGATCGTGCTGGTTGATGTACCGTGAGCCATCGTATCACGCGCGGGCCCGCGGCGGCAGGGAAGCCTGATGTGCGGTGGCCGCGGGGCGGGGAGCGTGTAAACTGGTGTGAGCAAACCGTGCCCAGCCCAAAGCGAGGTATTCAATATGTCTGACAAGCGCCGCACCTTTGCCGTTATCGACGGCAACTCGCTCATGCACCGCGCCTTCCACGCCGTGCCGCCCACCATGAATGCGCCGGACGGACGCCCCACCAACGCGATCTTCGGCTTTCTGAACATGTTTCTCAAGATGATCGATGCCTTTAACCCCGACGGTGTGGTCGTGGCGTTTGACAAGGGCAAACCGCGCGTGCGCATGGAGATGCTGCCGCAGTATAAGGCGCAACGCCCGCCCATGGACCCCGATCTGCATGCGCAGTTTCCGATGATCAAGGAGCTGCTCACCGCGCTCAACGTGCCGATTCTGCAGTCCGAGGGCTGGGAAGGCGACGATATCCTGGGAACCATGGCGCGCCTGGGTGAAGAGGCCGGCTGCGACATGCTGCTGGTGACCGGCGACCGCGACATGTATCAACTCGTGACCGAGCACGTCAACGTGGTCTCGACCCGCAAGGGCCTGTCCGACGTGGCGATCATGACGCCCGAGAGCGTGGACGACCTGTATCACGGCATTACGCCGGCGCTCGTGCCCGATTTTTACGGTCTAAAGGGCGATACGTCGGACAACATTCCCGGCGTACCGGGCATCGGCCCCAAAAAGGCGAGCGCGCTCATCGCACAGTACGGCAGCTTGGACGAGGTCATCGCGCATGCCGACGAGGTCAAGGGCAAGATGGGCGAGAACCTGCGTGCGCACATCGACGATGCGCTGCTGAGCCGCAAGGTCGCAACCATTCGCACCGATGCGCCCGTCGAGCTCGACTTTGAGGCGACGTCCTTCCCGGCGTTTTCTGCCGATGAGGTTTCCGCGGCGCTGGGTACGCTTGGTATCACCGCCATGCAGAACCGTTTCTTGACGCTGATCGGCGGCGGGGGCGGTGATGCTGCTGCCTCCAGTGTGTTTGAGATACCTGCGATGGTTCGCGCAGCCGCCGGCGATGCCGACGCGCTTGGTGCCGTTGCGGCTGAGGTTTCCCGCGCGATTGATGCCGGCGAGTGGGTCGCCGCCGTGGTGGACGACGACAAGGAAGAGGGCGCGCTCTTTGGACTGACGCGCACGCTGTGGTTGGCGACGTCCAAGGGCCTGTTCGCGCTCGAGGAGGGCGACGGCGGTACCACTGCCGTAGTCGATGGCTTTAACTTCGCCCACGGCGTGATTGCCGGCGTGCTTGCGCGCCTGTTTGTGGAGGGCCGCGTGGCGAGCCCGGATATGAAGGCGTTGTTGCACGAGCTTTCGCCCATCGATTCTTCTGAGCCCGAGCTCATGGATCCGCTCGCTACCGATTCCACGCGTATCTTCGATACCGTGGTCGCTGCCTATCTGCTGGATTCCGATCGCTCCGAGTTCGATGAGGCATATCTGGCCGATACGTATCTGCAGATGGCGCTGCCTGCGGCGCGCGGCGCAGAGGGTGCCGGCGAGGACGCTCCAGCGCCTGCCGCCCGTACTGCGGCTCTGACACTGGCGCTCGTGACGCCGTTGCGCGAGTGCATGGCCCGTGAGAATGCCGCCAACGTGTTCGATGGCATCGAGATGCCGCTCGTGCCGGTGCTTGCCAAGATGGAGCGCGCGGGCATGCTCGTGGATCCCGACCGCCTGCGTAATCTGTCCGAGGGCCTGGCGACCCAGATCACCGAGGTCGAGCGCAGCATTCGCGACCTGGCGGGTGACGAGACCTTTAATATTGGCAGTCCCATGCAGCTGTCGCATGTGCTCTTTGATGTGATGGGGCTTCCGACCAAGGGCCTCAAGAAGACTAAGCGCGGCTACTATTCGACCAACGCCAAGGTGTTGAGCGACCTTGCCCGCGACCACGAAATCGTGCGTCTGATCTTGGATTGGCGTGAGAAGTCTAAGATCAAGTCCACCTATCTGGATACGCTGGGCCCGCTGCGCCGTGGTGACGGTCGCGTGCACACCACGTACAACCAGACCATCACGGCAACGGGGCGTCTGTCCTCGAGCGACCCGAACCTGCAGAACATCCCGACGCGCTCGGAGCTGGGTCGTACCGTCAAGACGGCGTTTTCGGCAGGCGAAGGAAGCGTCTTTTTGGCGGTGGACTACTCGCAGATAGAGCTGCGTCTGCTGGCACATCTCTCGGGTGACGAGCACTTGGTGCGCGCCTTTAACGAGGGCGAGGACTTCCATGCCGAGACGGCGGCGCGCGTGTTTGGTGTGCCGGTGTCCGAGGTAACGCCCGACCTGCGCAGTCGCGCCAAGGCCGTGAACTTTGGCATCGTGTATGGTCAGCAGGCCTACGGCCTGTCGCAGTCGCTGCATATCTCGATGGTCGAGGCACGCGACATGATCGACCGTTACTACGAGGCCTATCCGGGCGTGCGTATGTTCCTCGACAGCGTGGTGGCACGTGCCAAGCAGACGGGCTACGCCGAGACCATGTATGGCCGCAGACGCCATATTCCCGAGCTCAAGGCCAAAAATCCGCAACTTCGCGGCTTTGGCGAGCGCACGGCCATGAACCATCCCATGCAGGGCACCGCGGCCGACATCATCAAGATCGCCATGGCCCGCGTAAGCCGCCGCCTGGAAGAAGAGGGCTTTGCCGCCCACATGATCTTACAGGTGCACGACGAACTGGACTTTGAGTGCCCCGTCGACGAAGTCGAGCGCCTCACCGCCATGGTCCGCGACGTCATGGAACACGTAGTGGACCTCCGCGTCCCCCTAATCGCCGAAGCCAGCACCGGCATAACCTGGGCCGACGCCAAATAGGGAAGCGCCCATAAGGCGGACTAGCCTACAGCACATGACCCCATATACTTAAGATTTGGGACAAACACTACTGGTTAATTTGTCCCACAGTAACCAAAACAGAAGGGTGCCCCTCAACAACAAGAGGCACCCTTCATTCAATTAAATTCAGCCAAGTATCTAGGCACTCGAGACACCATCTCGGCGGCAAGCAGGTGAACCTAGGGCCTGGCCGGGCGGCAGGGGTTAACTTTTCGTAGATTCCGCACGCAAAGAAAGCCACTTAATGTGGCTTTCGTCTTGCGCAGGACCTGACCGAGCGAAAAGTTAACCCCTGCCGCCCGGCCAGGCCCGAAGGGATGGCTAGCGAGCCGCCAGGATGGCGTCGATGAGCGTCAGTACGCCC
The DNA here is from genome assembly GCA_902478885.1 of uncultured Collinsella sp. Taxonomy (GTDB): domain Bacteria; phylum Actinomycetota; class Coriobacteriia; order Coriobacteriales; family Coriobacteriaceae; genus Collinsella. The sequence goes on along the minus strand of CABSMS010000054.1, from coordinate 8,943 downwards.
CCGTCGTTGTTGCTCGGAATGCGCCACTTGGCGTGCGCGTTCATATGCTCTTCGGCATTGTCCACGATAAAGCTGTGCCCGACGCGCTCCAGCATGGGGATGTCGTTGTAGGTGTCGCCCACGGCGGCAGCATCGGCAATATCGATGCCCAGGTGCTCGCACAGGTGAGCGACGCCGGCGCCCTTGTCGACGCCCAGGTTCATAAAGTCGATCCACTCGCGCCCGGCGTTGGTGACGTAGAGCTTGTCCGAGAACTCGGGGCTATAGGTCTCGCGGAAAGCGGGCTCGGCGTCGTAGCCGGGGAAGAAGACCGAAATCTTGTTGGACTCGAAATCAATGCCCTCAAAGCTGTCGACGTAGTTGATTGTGTTGTAGTAGACGCTGATCTCGTCGTGGTATTGATGGTCGCGGGCAAGCACGTAGAACTCGTCGAAGCAGCACAGGACGGGGACAGCGCGAGGATCCTCCGAGGCACGGCTCAAGACCTGCTGATACAGCTCCACGTCAATATTGCTCTTATAGATATAGCTGCCGCGATAGATCACGCACGCTCCGTTGTCGGGACAAAAGGCGAGGCGGTTCTTGATGCCCTCGAACATCTCTTCGAGCTTGGGGGCGGGACGTCCGCTGGCGGGGCAGAATACGATGCCGGCGTCGGCGAGCTTGTCCAGGCGCTCATCAAGACCCTGGGGCAGCACACGCTCGTCGGTCAGCAGCGTCTTGTCCATATCGACGGCGAGAAGCTTAATGTTGCCGATGTTGGCGTCCGATTCGTAAGTTTGCATAAAAATGCGCCTTTCGTTTCGAGATTGTTTCAGACGTTATAACCATCAACTAGTAGTCGAGCGTATTTTCGCAGGAATGGTGCGTATTTGCACTGCAATTCACAAACTAATGAAAAAACTTTTCAGAAATTTGAATTTGTCGCTTGCGCAGCGTGCACTTTATCGTAATATAGCGAACATCGAAAACGGAGACGGCAAAAGAGCCGTTTACCGAGGAAAAGGTACCGTTTGCGATATTTGAATTGCGCCCGGCGATACGTGAAAGGAGAGGCAGATGCAGTTCGTAAAGATCATCACCACTGCAGACAATGCCATCCGACGCCAGCGCGCAATTTCCCGACGACGATAACAATCGTCTCTGTCCGCATGGGGCGCAATGCCTCAACAGAGTCATTTTGAGGTCGTTGGGTTTAAGCACGACATAGCTGCATGTTTCTAGGGCATGCCTGTGATGCATTCTGCTGAATAACCTGATATTGCACGGTTTTTGACCTCAAGGTGACTTGCAACTGACCGATGTTCTAACTAGCTACCAAGGGCGAAAGGAAACAGCCATGAGCAAGGAAAAAGTCGTTCTCGCATATTCCGGTGGTCTTGATACATCCGTATGTGTCAAGTGGCTCCAGGACGAGAAGAATCTCGACGTCGTTTGCGTCTGCGGCAACGTGGGCCAGGAGGAGACCGGCCTGGATGCCAAAAAGCAGAAGGCGCTCGACCTGGGCGTTCTCGATTGCCAGGTGCTCGACCTGCGCGACGAGTTCTCCGATGAGTTCCTGACTAAGGCCATCGCCGCAAACTCCATGTACGAGAATAAGTACCCGCTGCTCTCCGCCCTGTCTCGCCCGCTGCTTGCCAAGAAGCTTGTTGAGGTCGCCCACGAGTTTGGCGCGACCTACGTCGCCCACGGCTGCACCGGCAAGGGTAACGACCAGGTCCGCTTCGAGGCTGCCGTCAAGGCCCTCGACCCCGAGCTCAAGGTTATCGCCCCGGTTCGCGAGTGGGACCTGAAGTGCCGTCCCGATGAGGTCGCCTATGCCCACGCCCACAACGTGCCGGTCCCCGAGGGTGCCAACGATAACCCCTATTCCATCGACGACAACCTGTGGGGTCGCGCCATCGAGTGCGGTCACCTGGAGGACCCTTGGAATGAGCCGCTCGATGACGCTTGGGTTATGACCAAGAACCCCGAGGACACGCCCGACACCCCGACCTATACCGAGATCGAGTTTGAGGCCGGCAAGCCCGTCGCCGTCGACGGCAAGAAGATGAAGCTCTCCGAGATCGTCATCGCCCTCAACAAGATCTCCGGCGACAATGGCTTTGGCCGTCTCGATCTGGTCGAGGATCGCCTGGTGGGCCTTAAGAGCCGCGAGTGCTACGAGGTTCCCGGCGCCCTGACGCTCATCACCGCCCACAAGGCGCTCGAGGACATCTGCGTCGAGGGTGACCTGCTCAAGACCAAGATCAAGCTCGAGCAGGATTGGGCCACCGCCGTGTACAACGGCCAGTGGTACAGCCCGCTCAAAAACGCGCTCGATGCCTTTATGGCCGATACCCAGAAGTTCGTGACCGGCACTGTCCGTCTGAAGTTCTTTAAGGGCAACTGCCATGTCGTCGGCCGCAAGAGCCCCTTCAGCCTCTACGACTACGGTCTGGCTACCTACGACCGCGACACCACGTTTGACGAGAAGGCCAGCGCCGGCTTTATCGAGATCGATACGCTGTCGCTCAAGACGTGGGCAAAGGTCCAGGGCCCCAGCTCCGCTGCCGCCCAGGCCTAGCGCCTCCTTCCCTTGGTATCCGCGCGGCCCATCCGCGTGATACATAACGGGCGCACGGGGTCCCTACCTTTCGTTATGCTTGCTGACACTTCTTAACATCGGTGGCCCCTACGTTCCGCCCGCATATATGATGCCGCGTCTGCGGCTGAGTCCGAGCCCCGCCGGGGTTGTCCGGCGGGGCTCCTTCTATCAATTTGGCGGCTCTGCGCCTATATATGAGGAGTATCTATTATGTTCAATGCTATTGCGCATGCTTTGCTTGCCCTCGCGCCCGAGATCGATGCTGCAAAGGTCGAGGATGTCCCTATGAGCCTGAAGGCCTGGATCGATGGTTCGCAGGGCAACATCCGGAGGGAGACGTTGGGCGCCAAGTGCATGGTGCGTCACTTCTTTGCAAATTAGCTACATGGCCCCGTGCACGGTGGGGAATGTGCAAAACTAGCGGTTGAAAAATCGCTTTAGCGATATGGCGCATTGCTTTGGGCGCTTGTTTTGGTATTTGGAGAAAGGGGACGGTTCCATGGCTCTTTGGGGCGGTCGTTTTGAGGCAGGCGTGGCCGAGGTCACGCAGGAGTTTGGCGCGTCGTTGCCGGTCGACAAACATCTCTATAAGCAGGACATTGCCGGCTCTAAGGCACATGCCAAGATGCTGGCGGCCCAGGGCATTATCAGCGCCGAGGACGAGCAGGCGATTGCCAAGGGCCTGACCGGAATCGAACAGGATATCGATGCCGGCAACTTCACCTTCGACATCAACGATGAGGACATTCATATGTCCATCGAGAGCGAGCTGACGCGTCGCATCGGTGAGGCTGGCAAGCGCTTGCATACCGGACGTTCGCGCAACGACCAGGTGGCGACCGACACGCGCCTGGGCGTCAAGGCGCTGGCCAAGGAGCTCATGGGGGCCAATCTTGAGCTGCGCCATGTGCTGGTGGATGCGGCTAAGAAGTACGACAAGGTGATTCTGCCGGGCTACACGCACATGCAGCACGCCCAGCCCGTGCTGCTGTCGCATCATCTGCTGGCGTATTCCTGGATGTTCGCGCGCGACTTTACACGCCTGAAGGCAGCCTTTGATGCCGCCGACAACTGCCCGCTGGGTGCTGCCGCGCTTGCCGGCACGAGCTATCCGCTCGATCGTCAGATGACGGCTGCCGAGCTTGGCTTTGCGGGCGTGATTCCCAACTCGCTCGATGCGGTTTCCGATCGCGATTTCCTGCTCGATCTGCATTACGCCGGCTCCGTCATGGCCATGCACCTGTCGCGTCTTTCCGAGGAGATCGTGCTGTGGTCGAGCTCCGAATTTGGCTTTATCACGCTTTCCGACTCGTACTCCACCGGCTCGTCCATCATGCCGCAGAAGAAGAATCCCGACTTTGCCGAGCTTATCCGCGGCAAGAGCGGCCGTGTGTATGGCAACCTGGTGCAGCTGCTCGTGACCATGAAGGGTCTGCCGCTTGCTTATAACAAGGACTTGCAGGAGGACAAGGAGGGCGCGCTCGATACCGCCCATACGCTCATGCAGTGCCTGTCGGTTATGGCCGGTATGATTTCGACTTGGACCGTCAACGAGGATGCCATGGCGCGCGAGTGCGGCGTGGGGCACCTTGCCGCCACCGATGTTGCCGATTACCTGGCTAAGCGTGGTCTGCCGTTCCGCGAGGCACATGCCGTGGTGGGCCATCTGGTCCTGATGTGTGAGAAGCGCGGCTGCAATCTTGAGGACCTGCCGTTCGAGGTGTTCCAGGAGGCAAGCCCGCTCTTTGAGCACGACATTACCGAGGCGCTCGACATCCCGTCGATTGTCGCTGCGCGCACGACCGAAGGCGGTACCGCCCCTGCCGCCGTTGCCGTGCAGCTGCAGCGTGCCGAGGCACAACTCGTTGCCGACGAAGGCGTTTTTGGATCGTTGACCAAGGTCGTCGAGATGGGTCACGGGGCAAAGTAGAGGTTTGGCTGAAGCCGTTTTTGCCATTTATTGAGGAATCGTTTTTTGCTTTACGGGCGTCTGCTGATGTGGGCGTCCGTATTTTGTTGCTATGGGGGAGGGGCTTGTCGAGAAGTTCTGTAGGACCTTTGGGCAGGTTGTGAAGGGGGTACGTTCGCGGGCGGCAACCGACCGTCTGCTCTGCTCGATGCGGTTGATGGGCAGTCGGATGGTACTCTAATCGAGCTTCGAAACAGAAGTGACACATATGGAACGCTTCAATAAATTGCAACGTTTCAATAAACAGCTTTTTGTTTAACTGCAGCTAAAACTCTGTTACGATGCAGTCCAGGCGGGTGCCGGAATGGGACTTGGGCACGCGCGAACCTACTTGAAAGGCTACCTTATGGCTATCGAGAAGACCTTCATCATGATTAAGCCCGACGCCGTGCGCGACCGCAAGATCGGCGAGATTGTTGCTCGCATCGAGCGCAGCGGCCTTGTCATCGAGCGCATGGAGATGACCACGCTCGAGCGCGCTACCGTCGAGGAGCACTACGCCCATCTGGCCGACAAGCCCTTCTTTGGCGGTCTCTGTGACTTTATGACGAGCGGTCCGGTCGTCAAGATGGTCGTTTCCGGTCTCTCCGCTGTTGCTAAGATGCGCACCCTCATGGGCGCTACTAATCCGCTTGACGCTGCTCCTGGTACCATCCGCGGCGACTTTGCCGTCGATGTCAACGCCAACGTGATCCACGGCTCCGACTGCCTGGAGAACGCCGAGATTGAGATCAAGCGCTTCTTTGGCTAAGCCAGCTTTGACTCCTTAAAGCTGTTAGCGTGTGGCTTGGGCGCCGCGGAACTCCATCCGCGGCGCCCTTTTATTCCAAAATCTATGAAGGGGCCCGTTCGGTCATGAGTTCCGAGCGGGCCCCTGCTGTTAGCTTGTGGCGCTGAGATGTTTAGGCCTCGTCGACGACCTTGAGGCCGCGCGTGTGGTCGATCTCGTTGAGGAGGTTAACGCGACGCTCGTGACGACCGCCCTCAAACTCGGCGTCGAGCCACTCGTCGACGATCATCTTGGCGAGCTCGGAGCCCACGACGCGGGCGCCAAAGGCGAGCACGTTGGTATTGTTGTGCATGCGAGAGAGCTTGGCGCTGAAGGGCTCGGAGCACACGACGGCGCGTACGCCCTCGACCTTGTTGGCAGCCAGACTAATCCCGACGCCGGTGCCACAGATGAGGATGCCCAGGTCGACGTCGCCGTTGGCAACGGCCTTACCCACCTTGTAGCCGGCGATGGGGTAGTCAAAGCTCTCGGAGGTGTCGGTGCCAAAGTTCACGACCTCGCAGCCGCGCTCCTTCAGGTGCTCGGAGATGATGTTCTTGAGCTCGACGGCGGCGTGGTCGTTACCGATACCGATCTTCATGGATGGTTCCTCTCTGGTCTGTGCGGCGCAAATGCTAAAGGTGTTTACCGCGTTCGACTGCATGATAGCGCGACTTTTGCGTAAACGCTCGGGCGTTTTTTGGTCAAACGCTTTAGCATGCAACAAGACCGGCTTCTCATGAATGAATGCTGTCAGTTTGTGCTTGAGCGCCGTCCGCCGGAACCATGGTTGCGGTTTTTGATGCATTGTTATCAAATAAAGGAACTAACCATTTTTGAGAGCCCAGCCCGTTATGCAAGCAGGAGATACCTATGCCTATCGATTCCATCCGTGATGCCGCGTTTTGCGATGTTCTGAACCGCGAACTTGTCTGTGCACTCGGCTGCACCGAGCCCATTGCCGTTGCCTATGCAGCGGCGCTGGCGAGCCAGACGCTCGGTTGCGAACCCGATCATATGGATGTTGCTTGCTCGGGCAATATCATCAAGAACGTTAAGAGCGTGACCGTGCCCAACTCGGGCGGCATGCACGGTATTGAAGCGGCGGCCGTGCTGGGTGCCGTGGGCGGCGACGCCAAGAGCGCGCTTGAGGTACTCGAGAGCGTTAACGATGAAGACCGTGCTCGCGTGACCGAGCTCCTCGCCGACGCCGGCTACTGCGATGTGTCGCTTGTCGAGGGTGTGCCCAACCTCTACATCAAGGTGACTGCCACGGCCGGGGGCCATACCGCGGTCGTCGAGATTACCGACCACCACACCAATGTCACGTGCCATACGCTCGACGGTATTCCGGTATGCGGCAAGTCGGCGGGGGAGTGTGCCGCCTGCGCCGAGCGCGTGGTGGCCGAGCGTGCGGCAGATAACGCCGACACGCCCATGTCGATTGAGTCCATCATCGACTTTATCGAGGACGGCGACATTGAGGACGCCCGCGCTGCCGTTGAGCGTCAGATTGAGCTGAATGGCGCAATCAGTGCCGAGGGCCTTGCGCACGCTTGGGGCGCCGAGGTGGGTCGTACGCTGCTGGGTGCTCGCGCCGATGACGTCGCCTGCCGTGCCCGTGCCCGTGCGGCTGCCGGGTCCGACGCCCGCATGAACGGCTGCGCGCTGCCGGTCGCCATTGTGTGCGGCTCGGGCAATCAGGGCATTACCTGCGCATTGCCCGTCATGGAGTATGCCGAGTACCTGCGTTGCGACCACGAGCGCCTGGTGCGCGCCGTGATGCTGTCCGATCTTATCGCCGTGCATATCAAGAGCTATATTGGTGCGCTCTCGGCGTTTTGCGGTGCTATTTGCGCCGCGTGCGGCGCTGGCGCCGCGATTACCTGGCTGTGCGGTGGCACGCGCGAACAGATTGGCGCGACGGTCTCGAATACGCTTGGCAACGTGGGCGGCATCGTGTGCGACGGCGCCAAGGCGAGCTGTGCCGCCAAGATCTCGGCTGCCGTTGATGCGGCGATTCTGGGCCACGATATGGCCATGCAGGGTCGCGGCTTCCGCGCCGGCGAGGGCCTGATCCAGGATACCGTCGAGCAGACGATCGCCAGCATGGGCTATGTGGGTCGTGTGGGTATGAAGGATACCGACGTCGAGATCCTCAACATCATGATCGGCAAAACCCAGGTTTGTTAGGACAGTTCGTCGGCTACTTGGTGTTCGTAGAAGGCTTCTACAACGGCGTTAAAGTCGCGGGCGAAGTCTTCCATGGTTCCGCGCCAGGTGGCTCGGCTGGGCTTGCCTTGGCCCACAAAGGCGGTTTGGATGCCGCAATCGGGGGACGGGAAGTCGCGCTTGGGATCGTTGCCCACCATAAGGACCTCGTGCGGCTCGAGCCCCATCACCTGAAGCTGCTCTAGATAGTAGGTGGCATCGGGCTTGCAGCGGGTGGTGTTTCCCATGTGCGTGACGAGCTCAAAGGGAGCATCGGCCAGGTCGCCCCAGCCCATGCGGCACTCGATGGCCCCCTGGGGAAAGCTGGGGTTGGTAAAGAGCGCGCAACGCAGTCCAGCGTCCTGTACGGCCTGGAGCGCGGCGTGCGCGCCCGGCATGGCGTGGGCGTTAATGACATCGTCGTTCTTGTACGGAAGAACTTCGCGATCATAGTAGGTAAACGCCTCGTAGATGATGGGATCGGAGAGGCGGATACCGCATCGGCGCTCGACCTCTTCTTGGTAAAACTCAAGATTGGTGCGGTTGTCCGTGCCGCTGCGGCGATTGGCGTTGAGGTCGACCAGGATGGTGCCGAGGCGTGCCATCGTGCCACCACGGCTGCGGCGGCCGATATCCGCGAGCATCGAAGAGACATCCTTAAAATAGCGAAGGATGAACGCGTTGAGGTTGATGCTAAGAAGCGTCTCGTCCATATCGAAAACGACTGCTTTGAGCACGCGGGCACCTTTCTCGTAAATTTGATCTAGAGTCGTTGGCTCCGGATACTTTACCCCAAAGCCAAATGCCTGGCTGGTTATCGTCAAGTTGTGGAGACGTGTGTTCATAAGATTACGAAAAAGTCTCCACACGAGTAAAAAATCGCAGTTCACGCTTGAAATCGAACTCATTTCCCCGTAACCTATACGAACGTGATTGCATAAGCGTCACATTAGTATCTGTCGGCTCCCGAGTGTTCCTAAACGTTGTGTGCTTGTCGCACCCTTCTGTAGGTCCTAGCAATCGGGGCCCCGTAGTTCGAAAGGGGTCCACCTTTGAGTGAGATTCAGAACTCGTCCATTTTCTCTCTTGACGATGTCAATGAGGAGGAGATGAACAACCTCATCGACGGTACGATTACCGACTTTGATGAGGGCGATCTCGTTAACGGCACTGTCGTTAAGATCGAGCATGACGAGGTGCTCGTTGACATCGGATTCAAGTCCGAGGGCGTTATCCCGGTCCGCGAGCTGTCCATCCGCAAGGACGCTAACCCTGCAGACATCGTTGCACTCGGTGATCCCATCGAGGCTCTGGTTCTCCAGAAGGAGGACAAGGACGGTCGTCTGGTCCTGTCCAAGAAGCTGTCTCTTATACACATCTGACGCTGCCGACGAATAGCCTTGTGTA
>CABSMS010000053.1 GCA_902478885.1 uncultured Collinsella sp. | reverse complement strand
CCCCGAGGGCCTCAAGTCGCTGACTGAGAAGGATCCTGATGTGCATATCTATACCTGCGCCATCGACGACCATCTCAACGAGGCGGCCTACATCGTTCCCGGCCTGGGCGACGCCGGTGACCGCATCTACGGCACGCTCTAGTCGCTGGGCTAAGACGGCCGCGGCTGCAAATACGAAGAAACGGTGCGCGCGGATGAACAAAAGGCGTCCACGCGCACTCCTGTTAACGGACGTTTTGCCCTGCAGGGTTCGAGAAAAACGTATTACCGTACCTGCGGCATAAAGAAGGTCTTAAGAAAACGAACAGGTGCGTATTAACCGATGCTTTTTCGGTTGTACTTTAGCGATTGGCTCGTACAATAGTCACCAATGTTTGGCGGGAACTGTTCTGTGAGGCGTTAAAAAAGGAAAGTGAGGACGCCAATGTTTCAGATAGCCGATCTGCTCGCTATCGTTGCAGGCGCCATCGCGGGCGCAATTGCCTTCCTTCCCTTTGTCTTTACGCTCAAGCCGGTTCTTGACGATAAACAGAATGCGGACATGCTCAAGGGTATGGTGAGTCTGGCGGTCTCGGCAATCGCCCTGCTCGTCTTTACCTTGGTTGTGTTTGTGTTGTTCGGAGAGGCATTTCGCATGTTCCTCCTGGGCGAGGCGATCGGCTTCGTGGCCTTTATGGCCGCCTGCACGGTTCGCGTCGCCAAGGCGCTGCGAGATCCTCATGAGGTCGAAAGGTAAGTCGTGGAAATTTTTGAAAAGCTGCCTGATGAGATTAATCATCTGGTCAGCGAGTTCAGCTCCACCCCTGTCGTGGGCGATCTGAGCTGCGGCATCACGCAGTACTCGTTTTGGCTGATCGTCTCCACGATCGTGCTCCTGATCGTCCTGGCCGTGTTCAAGAAGAAGCAGACCCTGGTTCCCAAGGGCTTCTTCGTCAACGGTTTCGAGTACATCATCGAGTACGTCGAGAACGATATCGGCAAGGGCGTCGTGGGTGAGAACTGGAAGAAGCACTTCCCGTTCCTGTGCTCGCTTTTCCTGTTCATCCTGATCAATAACATGATCGGCCTGATCCCGGGAATGAAGCCCGGCACCGGTGCAATCGGCTCCACCGCCGCGCTCGCCATCTTCGCCTTCGTGTACTTCATCTACTACGGATGCAAGGCTCACGGCGTGATCGGCTACATCAAGAGCCTCGCCCCGCAGGGCGTGAGCTTCCCGATGAACGTGCTCGTGTGGGTCGTCGAGCTTTTCTCGACCTTCCTGCGCCTCATCACGCTCGCCGTCCGTCTGTTCTGCAACATGTTCGCAGGACACGTGGTCATGGGCTCGTTCGCCATCATGGCGAGCATGTTCATGCAGCCGCTGCTTCAGCAGGTTTCCGCGGCCCACGCCGTCGGCGCCCTGCCTTCGCTGGCCTGGCTTGCCATCCTCATCCTGATCTATGCGATCGAGCTTGTGGTCGGCGCCATCCAGGCTTACGTCTTCACGGTCCTTACCGCCGTGTATGTCTCCGAGGCAGAGGAGGTCGCGGAGGAGGAGTAGTCTTCCGCTCGCGCCTTAATGGTAAGGCAATTCGTTAAACCGCCGGTGCCCGTACCCATGGAGCCCGGCAGTTATAAAAAGGTTATCCTGCGTGAAATAAGACACGCACGACAAAGGAGGAATCGTGGGAGTTATCGGTTACGGTCTCGGTGTTATCGGCGCTGGTCTTGCTATCGGCCTGTCTGCTCTGGGTGCTACGGGTGCTATGGCCCGTCAGCCTGAGGTCCAGGGCCGCGTGTTCACCGTCTTCATCATGGGCTCCGCCTTCGGCGAGGCTCTGGCTCTGATCGGCTTCGTTGTCGCGCTGATCGTTAAATAGCACGGAGCGTCAAGTATGAATCTTTCATCCCAGAAGAGCGCGATCGCACTCTCCGCGTCCGCGGCCGCGCTGCTCATGCCGGTTTCCGCGTTCGCTGAGGACGGCGCTGCCGGTGCGGACATCCTCATCCCTAAGATGGCGGAGTTCATCCCGGCGCTTATCGCCTTCCTGATTATCTGGATCGTGCTGGCCAAGGTCGCCCTGCCGGGCATCATGAAAACCATGGAGGAGCGCGGCAAGAAGATCGAGGAGAGCCTCGACGAGGCCGAGAAGACCAAGCAGGAGGCTATCGCCAAGCGCTCTGAGTCCGACTCGATCGTCACCGACGCCCGTCGTCAGGCTGCCGACATTGTTCTCGAGGCCCGTAAGGACGCCGAGTCCGAGCGCGCCCGTATCATCGAGGCTGCTCACAAGGAGGCCGAGGAGATCATCGCCAAGGCCCATACGACCGTCGAGGACGAGCGCAAGTCCATCTACGCTGGTGCCGCGAGCTCCATCGCCGACCTGTCCGTTGCCGTCGCCACCAAGATCGTGGGCGAGGCACTCGAGGACGATGCCGAGCAGAAGAAGCTCATCGAGCGCTACATCCAGGAAGCAGGTAGCCTGAATGCCGACTAGCCGCTATCAGGACAAGGTGCTCGAGACCTACGCGCGTTCCCTTTTGGAAGCCGCCAAGGCCGAGAACCATGTGTTCGAGGACCTCGAGATGATCGAGCGCTTGGCTTCCGCCAGCCCCGAGATCATCGCCGTGCTCGACACCATGTCCAAGCGCGACCAGCTCGACCTTCTTCCCAAGGTGGCAGCTGCCTTTAAGTATGTTGCCGAGGAAGACGAGGATGTAGTGGGCGTGACCGTCACCACGGCGATCCCGCTCGACGACGAGCTGCGTCAAACCATCACTAAGAAATGCGAGCAGGACTTCGGCCGCAAGGTATTCCTTATCGAGCAGGTCGACCCGTCTATCGTGGGCGGCCTGGTGCTCGAGGCCCGCGGCGAGCGTCGTGACATTTCCGTCAAGACGCAGCTGCGCATCGCGCAGGAGACCCTCGCAAACTCTGCTAATTCGTACGGAGGTGAAGCCTAATGTCCGAAACCCTCAATGCCCAGGATATCGCCAAGAAACTGCAGGAGCAGCTCACGAGCCTCTCCGCGACGGTCGATACGCATGAGGTTTCAACGGTCGACGAGGTAGGCGACGGCATCGCGCGCGTCTCCGGCCTCAAGAGCGCCATGGCAGGCGAGCTTCTGGAGTTCAAGAGCTCCGATACCGGTGAGACCGTCTTCGGCCTTGCCCAGAACCTTGACCGTGACGAGGTCGGCGCCGTTCTGTTTGGTGCCGTCGACTCCATCAAGGAAGGCGACGAGTGCCGCACCACTGGCCGCATTATGGATATCCCCGTGAGCCGCGCTATGCTCGGCCGCGTCGTCAATCCGCTCGGCCAGCCCATCGACGGCCTGGGCGACATCGTCGCCACGCACCGTCGTCCCATTGAGTTCAAGGCCCCCGGCGTCATCGACCGTACCCCGGTGTGCGAGCCGGTTCAGACCGGCCTGTTGGCCATCGACTCCATGGTGCCTATTGGTCGCGGTCAGCGAGAGCTCATCATCGGCGACCGTAAGACCGGTAAGACCGCCATTGCCATCGACGCTATCCTCAACCAGCGCGGCAAGGGCATGGTCTGCATCTATGTCGCCATCGGCCAGAAGGCCTCCACGGTTGCCAACATCCGCGAGACCCTCGCTCAGCACGGTGCGCTCGACTACACCATCATCGTTTCGGCCACCGCTGCCGATTCCGCCCCTATGCAGTACATCGCGCCTATGGCCGGTGCCGCTATCGGCGAGTTCTTCATGTACAACGGCGAGGACGGCAAGCCCGCCAGCGAGACCAACCCCGGCGGCCACGTGCTCGTCATCTACGATGACCTGTCCAAGCAGGCTGTGGCCTACCGTCAGATGTCGCTGACGCTGCATCGTCCGCCCGGACGCGAGGCCTATCCTGGTGACATCTTCTACCTGCACTCTCGTCTGCTCGAGCGTGCCGTCAAGATGTCCAAGAAGAACGGTTATGGCTCCATGACGGCTCTGCCGATCATCGAGACCCAGGACGGCGACGTCTCGGCCTACATTCCGACCAACGTCATTTCCATTACGGATGGTCAGATCTACCTGCAGTCCGAGCTCTTCTTCCAGGGCCAGCGCCCGGCAGTCGACGTGGGCATTTCCGTGTCCCGCGTCGGTGGCGACGCGCAGACCAAGGCTATGAAGCAGGTCGCCGGCAACCTCCGTCTGGACCTCGCTTCGTACCAGGAGCTCGCCGGCTTTACGCAGTTCGGCTCCGACCTCGACGAGGCTACTCAGAAGCAGCTGACCCATGGTGCCCGCATGACCGAGCTCCTGAAGCAGCCGCGCTACAAGCCGTTTGAGGTTGGCGAGCAGATCGTTACGCTGTTCGCTGGCAACGAGGGCTTCCTGGATGACCTGGAGATCGCCGACGTGCTGCCTTTCCGTGCCGAGCTCATCGAGTACATGGACAATGGCTTTGGCTCGCTGCTCGACAAGGTTCGCGCCAAGAAGATCGATGATGACACCAAGGCTGAGCTCTTGCGCGTCATCGGCGACTTCAAGCAGCAGTTCATGGCCAAGCACCATTCGGATGTTTCTGGATCAGAGGAGAACTAAGCCCCATGGCCAACCTTCGCGACATTAAGAAGCGAATCTCCTCGGTTACCACGACCAAGCAGATCACGCGCACGATGGAGATGGTCTCTACGGCCAAGATCCGTCGTGCCCTCGATCGCTCCAAGCAGGCCGAGCCTTATAAGGAGGCGCTGACCGACGTCATGTTGACGGTCGCCGGCGACGCTTCCTGTTCGGGCACCGATCCCATGCTGCAGAAGCATGAGAGCGTCAAGCATGGCCTGATTGTCGTTATTGCCTCGGACCGCGGCCTTGCCGGCGGTTTCAATACGACGGTGGAGCGCACGGCCGAAAAGCTCGCCGCTTCTTGGGCGAACGACGGCATCGAGTGCGAGATCATCGCGTGCGGGCGTAAGCCGGCCACGTATTTCCGTGACCGCGCAAACGTTGTCATGCACTTTGAGGGCAACTCCTCTGAGCCCGATTTCAATCAGGCCCGCATGATCTCCTCTCATATCTGCGATGCGTATCGTGCCGGTGAGCTTGACCGTGTCGAGCTTGTCTACCACCACGCCAAGAACCGCGTGGATCAGGAGCTTCGCGTCGAGCATCTGTTGCCGCTCGACCCCGAGATGATCGCTATGGCCCACGGTCCGCGTAAGAACGAGACCGACGCCCCTAAGCGCATCTCGTCCACGTTCGAGTTCGTGCCCTCTCCCGAGCATGTTCTCGGCAAGCTTGTGCCGTCTTATATCCTGACGGTCATCTACCAGGCCCTGATCGATTCGGCGGCTGCCGAGCAGGGTGCACGCCGCAAGGCCATGCACTCCGCGACGGAAAACGCCACCGCGATCATCTCGACCCTTACCCGCACGTATAGTCGCGTGCGCCAGGCTTCGATCACGACCGAGATTAACGAGATCGTCGGCGGAGCCTCAGCATTGGAGGAACAGTAATGGCTAATAACACCGTAAAGCTTGCGGTCGAGGAAGCCACCAAGAAGACGACTGCCGGTGATGGTCGCATCGTGCGAATCATCGGTCCTGTCGTCGACGTCAAGTTTGACGGTGCGGTGCCCCCGATCTACAACGCGCTCACGGTCGAGGCCGAGACCCCGATCGGTCATCTGAGCACGATCCTCGAGGTCGAGAGCCAGCTTCCGGGCGGCGTTGTCCGCACGGTCGCCATGTCCTCGACCGACGGCCTGCAGCGCGGTCTCATCGCCACCGATACCGGTGAGCCCATGAAGATGCCCGTTGGCCCCAAGACGCTCGGCCGTATTTGGAACGTCATGGGCAAGCCCGTCGACGGCAAGCCCATGCCCGAGGTGGAGGAGTTCTACCCCATCCACCATGCAGCGCCCCGTTTCGACGAGCTCACCACCAAGACCGAGATCTTCGAGACCGGCATTAAGGCCGTCGACCTGCTCGAGCCCTACATCCGTGGCGGCAAGACAGGCCTGTTCGGCGGCGCCGGCGTCGGCAAGACCGTTTTGATTCAGGAGCTCATCAACAACCTCGCCCAAGAGCACGGTGGCACCTCGGTGTTCACCGGCGTCGGCGAGCGTACCCGCGAGGGCACCGACCTGTTCCTCGAGATGAGCGAGTCTGGCGTTATCGACAAGACTTGCTTGGTCTATGGTCAGATGAACGAGCCGCCCGGAGCGCGTCTGCGCATCGGTCTGGCCGGCCTTACTACCGCTGAGTATTTCCGTGATCGTGGCCAGGACGTTCTGCTGTTCATCGACAACATCTTCCGCTTCTCCCAGGCAGGTTCCGAGGTTTCCGCACTGCTGGGCCGTATGCCGTCCGCCGTTGGTTACCAGCCCACGCTGGCAACCGAGATGGGCGACCTCCAGGAGCGCATTACCTCGACCAAGACGGGCTCCATTACCTCCGTCCAGGCTGTCTACGTCCCCGCAGACGACCTGACCGACCCGGCGCCTGCCACGACGTTTACGCACCTCGACGCCACCACGGTTCTTTCGCGTAGCATTTCGTCGCTCGGCCTGTTCCCGGCTATCGACCCGCTCGCATCTTCCTCCGACGCTCTCGATCCCTCGATCGTCGGCGAGGAGCACTACCGTGTCGCCGTCAAGGTCCAGGAGCTCCTGCAGGAGTACTCCGACCTTCAGGACATCATCGCCATTCTGGGTATGGACGAGCTGTCCGAGGAGCAGCGCCTTACGGTCAACCGTGCCCGTAAGATTCAGCAGTTCCTCTCGCAGTCCTTCCACGTCGCCGAGAAGTTCACCGGCAACCCCGGTGTCTACGTCCGCGTCGAGGATACCGTCCGCTCTTTCGCCGAGATTGTCGACGGCAAGGCCGATGACCTGCCCGAGCAGGCTTTCCGCTATGCTTCCACGATTGAGGACGTGCGCGAGCGCGCCCGCAAGATGGGGGAGAAGTAGGTTATGCGTATCCGCATCGTGTGCCCCGTGAGCTGCGCCTATGAGGGCGACGCTGCGTTTGTGTCGATTCCGTCCACGGATGGCGAGTTTGGCGTTCTGCCTGCTCACTCCAGCGAGATCTGCACGATCGACCGCGGCTACGTTCGCGTTTCCGATAAGGCCATGGGCACTGTCGACCACACGTTTGCCGTGGCCGGCGGCTATGCCCAGGTTGCGGACGATGTCGTGACCGTTCTCGCCGAGCGCGCTTGCGATTTGGCGACCGTCGATGCCGACAAGCTTAAAGCTGATATTCAAGGTTTTGAAGAGAAGCTGGGTAATTTGTCGGAGGATGATGCACGCCGCGCCTACCTCTATAATGAAATCGCATGGTGTAAGCTCAAGCTTGCCCAATAGTCAAACGATTTAGCGTTCGACCATTTGCGAACACATCATGCCCGGGATGGCCCAGCCATCCCGGGCATGCTTTTTGAAAGGGTAGACCTTGGATATTATCCGCGTTGAGGGTGGCCACGCCATCGGAGGCTCCGTGCCCGTTTCGGGCGCCAAGAACTCCGCACTCAAACTCATGGCGGCAACGCTTCTGGCGCCGGGCAAGACGACGCTGCAGAACGTGCCCGATATTTCCGATGTCCACGTGATGGGCAAGGTGCTCAAGGGCATGGGCGCTACGATCGATGTTCTCGACGAGCATACGCTCGAGATTGATACCTCTCAGGTCGATTCTTGGGAGGCCCCCTACGAGCTCGTTGCCAAGATGCGTGCTTCCACCGCCGTGATGGGACCCCTGCTGGGTCGCTTCCATCGCGCCAAGATCGCCATGCCGGGCGGCTGCAACCTGGGTGCTCGCAAGATCGATATGCACATTCTTGGTCTTGAGGCCCTGGGCGTTGAGTTCGATACCGCCCACGGTTACATCAACGCTAATGCGCCCCAAGGTCTGCGCGGTACCACCGTCACGCTCGAGTTCGCCAGTGTCGGTGCGACCGAGAACCTCATTATGGCATCCGTGCGCGCGCAGGGCACCACGGTTATCGACAATGCCGCCCGCGAGCCCGAGATCGTCGATCTCGCCAACATGCTCAACGAGATGGGCGCCAAGATTGTTGGCGCCGGTACGCCTGTCGTGACCATCGAGGGCGTGGAAGAGCTGCATCCTGTTACCCATCGCGTAGTGGGCGACCGCATCGAGGCCGGTACCTTTATCGTTGCCGGTGCGTTGATGGCCGACGATCGCGGTGTCGATGTCACGGGCTTTTGCCCCATTCACTTGGGCATGGTGCTCAAGAAGATGGAGCTCATGGGTATCGATTGCGAGCGTACCGACGACGGCGTTCACGTGAATCGCGCCGAGCGCATCAAGCCGGTCGACATCCAGACGCTTCCGTTCCCCGGCTTCCCGACGGACATGCAGGCGCAGATTATGGTACTCTCCGCCCTTGCCGACGGTAGCTCCGTTATCACCGAGAACATCTTCGAGAATCGCTTTATGTTTGCCTCTGAGCTGGTGCGCATGGGTGCCGACATTCGTATCGAGAGCCATCATGCCATGATTCATGGCGTCAGGGGCTTCTCGGGCGCACAGGTTACCTCGCCCGATCTGCGTGGCGGAGCGGCCCTCGTCGTAGCGGGCTTGATCGCCGACGGGACGACCGAGGTTTCGGCCATCCATCACATCAAGCGCGGCTACGAGCAGTTTGTCGAAAAGCTGCAGGCGCTCGGCGCGCATGTCGAGCATGCTACCGTCCCCGATCCCGTCATCTACTAATACAGGTTGCCTATGTTTAATAAAAAGCCCCTCGCGGATACCACCGCCCGAAGACCCTCAACTGGTGCGCAGGCCAAGATCTACAGTCGCGATAACGTGGCTCGCTATTCCGAGCGCGCTCGCCAACGTCGTCGTAGCCACACGATTCGTCACGTCGCGCTCATTGTCGTGCTTGGCGTGCTGCTGAGTGCCACTACCGCTGCCGGCCTGTGGTTTGCCACCATTATGGGCAAGCTCGGCGATTCTAATGTCATTACCGACAATCTGCGTCGGGTTCTGGTTGACACCGATGAGGCAAAGGATCCGTTCTACGTGCTGCTTCTTGGCACCGACGGCCGTCCGGGCGAGGATACGTATCGTGCCGACTCGATTATCCTGGCACGCATCGACCCCACGCAAAAGCAGGCGACGCTCATTTCCGTTCCGCGCGACACCAAGGTCGAGTACAAGGGCGAGACCATGAAGATCAACGCCTGCCATACCGTTGGCGGCGCCGAGGCCATGGTCGAGGCGGTCAACGAGCTGTGCGGTGTTCAGATTTCCCACTATGCCGAGGTCAGCTTCGACGGTATGCAGGCACTGATTGATTCGGTTGGCGGTATCGACATTAACGCAACCGATGATGTTGACGACCCCGAGCACCTGGATATTAAGATTACCGCTGGCCAGCAGCATATGGACGGTGCCACCGCCCTTACCTATGCCCGCTGCCGCTACACCTATGCCGACGGCGATTACACGCGCATGCGCCACCAGCGTCAGGTGCTTGGCGCCCTTGCCAACCAGATTCTCAATAACTTCGATGCCACGAAGATCTTTGGCCTGGTTAATTCGCTGTCCGATATGCTCGTAACCGATATGAGCGTTCAGGATATCGTGGCTACGGTCAACGCCATGCGCGGTATGGATGTCGACGGTATCTACTCGGCCAACCTGCCCTCGTATGCCGACGACAGCACCATGATCGACGGTGTGAGCTACGTCTTTGTCTACGAGGACGAGCTCAAGGAAATGATGGAGCGCGTCGATGCCGGCAAGGATCCCAAGGGTCCCAACACCATGGGTCTTTCCGACGGTTCCAGCTCTACGATCGGCGACCTGAACAACAACACGTCTGACGACTACGCAAACGGTACCGCAACCTCATCGGTCAGCTCTGACGATTCCGATGACTCAAGCGATTCGAGCGATTCGGACTACTACGAAGAGCCCACCGGCGACGGCAACGGCTACGAAGCCAACTACTAAGTTACGGCGTTTTACCAAACGCCGTAACGGCTCGACGCTGCGCGCCGCCCAAGGCGACAATTTGTCATTCAAAAGGCAGGGCATGACCAGAAGGTCAATGCCCTGCCTTTTGAATGACAAATTGTTCGCCTTGGACGTCGCTCGCTGACGTTGGCTCAACCTGCGGTGCTGACTACTCCCCTTGCACCAAAAACCGCCCCGTTCTCGGTTTTGAGGACGGGGCGGTTTTGCTTACCTAGATTGTTCGAGTTCCCTATGCAAAGCGGGCGACGAGCTCCTGGAGCACGTCGGTCATCTTGACGAGCGAGCTGACCGGGACGAACTCGTTGACGCCGTGGTAGCAATAGCCGCCGGTGGAAAGGTTGGGGCAGGGCAGACCGCGGAACGACAGCTGGGCGCCGTCGGTGCCGCCACGAATCGGCAGCACTTGGGGCTCAACGCCGCAGGCAAGGTAGGCTTCCTTGGCAACATCAATAAGCTCGGGATAGTCACGAACGATCTCGGCCATATTTCGATACTGTTGCTTAATCTCGACCGTCACGCGCTCCTCACCCAGACGCTGGTTGAGTATCGAGGCGGCGGCATCAATAAGGTCGAGTTTCTGCTGGAACTTGGCGGCGTCATGGTCGCGGACGATATAGCGCGCTGTGGCGTGATCGACGGTCGCAGATACACCCTCAAGGTGATAAAAGCCCTCGTAGCCTTCCGTATACTCCGGGCGCTGCACGTAGGGGAGCAACGCGTTGAAGTCGCAGAACAGATTGCCTGCGTTGACCATACGGCCCTTAGCGTCGCCCGGGTGGATGGACTGGCCCTCAAAGCGGACGGTCGCCTCGGCGGCGTTAAAGCACTCCCACTCCAGCTCGCCGATGGGGCCGCCGTCGACCGTGTAGGCGTACTTGCAGCCAAAGGTATCGATATCCAACAGCTCGGCTCCGTGGCCGATCTCCTCGTCAGGGCAGAAGCAAATGCCGAGTGCGGGATGGGGCAGAGAAGGGTCCTGAGCGATACGCGCGACAAGCGACATGATCTCGGCGACGCCCGCCTTGTCGTCCGCGCCCAGCAGCGTGGTGCCATCGCTGCAGACCAGGTCCTCACCCGCGAGGTCATTCAGGGCGGGAAGCTTGGCGGTACCCATGGCAACGGGCTTACCGTCAACCGTGCCGCAGACCAGGTCGCCGCCTTCGTAGTGTACGATGTGCGGCTTCACGCCGGCGCCCGGTGCAACTTCGGTGGTGTCGAGATGGGCGATCAGGCCCAGGGCGGGCTTGTCCTCAGCGCCCGCACTTGCGGGGATATGCGCGCAGACATAGGCGTGCTCGGTCACGTGGGCATCTTCCGCACCAAGCTCGCGCAGCTCTTCAGCCAGCACGTTGGCAAGGTCAAACTGAACGGCGCTCGAGGGTACCTGGTCGCAGTTTGCATCCTCGGACTGCGTGTTGATCTGGACGTAGCGCAAAAAGCGTTCGAGGACATCGGGGCTCGTGGTGGTGTTTTCCATAAAGACCGCTCCAATCTTGGTCGTCGTGTGCAACAAGAACTCTAGCACGGTATGCCACGGCATACCACGACGCTTGGATGGGGTAGAATCAGCCATTGAATGCAGAAGGGACGGAAGATCATGGATACGACAAATAGCTCGCGCGAACTACATCTGACGGTGGCGAACGAAGACTACTTGGAGTGCATGGTTCGCATTGAAAGCGAAGAGGGGGAAACCAACGGCGTGCGATCGGTCGACATCGCGCAGCGCCTTGGCGTCTCCAAGGCATCGGTCAATAAAGCGGTTTCGGCGCTCAAGGCATCCGAGCTTGTCGAGCAATCGCACTACGGCAAGGTGATCCTGACCGATCGCGGCCGCGAGGTTGGCACGGCTATCTGGTACCGTCATCGCCTCATCCGCACGTTTTTGGTTCAGGAGCTCGGTGTCGAATTTGAGCGAGCCGATTCCGAGGCCTGCATGATGGAGCATGCGCTATCCGAGGACACGATGAGCCGCTGGCTCGCCTATCTCGAAAAGCAGGGAATCAGCGTCGAGGAATAGCGGGATATATATGGATACGAGTTATTACAACCGCTTTGGTGCCGAGGAACTTACGCGCCGCTTGTCGAGCGAGACCTTGTTGGCGCAGGGCCCCATGGGCAGTGTTTTGTTGAGTGAGTACGATGCCGCCGACATTCCACCGGCGTTTTGGAATCTGGCAGAGCCGCAGACCGTTTCTCGTATCCATCGCTTGTATGTCGCCGCCGGCGCGCAGGTGCTCATTACCAATACCTTTCAGGCATCGAGCTATGCCCTCAAGCACGACCAGATTGCGCCGTCCGTGGCGGAGGTCAATCGCGGGGCCGTCGACGATGCCCGCCAGGCGCACCCTCAGCTACTGCTGGGCTCGATGGGCCCGATCGGTATTGAGTGGTTTGCCGAGGACTCTGTCGAGTATCGTGAAATCCGCGGCATTGCGCGCGAACAGGCGCACGCCTTGCTCAATGCTGGTGTTGACGGTCTGCTGATCGAGACGGTGACGTCTATCCGTAATCTGCAGCCCATGCTTGCCGGCGCCCGAGATGCCGCCGACGGCATGCCTGTTCTGGTGAGTTTTGTCGTTGACGATAAAGGCGACCTGCTGGGCGATGGCCTCAACATCGAGGCAGCCGTTTTGTACGCCGAAAAACACGGCGCAAACTCGGTTGGTGTTAATTGCTGTTCGCTTGCGGCCGCGAATGCGGCGGTGCCCAGGATGGTTGCATCGGCGACTACTCCCGTTACGGTGCGTCCCAACGTAGGCGATCCGGTCCAGACTCAGGATGGCCCCGTATGGCACGAGAATCCCGAAGCTTTCGCGCGCGCATGCATCGAATGGAGACATGCCGGCGCCGCAATGGTGGGCAGTTGCTGTGGAACCACGGCAATCACTACGGCAGCGATGGCCGAGGCGCTCGATATATAAAGGGCAAAACCGCTCCATACGGGGCGGTTTTTTTTATTGCTTGCATGTCCTCGGCAGCATTTGCCCAAATGGTGAATGCTGGTGCCGGCAGGTTGCTGAGTGCGTGTTGCGGGTATACCTCACGCGTACCATGATCCAAACACTGTGAGGTGTCTGCGCGTGTGCGCGATAATTCATTTTGGAACTGACGGTTGGCGCGCTCGCGTCGATGAGGACTTCACTGCCGATAACGTTGCCCGTATCGCCGATGCCGTCGGCGAGTTGTGGCAAAAGACCAATCCGGGCAAAACGGTATATATAGGGTTCGACACCCGGCCCCTGGCGAGCGAGTTCGCTGAGCTTGCGGCGGGCGTGCTAGCAGCGCACGGGCTGGACGCCGTGCTCGCTTCGCGACCTGTTCCGACCCCTGCCCTTACGTGGGCGGCGGCTTATGACGGTGGGGCGTGCGGCGCGCTCATGGTGACGGGGTCCCATCATCCGCAGGGTTATCTGTGCCTCAAGATTCGCATGGGTGACGGCTCGACCGCCAACCAGGATGTCATCGAAGAGCTCGAAGAGACCATGGCTCCCGAGCCAATGGGGATCGAGGGGCAATATCGCACCGCGGATATCATTCCTGACTATATGCAGGCGGTGGCATCGTTTGTCGATGCCGAAGCCATCCGCGACGCGCACCTGCGCGTGGTTGTCGATCCCATGGGCGGCGCAGCCCAGGGTTATCTAGCCGACTTGCTGCGCGAGCTTGGCGTTGAGGTGCACGAGATTCACGCCGGGCAGGCGTCTGACCAAGAAGATATCTGCCCCGACCCCGTTGAGCCTTGGGTGGACACTTGCGAGCGCGCGGTTATCGAGGACGGAGCTTGCGCCGGCCTGGTGACCGACGGCGACGCCGATCGTATCGGCGCGGTTGACGAGCGCGGCAGATATATACATCCGCATCAGATCATGGCGCTCGTTTTGGGCGACTTGGTTCAATTTCGTAATTTGGAGGGGCGCGTCGTCGTCAATCTTTCGTGTTCGACGCTCGTGCGTCGCATTGCCGAGGCGCTTGGCTGCCGCGTGACCGTCAAACCAGTCGGTTTCAAATATATAGCGGCAGAGATGAAGAAGGGCGGCGTCCTCATAGGCGGTGAAGAAGCCGGTGGTATCGGCATCGCCGCGCATATGCCCGAGCGCGATGGAATCCTCGCCTGTCTGATTCTGTGTGAGCTTATGGCAAAGACGGACGCGCCTTTGGGCGTTCTGGTCGACCAACTCGAGGATAGTTTTGGTAAGACGAGTTACGGTCGACGGGATTTGCGCCTTGAGGCCGAAGATGCCGAAACGTTACGAACCCTGCTGCCGGGCGTAAACCCCAAGTCGATTTGTGGCAAGGTGCCGCAAAACGTTAGTCATATGGATGGCTTGCGTTTGGCATTCGAGGATGACACGTGGCTGCTGGTCCGTCCTAGCGGGACCGAACCAGTGGTGCGCGTCTACGCCGAGGGGTTCTCGGTGGAAGAACGTGATGAGTTGCTCGATGCTGGCTGTGCTTTAGCTAGGGGGACGTATCCGCTTTAACCATGAGACTGCCTTATATAAAGAGATGCTCGGCGAGCGGTAGTTAACGGCTGGCAAACGTTAGTCGGATCACAGGATGTGTAGGAAATGTGTACGCCCAGATTCCCGCCCACGGGGCCCCTCCGGTCTGGCAATATATCTCCTTGCCGCGCGGCCCGGTCGGACCGGATG
>CABSMS010000052.1 GCA_902478885.1 uncultured Collinsella sp. | reverse complement strand
TCTCGTGGGCTCGGAGATGTGTATAAGAGACAGTCGCAATTCCGGCTGCATCGCGCCGGCCATCATCACATAGAATCGAGCCTCCATGGATACCCTCAACGATCTAAATGAGCGCGTCGACGCCTTCGTCGGCACCAGCTCCTTCGACACGCCTGCGGCGGCAAACGACCAAGCTCCCATCGATGTGCCCGCCGAGGTGCACGAGGACATCGTCGCCTCGGTCGATTTTTCCGAGGTCGAGCTCGCAGACGAGTTCGCCGAGCCCCAAGTAGCCGTCACGCCCAACGGTCTGCTCCCTATGGAGCCCCTGCCCATCGACGGACGCCTGCGCAAGGCTGCCCTTCGCATGCCCGACGAGATCGAGGAGGCCAGCGGCTTCACGCTCTTTGGCCGCCGCATCAAGTCGCTCATTTACACCACCGATGTCGCGGTTATCCGCAACTCCAACGCCGATGCCGTCTTTGCGGTCTACCCCTTCACGCCGCAGCCCGCCATTACGCAAGCGCTGCTGACCGTCGCCGAGTGCCCGGTCTTTGTAGGCGTGGGCGGTGGCACCACCACCGGTAAGCGCTCCGTGCAGATGGCAGCCGTCTCCGAGATGCAGGGCGCGGCGGGCTGCGTGGTCAACTCCCCCGCCACCGCCGAGATGGTCGAGCACATCACCAACATCGCCGATATCCCCGTCATCGCCACGGTCGTTCGTTGCGACGACGATGCTCACGCAAAGGTGCGCGCCGGCGCCAAGATCCTCAACATCGCAGCCGGCAAGAACACGCCGCAGGTCCTGCGCGAGCTGCGCGAGCATTATCCCAACCTGCCGCTCATCGCGCCGGGCGGCAAGACGCCCGAGAGCATCCGCGAGACCATCGCCGCCGGCGCCAACGCCATCATCTGGACGCCGCCTTCGGCCCAGCAGCTACAGACCGACATGATGCAGCGTTATCGCAAGATGAAGGAAGACGCCACACCCGTTATTTCGCGCGACGATGTGCCCATTATCGACCAGGTCGCCGCCGCCGAGGTCAGCCAGGTCGAGAACATGAATCCCGACGTGCCGATTCCCGACGAAGTCATCGAGCGCGTAGCTTCGATCCACGAGCGCGTCGAGGAGCATCGCGCCAACCGCGGCCTCAAGCCGTCACTGCACGGCTTTTTCTTCCGCGGAAAGAAACGCTAACCGCAACAGCAAGGCCCGCCCCACAAACGTGAGGCGGGCCGTTTTCGTTTGAGCAATCACGCAGCGACGTGATGGGGCAAGTTAATCCACGCGCTTGTCGCCCATAAAGAAGAGCGCCACCGTACCAGGTCCGGTATGCGAGCCAATCAGAGTACCGATATCATTGATCTCAATCTTGCCTTTAAGCTGCGGAACCTGTTCCTCAATCAGCGCCGCAACTGCCTCGGCATCCTCGCGGCACGCCGAGTGCGACATGATGCACTTACCCGAATAATCCACACCGTCCTGCACGTGCGCCATCATGGTCTTGGCCATCTCGGAAATCGCGCGCTTCTTAGTGCGAATCTTCTCACGTGGCGACAGCTTGCCGTCGCAATCGACCGTCATAAGCGGGCAAATCTTAAGCGCCGTGCCGATGATCGCGCTCGCAGCCGAAATGCGACCGCCGCGCAGGTAGCTCGACAGATCGGTCGAGAAGAACCAGTGGTGCAGGTTGAGTTTGTGCTCCTCGATCCAGGCAGCCGTCTCGTCGAGTGAAGCCCCACTATCGCGCACGTCGGCGGCATATTCCAGCAACAGGCCAAAGCCCGAAGACGCCGCCAGCGAATCGATGACGCGCACCTTGCCGCCCTGGGGATAGCGATCCGCGAGCATCTGTGCCGCAACGCAGGCCGATCCATACGTGCCCGAAATACCCGACGACAACGTCAGGTGCAGCACGTCTTTACCCTCGGCAACAAACGGCTCCCAAAACTCCTCGTACTCACCCACGCTCACCTGAGACGTCTTGGGCATGGCGCCCGCGGCAATCTGGGCAAAAAACTCGTCCGGCGTAATCGACTGATACAGATCGTCCGTATAGACAACATCGTCGATCTCGTAATGAAAACACACGACAGGGATATTGCGCGACGCAAAGAACTCACGAGTTCGGTCGGCGGCGGATTCACAGGTCAGGACAAAATCACTCATATGAGGCTCCTTACTCATTGCTGCGCAAATTATCGCACAGTGAGCCTACATACGGTACATATGTCCACTATTTACCAAATCGAACCAAAAATAGCGAACATCTTTACCACCATCGTCTCCACCGGCCCCACGCATAAATATCTGAGAAAACACCTTCTGTCGTCTCCACTCAACCGCCATATCTACCTCAACTAAATCGATTTACCAAACCGTTCAGCCGACAATTCAGCCGCTGGCGCAAAATCGAAACAAAAGCGGCGCATACTGATAAACGTTTGACGCTGTTTATCAGTTTTACCAGCTCCATCGGAAGGTGTTTCATGGTCGCATTCGATCGCAACCCGCAAGACTTTAAGTATCTGCGCCTGCTGTCGAGACAGTTCCCCACCGAACAATCCGCGTTTACCGAAATTATCAACCTCTCGGCCATCCTCAACCTACCCAAGGGCACCGAGCATTTTATGAGCGACGTGCATGGCGAGTACGAAGCCTTTATGCACATCCTCAACAACTGCTCGGGCGTCGTGCGCGAGCATGTCGACGAGATTTTTGGCGACACGCTCTCCTTTGACGAAAAGGGCGAGCTGTGCACGCTCATCTACTACCCGCGCGAGAAGATCGAGCTGGTCCGCAGCCAGCGCGAGGACTCACCCACCTGGTACAAGACGATGCTTGACCAGCTCATCATGGTCGCTCGTTCGCTTTCGAGCCGCTACACGCGCTCCAAAGTGCGTAAGGCCATCCCGCGCGACTACGCGTATATCATCGACGAGCTGTTGCACACGCACCCGGACGAGAACAACTATCGCGTGCGCTATCACGAGCGCATCGTGGAGTCCATCCTGGAGACCGCCAGCGCCGACGACTTTATCGAGTCGCTCGCCTCGCTCATCAAGCGCCTGGCCGTCGACCACCTGCACCTGGTGGGCGATATCTTCGACCGCGGCGGCGGCGCGGCCAAGATTATGGACCGCCTGCTCACCTATCATTCGCTGGACATCCAGTGGGGCAACCACGACCTGCTGTGGATGGGCGCTGCGGCCGGTGAGCCCGCCTGCATCGCCACGGTGCTGCGCAACAACCTACGCTATGACAACTACGAGATCCTCGAGAACGATTACGGCATCTCGCTGCGCGAGCTTGTCGCCTTTGCCGATGCCACCTACACCGCCGGTGAGTCCATCACCCCGCTGATCAAGGCTATCAACGTGCTGCTCTTTAAGCTCGAGGGCCAGATTATCCAGCGCCATCCCGAGTTCGATATGACCGATCGCCTGTTACTCGACAAGATTAATCACGACACCGGCACGGTCACGCTCGCCGACGGCAGCGTGTGGCCGCTCACGACCAACGACTTCCCCACCGTCGACCCGGCGGACCCCTATACGCTCACGCCCGAGGAGCAGCACATCATCGACAAGCTCGTGTCCGAGTTTGTCACCGCCGATCACCTGCATCGCCATATCGATTTCCTCTATTCCCACGGCTCGATGTACAAGGTCACCAACGGCAACCTGCTGTTCCATGGCTGCGTGCCGCTCAACGAAGACGGCACCTTTAGCAGCATGAACTGCTTGGGCACCTGGCACGCTGGCCGCGATTATCTCGATTTTTGCGACCACATCGCCCGCCGCGCCCGGCGCGTGGGCGACCGCGACGCCCTCGACTGGATGTGGTACCTGTGGATTGGCTTTAACTCACCCGCCAGCGGACGCCTGGTGCGTACCTTTGAGCGCGCCTATATCGCCGATAAGAGCACCTGGGTCGAGCCAATGGACCCGTACTTTACGCTTACCAAGTCGCCCTCGGTCTGCGACGACATCATGCGCGAGTTCGGCGTTGCCCCCATGGCATGTTCGCCGACCGGTCACATTATCAATGGCCATACGCCCGTCAAGACCACCAAGGGCGAGCAGCCCATCCGCGCCAACGGCAAGCTGCTGGTCATCGATGGCGGCTTCTGCCGCGCCTACCATCCCAAGACGGGCATCGCCGGCTACACGCTTATCTCGAGCTCACGCGGCTGTCGCCTTAAGTCGCACCGGGCCTTTACCACCGTTGCCGAGGCGCTCACCCGCAACATCGATATCGAGAGCGAGACCAACCGCTTTGACGAGGCCGACCGTCGCCGCATGGTGAGCGATACCGATACGGGTGCCAAGATTCGCAGCCAAATCCAGGACCTGCGCCAACTGCTCGATGCATATAGAAACGGTGCTATCGAGGAGCGCGCCTAGCCCCGCCTGCGGGGATTGGCTAAACTTGCTGAGTTTGTCATCCCCACGGCGCCGCGGCGCCACCCTAAGGCAGGTACCATGCAAAAGCTCCTTGCGCAGATCATGAAGTTTGGCGTTGTCGGCGTCGTCGCCACGGTCATCGACTTTGGCATCATGAATCTGCTCCACTACGGTCTGGGCCTCAATATCCTGATCGCCAATACCAGCGGCTTTATCGTCTCGCTCATCTTTAACTACGTCGCGAGCATGAAGTACGTGTTTGCGCACAAGGAGGGCATGAGCCGCCGCCGCGAGTTCATTATCTTTGTCGTGCTGTCCGTAATCGGCTTAGCTCTCAACGACGGTATCGTGCTGGCGCTCAACGCCGGCCTGGGGCTCGAGGCCAATATCGCCAAGATTTGCGCCACCGCGCTTGTTATGGTCTACAACTTTGTGACCCGAAAGATCTTCCTGGAGGGCGAGGAGACCAAGTAGCTCGAAACCCCTGCAGCATTACGGCGCCCACGGACGACGCGCACTCAGCGCAGTATCGTCCGTGGGTGTCGCTCGTTTACGGGCAAATTTTCAACGTTTGCGGATTAGCTCTTGAAAATTTGGCGAGTTCATATAGTTCTTGGCAAAGACCTTACGTTTCCCTTGTAAAAGCTCTAAAGTATCCTCTGCTCGATTCATCAACGCATTGGATGTGATTACGTGCGCAAGGCGCTGGCACAACCTCATACCAAGCAGTTCCTCAAGTTTGCTGTCGTGGGTCTTATCTCCTTTGGCATCGACTGGGGCATGCTCATTGCGCTCGTCGAGCTGTTCCACCTCGACTTTTTGATGAGCACCACGGTTTCGTTTATCACGTCCGTCGTGGTCAACTACTGGCTCAGCATGAAGTACGTGTTCGACCACCGCGAAGGCATGAGCCGCAAGCGCGAGTTCACGATTTTCACCATCCTGTCGGTGATCGGTCTGGGCCTCAACGACCTGTACATGTTTGTGGGCGTCACGTTTTTGAGCATCGGCTACCAAGCCATGAAGGCCATCGCCACGTTCCTCGTCACCTGGTACAACTACTTCAGCCGCCGCTTCTTCCTCGAGGGCGCACGGTCGTAGTCGATTCACTATTTGCTTGAATGTATAACCGGTTGGAATTCCCATTCCAACCGGTTTTTTGTTTGCCGAGAGACCCGGCGACCCAGTCCTCTACGCATGAAAAACGGACGGCCCGGATGTTTGTCCGAACCGCCCGTCTGGCGCGCTATGTCGAGGCCTCTAGCCTGTCACGTAATACCAGACCACGTTGTCGCCATTGGAGAGAACGTAGTTGCTGCACGCCGTCATGGGCGATGTGCCGTTGACGGAGTACATCCAGCCGCTCGTGCCGCCGTGCTCCTTCTCGGCCAAACCGCCAATCGCGGAAACGTACGTGCCGTACGACGAGCCATGCGCGTTGACAGAAAGGCCCAGCGCACACAGGGCATCGTAAACGGTAGCGCCTTCGTTAAAGGTAAAGGTGTCACCAGAGGACACAGGATTGCCCACAGCACTCGATGTGACCGAAACCGTCACCGTTACGTAGTTGGACTCCTGCGAGCCGCCCTGTCCGCCCGAGGGAGCGCTTCCGCCATTAGAGCTGGAGGCCCCATCAGACGACTGACCGCCGCCCGAAGAAGCACCGCCAGACACATTGGGAGTAACGCCGGCTCCCGTATTCTGGGCAGCGGATTTATCTCCAGACTTCTTGCCGCCCTGACCATCGGACTTCTTGCTATCCGAGCTTTTATGCGATTCCTTATCCGAAGACTCAGAATCGTCCTTGCCGTCGTTCGAACCCTTGGACTCGTCTTTTGCATCATTCGATGACTTGGAATCCTTGGAACTGGCCTCGCCCGAAGTAGTAGTCGAGCCAGACGCCTTGGTGTCCTTGGTGACGACGCTCTCCCCCGTCACGGTCTGAATGATCCAGTCGATGGACCAGGCACCGCTTGTGGAAGGGTGGACGAAACCCAGCGAGACGACGATCAGAATGGTGCAAGCGGCAGTCAGAACGCCAAGGAGCGCCTTGCGACGAGGGGCGGACGCCGCCGAAGCGGCGCCCTTTTGCTTTGGATCATCGAGCTGGATAAACGAGGAGTCGGGCTGTTGCCCGTTGGTCTCCTTGGGCTTATCGGGCATTACCGTCACCCTTGCCGCGCTTGGTCAGCACGAAGACGGCGATGAGCGCAAGGCCAATCACGCCGGCGGCGATGCCAACGATGGCGAGCGGATTGGTGCCAGTCTCCTGCTCGGAAGCACCAGAGGACTTCTTAGCAGTGGTCGTGGAAGCAGTACCCGTATCGGACTTGGAATCGGACTTCTTGTCGGACTTGCTGTCCTTCTTGTCAGACTTCTTGTCAGACTTCTTCTCGTCCTTCTTATCGGACTTATCGGAGTCCTTCTTGTTGGACTTGTTGTCCTTGGTCTCGGTCTTGGTCGACACCGTCGTCTTGGCCACCGGCTTCTGGCCCGGGGCAATAGCGCCACCCTTCGAACCGGAGCCAGAACCCGCGTCAGTGCCAGCACCGGAACCGTTGCCAGCGCCACCGTTGCCACCATTAGTGCCAGAACCGCCATTGCCGCCAGGGTTAACAGCATTCTTGGTCCACTTGGCATACAACGTAAGGTCGGCCGTCACCGGCGTACCGAAGTCATACGCCTGCGTGCAAGCCTCATCGGTGAACCAACCGCCGAAAGTGTAGCCATCGCGCGTCGGATCGGCCGGCTTGACCAGCTTGCCGTCGGCCGTAGCAACAAACTTAGTGTCGCAAGCAGACCCGCCATTGGAATTAAAGGCAACCGTCCAAGACTCAACAGCCCCCAGCTTGAACAAAGTACCCGAATCATTGATGTAGTACAGGTTGCCAGATGCATCGGCAATGACCGGAGAGTCACAGTACTGGTAATGGCCAGCCGCATCATAAATCTGCGTCGCCTCTGCATCGCCGAGCGTATAGCGATACACGCCACCACCAGCAGAGTAGTTGACGTAATCCTTGCTATCCGCGCTGTTAACGGTGAAGTACACATAGGTCTTGCCGCCCTGAACACTCACCAGCGGAGTAGCAGCAATACCGTTGAGGCCAGCCGGCAGCGCCTTGCCGTCGGCAGCAGCGACCATCGTGGTCTTACCCGTCTTCAGGTTATAGAGAACCAGAGCAGAGCCCGTAGCCGTCTGTCCGCCGACAATCAGATTGTCACCAGACACCGCAGGGGCGCTCAGATTATTCGTAAGGCCCAGATCAACCGTCTTCTGTGCACTCAGCACACCCTTCGCCGAAAGCGAAATCACATGGAGCTTTCCGTCGTGCGTCATCTGATAGAAGGTCGAACCATTGGACGGATCGGCAATGCAATCGGCATTTGCGACAGCGCCGAGCTCCATGGTCGAAACGACATCGCCCGTCGTCTTATCAATGCACTTAAGCGTACCCGCGCTCGTAGGAACGATGGCATACTTATCCGTCAAAGCCGCACCAGTCCAGTAATAGCCCTCGGTAGGGTCGATGTTCTGCCAAGAAACTTCGCCCGTGGCAATCTTAATGCGTGCAAAGGAGCCGTTGCCGTAGGTCGCGTTGTAATTCTCGTCATACGAAATATCGACCGAGCCTACATAGACGTACTCGCCGTCCGAAACGACGGTGCAGGAGCTCTGCGTCAAATCCGTCAAACCAGGCGTCAGCCACTTGCAGATCAGCTTGTCTGCAGTAATCGCCTGGACCGCACCGCCGTTGAGCGGAACGATGATGAGGCCATTGGTATAGATCGGACGAGAAGTATAGCTCACCTTGGAGGCAAGCGGCGCAGAGGCAACCTTTTTGCCCGTGGACGAATCGATCTTGATGAGCTCGTTCTCGGTCGCGATGTACACAAAGCCGTTAGCGATGACAGGCTCGCTGCAGTTGGCATACTGCTGACCAGACTCGGCCTTCCAATCGAAAGCCCACTTAAGACCGGCGGCCTGCGCAGGCGTCTTGGCATCCGTTACGGTCGAACCGTTGCCACTGTTGCCGTAGCCGGCCCACTCGGCATCCCAATCAGGAGTCGTCGCGCTCGGGTCCACGACAATCTTGTCGGGATCGGGCATGGCCGAATCGTCGGTGGTATAGGCAAGCGTAACCTTATCGCCGCTCTTAAGCTTGACCTGGTTGACGCAGAGAGATGAGGACTCTCCGTTGATAAACAGACGCCAATATTTCTTGGTCGCACCATCCCAGCCATACGGCTTGTGATCGAACGGTGAAGTAATGGAATTCAGGAACCAGTATGCACCACTCTGGGAGCCGTTGTACGTAACGCCCTTGGCCTTCAGAACCGCTTCGATAAGGTCCTGAGCCGTAGAGCCTTCGGGCAGAGAAACATTGCTTGCAGAGCCCCAGCGAGAATTGTTGCCGTTGACATCGGGACCGATAACATCGACAGACCCAAGAACCTGGCCAGGAAGGGCATCGGCGTCTGCACCATACATAAAGGTGACGGCATCGCCCTCTTGGAGCTCGTAGGCACCGGCGCCAACGTCGGCGAACTTGCCATTTACATAGAAGCGCCAATAGCTTTTGGTCGCAGCATCCCAGCCATAGGACTTACCATCGAACGGCGAAGTAATGCCGTTGAGGAACCAGCCCCAAGACGATTCGCCAGCATCGAGAGTAAGGCCGGTCTGCTCAAGGAGATCCTTGGCAGTAGAGCCCGCCTTGAGACTCGTCTGGCCCGTCGAGGCCCAAACCTGCCGTTTGCCGTCCTTGTCCTTACCGAGGACCTGAACGGAAGCATGGACAGAATCAGAGGGCAACTTGTCGCCCCAGCCACCGTAGAACCACGTGACGGTATCGCCGGCATGGATGGTGACATTGTCCGCCGTATAGTCACTCGACTTGCCGTTGATAAACAGCTGCCAATAGGTCGAATAATCGAGCGGCGTACCCAGCTCAACACCGTTGTACTTAAGGCTCAGAATGAAGGAGCCCGCAGCAACGGCGTCAATGTCGTTCGCCTCGAGCGCGACCTTCGTAAGATCGAGCGCGCTCGAACCGGACGTCACCACATACTGCGCGTTGTCGACCCAGGTCTGAGTCTTGCCCTGGGCATCGCGACCAATGACGGTCACATTTGCGGCAAGCTGGTCCTTAACGACAGGGGACGCGCTACCACCCGTAAAGGCAAACTCAATCTTCTGCCCCTGGGTGAGCTTGACGCCGCTCGCGCCAACCGAGGAAGACGCGCCGTCGACGAACAGCTGCCAGTAGGCATGAGTCGTCGGATCGTAGGCAAGCGTACGGCCATCGCTCGGGGACGTGATGCTTTTGAGGTAGAAACCGTATGCCGTGTTCGGATCGTAATCCGCCTTGAAGCCCGTCTTCTGCTGCAGCTTAACGAAGGCGTCCGCAGCCGTCGCGCCCTCTTCGAGCTTGAGCTGCGTAGGCGCCACCCAAGTCTGAGCCTTGCCGTCGGCATCGGTGCCGATAATCGAGAACGAGACCTCGACTTGTTTCTTGGCGACATCGCCGGTTTCTGTCGGGTTCTCTGTCTGAACGGCAGCCGCGGCGGCAGATCCTGCTTGGCCAGCGGATGCCGTCGAAGACTGCTCGCTCGTGGCAGGGCTCTCCCCCGTCGTCAGGCCTTCGTCGCCAGTTGCCGCCCCTGTTGTGGCGGCACTGGCTGCAGGCGCGCTCCCGGAATCCGAAACCTCGGCGCCGCTCTGCTCAGCGGTACCGCCCGCAAGCGCTGCGCCCTCGCCCGGTGTCGCAGCCTGAGCCACAGCATCGGCAATGCCCTCGGCGCCCTCGGCCCACAGCTGAGCCGGTGTGGTGCCAAAGGCCATCGCGAAGGCCAGGAATGCCACCAGGCAGCGCTTGACTACACCGCGTGCAATCGCGCCACGGCGATGCAACGAGGCGCACTCACGCTCGTCCTCAAACATATCCATTTGTCCCCCATTGTCTGTACTTGGAGCGTCGCCTTGAGACTGCCCCACGTCATCGCGCATGTTACGCCCGAGTTCCCCCATCGGGGTCCCCCTTCCCTCCAGAGCCCTATGCACACCGGCGGCATACGCCGCAGCCGCATGCAAGATGGGAGGCGATCCGACTTAACCTTAACGGCTCAGGCGCGTCGTCCGATCTGCGACGCGAACATCCCGAGCCAAGAGGAATTACGGTTACTGGTACAGCCGGGGACTTGCACCCCGATTCTCCCAAACGCGCAGGAAAACCGCGCATTCGTGCGTCTCCGCACCACCATCTAGGCCATCGATTATTACCGTCAAAATGGTATCACGCAAAAGGGCCCCGCACACAGGCGAAGCCCAAGGTAAAAGCTATTGTTTGCGATAGGAAAATGCGGTGACGGTCGCAGCCTCTAGTGTTTGCCGCCGTGGCTGTTGAGCCAGATATTGCGGCCCAGCATAAGCGCCAGCACCAGCGCGCTCACGTAGCCCATAAAGCCAATGACCGGGATACCGAACACAACCGGCTCGATGCGTGCGTAGTACACCACCGACGAACCGATAAACAGGCCGGCGATAACGATAGCCATCGACATGCGGTCGATAATCCCACCCAGCTGTCGCAGTGCCTTATCGCTGCTCATGATCTGCGTGTTCACCTTAAGCTGGCCGCGCGTAAGCATGCGCGAAGCCAGCCCCAGGTACTCAGCCGCCTCGAGTGAGCCCTTCGCCGCGCGATAGCTGCTCGCGGCAAGATCGCGCCCCATGTCGCGCACGCGCGCATAGGTGCTTTTCTCGTTTTTAATGTGGGTTTGGATGATCTGGATCATGTTGACGTTGGGCATGTACTCGGTCAGCAAACCCTCGAGCGTCACCATGCCGCGCGCGAACATCGTCACCACGCTCGGCAGCTCAACGTCATTCTTACGCGCGAGGTTTAACAGCGAGGTCAAAAACTCGCCGATATCCAAATCCTTCAGGTCAAGGCCCGCAAAGTCAGCCACGATAAAGTCAAGATCGGACAAAAACGCTGAATGATCGAGCTCGGCCGAATCGCCACGCGTCACGGCAAAGCGCATGAGCGAATCCTTGAGCTTTGGCACGTCGCCCTCGGCCACGGCGAAAATCATGTCCTTTACGATACCGCGATCGTGGCTCGACATGCGTCCGACCATGCCCAAGTCGATAAAGTAAACGATGCCGTCCTTGAGGATGATGTTTCCCGCATGCGGGTCGGCATGGAAAAAGCCGTCATCGAGCACCTGCGTCGAGTAGTCCTCGACAATCGCGGCACCGATCTTTTCCAAGTCATAGCCCTCGGCCACCAAGCGTTCAGGATCGGCGATCGAAATGCCGTCGACGTAATCCATAACCACCACGTGCTCGGTGCACAGGTCCAGATAGGATTTAGGGCACGTCACGCCATGAACGCTCTTATGGAACTCGTAGAAATCGTTGAGGTTTTTGGCCTCGGCCAAAAAGTTGGTCTCCTCGCGAAACGAGGTCCACAACTCCTCGACTACGCCGTGCAGGTCAACGAATTGATCGGTGTTAACGAACTTGGAAACGATACGCACCACCGAGCGGATGATATCGATGTCCTGTGCCATAACCTGCTGCGCACCGGGGCGCTGTACCTTGACGGCCACGTCCTCGCCCGTCACCAGACGAGCGCGGTGCACCTGCGCGAGCGACGCGCTACCGAGCGGGTTGGGGTCGATCGCATCGAACATCTCCCCCAGGCGCAGGCCGTATTCTTCTTCCAGACAGCTGAGTACGACCTCGTACGGCACCGGCTCCACGTCGGAGCGCAGACGACGCAGTTCGTCGCAAAAGCGCTGCGGCAGAATCTCGGACCGGTTGGCCAAAATCTGCCCCATCTTGACGAACATGGGGCCGAGTTCCTCGAGCAGGCGGCGCAAACGAACCGGCGTGAGGTTATCCCACACGCGGTACTTTTTGACCAGGCGAACAATCTGCCCAATGCGTTCGCGACGACCCGCCGGCGTGAGCTGGTATTCCTCGTCCGGCGCCATCGCGTCGGGCTCCTCGGGCACCATATCGACAGCGCGCGGCTTCTTGCGAGCGCCCGAGACGGCGGCGTCGACCTCATCGACAACCGCCGCCTCGTCACCCAGAGGATCTAGATTGTTGTAATCGGTGGTGGAATCTGCCATCTGCGCTGCTACTCGGCCTCTTCGGTGTCCTCTGCATCGTCGGGCTCAACGGACTCGACGGGCACCGAGGTCGCGTTGTCCTCGACCGAATCGACGATGTCGCGCACATGGGCCAGGAAGGCCGTGCGCTCGGGGGCGGTCATAACGCGGACGCGGGCAAGGATGAGCTCGTCGAGCACGCGCTGGGCCGCGGTCTCGCCCTGCATGCCCAAGCGCTCGGTCAGATCGGAGATGGTACCGCCGGCCTGCTCGAACATGTCGGACACACTGCGGGCGATATCGGGGGTGGCGGTGTCCTTGCGGACCTGCTCGCCTTTGGTGTTAAGGTCGTCGAGGACCTTCTTGCCGCCTTCGACAGCAACGGCGGCAGCGCCAAAGCCCACGTTAATGGCGCCGTTAACAAGCTGATCGAGTTTCATAACCATGGTTGTCTCCAATCACAAACAACTGCATTGGCGTTCTTGTACCCAAGATTGAGTGAAAGCGACAAAGCGTTTTAGCGCTATTCGATCGACGGGAAATCCCTACCTCACGTTGTCGTTCATCGCGAAAGAGTTCTTCATGGCGCAGCTCGTGGTGTAGAGCACCTTGCCCAGTAGAGCATCGGTCTCCACGCGAACACGCTCGGCAAAGTCCTCGTTGGCGCGTGCAAGCTCGGCAGGCACCTCGACCTCGGGCAGAGCGGCTACGGCAGCGTCGATGTCATGGATCTGCTTGTGGCCCATGCCACCGACCTTCTCCTGATAATCCTCGACCGCGCGACCGCACTCATGGAAGCGGACGTCAGCCAGCGCGCCGATCAGGCGGTTGGCCCAGTAGAAGTTTTCGGACGTCACGCGAGCCTGCGTGTCGGCATAGTACTCGGGCATGGTCTCGACGTTGGCGTACAGCGGAACCAGCGCGTTAAACGAGTTGGAACCAAACGCCATCCACTGCACGGCGCGATAGGCCGGCTGCGCATAGGGACGCAGCTGCAACACGGCGAGCTGGCTGTTGCGGTTGATGCCGATGGGGCGATATGCGCCACGCGTAGCGGGCGTGCCCTTGCTACCGTAGCAATCGTACTCCGTGCCCTGGTAGTGGCTCGAGAGTACGTACTTGATGTCCTCGATGGTCACCTTGCGCTCGGGCACGCGGCTCCAGGGGATATCGTCGCTCTCGGGCGTGTAGTCGGCGTCGGGGCCATCCCACACGTCGCTGGGGTTGAGACAGCGCTGCATGTACCACGCGCGCGGCGTGTTGTAGACGTGGTCGCTGTCGCTGTGCGAGCCAAAGGCCTCGCGCGGGTTAAAGACGGCAGCCGGGCCGTCGCTCTCGACGCCCAGCGTCAGGTCCAGATGCCACTCGGCCATCCAGGCGCGCAGGTCGGCGGAGCACATATGGTCGGCCTGGGCGCCCTCGGCGTCATCCAGGTCAAAGCTGTCGATGCCCAGCTGGTTGGGCATGGTCACATAGGCGTCGTCAGGCACGCGCTTGGCGATCCAGTGGTGACCGCCGATGGTCTCGAGCCACCAGATCTCGTCCACGTCGCTAAAGGCGATGCCGTTGTTCTCGTAAGTGCCGTAGCGCTCGAGCAGGTCGCCCAAGATACGCACGCCGTCGCGGGCGGACTTGGCATACGGCAGCACCAGGGTCACCATGTCCTCCTCGCCCAGGCCACCGGGCTGCGCCGGCACATAGCCGTCCTCACCCTCGTTGCCCTTGGCGGGCACGTAGTCCACGAGCGGATCGGCGCCGCGGACGCGCTCGTTGGTGGTAAGCGTCTCGGTTGCGGACATGTCAACATTGAGCTCGTTGAAACCGGCCTCGGCCCAGATACCGTGGCCCGGGACAACATCGGGGACGCTCGTATAGCGCATGGGGTTATCGGGCAGCTCAACGGTCAGGTGGCTCAGGACGCTCGTGTAGACACGCGGCTGCTCGTCGGGATGCACTACGCGCATGCGCTTGGGCTCAAATACCCCGTTGGACGAGTCCTCGTTACGCGCGACCAGGGTCGACCCGTCGTAGCTTGCGTTTTTACCGACCAGAATCGTTGTGCACGGCATGCGCATCCTCCTTGAGCGAAGAAATCAAACGACAACAGTGTATCGCTTCGGCGCAGAAAGGGCGAAACCACGGCCTCGGCAGCCCCCGTGGTCAAAAAATGCCAAATATGAGTACTGTCACAAATTTAGTGGCAGCAAATTGCACTGTTCCGGGCGCCGGGAATCCTCACCTGTCCAAAAACTGAGTCTAGTAATTCCCCATACGTCCAATAAAATTGGCTCTTTAACGATATTACTTATCGCTAAAGAGCCAAAATGATCTCAAACATATGTGACTAACTTGGCAACAGTACTCATATTTGGCATTTTTTGACCACGGGGTATCTAACCAACCCCCTAAACAGCCTCCAAACGCCTATTTTACCGCGCGCTCAGGGTCGCGCGCGCAGACGTGGTGTAAGAGTGTCCTGAGGTCCGTCGCTGCAAGTCCCGATGTTACTCCTTCTTG
>CABSMS010000051.1 GCA_902478885.1 uncultured Collinsella sp. | reverse complement strand
CTACGCCGCGAGGGCCTGATGGACGAAGCGCGCAAGCGCCGCATCCCGGTGTTCTGCTCCCGCGTGGCGGTCGTCACCTCGCTTTCGGGCGCCGTAATCGACGACGTCAAGCGCACATTGCGTCGTCGCAACCCGCTCGTCGAGCTCGTCTGCGTGGGCGCCAAGGTCCAGGGCGAGGGCGCACCGGCAGAGCTTATTGAAGGCTTGCGCCGCGCCGCTGCCATTACGCCAGCGCCCGACTGTATTTTGCTCGTGCGTGGTGGCGGTTCCTTCGAGGACCTCATGACCTTTAACGACGAGGAGCTTGCCCGCGCGGTGGCGGCTTGCCCTGTGCCCGTGGTGACCGGCATTGGCCATGAGCCCGATACCTCGATTTGCGACATGGTGAGCGACCGCCGCGCCTCCACGCCCACGGCGGCGGCCGAATCGGTGGCGCCGGCCATGACGGAGTTGGCCGATGTGCTCGAGGCGCGCCATCAGCGTCTGGGTGCCGCGATGGCATCGATGATTGGGTCGGCCCAGGTCGACCTGGAGATGCTCGATCAGCGTGGCCGTCGTTCCTGGGATACCTATACGGCTCGCTTGGGCGACGCGCTCGATGCGGCCGCATGCCGCCCGTGTCTCAACGATCCGACATTTATGGTCGAGCGTCGTGAGTCAGAGCTTGCCTTGACGGCCGATCGTTTGTCCGGTGCCATAACGCGCTCGGTCGGGGCGTTCCGATCCAGCTTTGAACGCCTGCCCGAGCGTCTGGCTACAAGCACCTCGGGACTCGATGGCAAGCGCCATGCGCTCACGCTTGCGAGTTCCCGTCTGGAGCATCAGGGACGTACGATGCTCAGCAAACCCGCGTCCGACCTGGGCCGAGCTGCTGCGTCGCTCGATGCCCTGTCGCCGCTCAAGGTGCTTGCCCGTGGCTATGCCATCGCATACAGCGATGATGGTGTGGCTACGAGCGCCAAGACCTTTAAGCCCGGCGACGCCATCCGCGTGCGCATGGCAGACGGCAACGTGGCAGCAACGGTCAATACGGTCGAGTAGACCGCGTTTCATAGCGATAAACCTTTAGGAAAGGAAACAGATATGGCAGAGAAGACCCCGGTCGAGCAGCTTACGTACAAGCAGGCTTCGCAGGAGTTGGAGCTCATCATACGCAGCTTGGAATCGGGCGATATGGAGCTCGAGGAGTCGCTTGAGAGCTATACCCGCGGCGTCGAGCTCCTCAAGAGCCTGCGTACCCGCTTGTCCGATGCCGAGCAGAAGGTCTCGGTGCTCCTGAAGGACGTCGACGGCAACGACGTGCTCGCCGACGGCGAAGCCGCCAACACCGACGACAACCTTTCGTTCTAACCACCCCGACCAAATATAATTACCTTGGTCTGCGAGAAAGGAACCAACCATGTGTGATTGCATCTTCTGCAAAATTGCCAACCACGAGATCCCCTCGACCGTCGTTTACGAGGACGACCAAGTCATCGCCTTCGACGACCTCAATCCCCAGGCGCCGGTCCACACGCTCGTGATCCCCAAGAAGCACTACAGCGACATCGCCGATAACGTGCCCGCCGAGACCATGGGCGCCATGGCCCACGCCATCCAGGAGGTCGCCAAGGTCAAGGGCTTGGAGGACGGTTTCCGCGTCATCTCCAACAAGGGCGTCAACGCCGGCCAGACCGTCATGCACTTCCACATGCACGTCCTCGGCGGCAAGAACCTGGGCGAGAACCTCATCTGAGGACGCTTCTTCCGTGCAATGAAACGGAAGCTTAGGCACCGATAACTTATATATCAACGCAATAAACCCGAGCGCGAGGGCGTTTGGGTTTATTATTGAAGCGTATGTAACCTGGCGGCGCCACACCGCCTGTTAGTAGGGAGACACATGAACGTTCTGGTCGTCAACGCAGGATCTTCGACCCTTAAGTATCAGGTCATCGATACCAAGTCCCACAAGGTGTCCGCAAAGGGCTCCTGCGAGCGCGTCTGCTTTACCGGCGGTACCTTCACCCACGCTGCCAACGGTTCCAAGAAGGTGACCGAGAACATCGAGTTCCCCGACCACAAGGTCGCCATCGAGGTCGTTCTGAAGGACCTCGAGGCCAACGGCGTCAAGATCGAGGGCATTGGTCACCGTATCGTTCAGGGTGGCTGGTACTTCGGCGATTCCTCCCTCGTCGACGAGGACGTCCTCGCCAAGATCCGCGAGGTCGCCCCGCTGGCGCCGCTGCACAACAACCCCGAGGCCAACGTTATCGAGTACTGCCTCGAGCAGTATCCCGACCTGCCCAACGTCACGGTCTACGACACCGCTTTCCACTTCAACATGCCCGAGGTCGCCAAGACTTACGCCCTGCCCAAGGATGTTTGCGACAAGCTGCACATCCGTAAGTACGGCGCCCACGGCACCAGCTACCGTTACATCTCCAAGAAGGTCGCAGAGATGACCAACGGCGAGGCCCGCAAGGTCGTCGTGTGCCATATCGGCTCCGGTGCTTCCCTGTGCGCCATCGAGGACGGCAAGTGCATGGATACCACTATGGGTCTCACCCCGCTCGACGGCGTCATGATGGGCACCCGCTGCGGCTCCGTTGACCCGGCTACCGTGTGCTACCTGCAGCGCGAGGGCGGCTACACCTTCGACGAGGTCGACGAGATGATGAACAAGAAGTCCGGCCTTTTGGCTGTGACCGGCGGCAAGACCAACGACTGCCGCAACGTCGAGGAGCTCGCCGCCGCTGGTGACCCCGAGGCTCAGCTCGCCTTCGACATGTTTGTCTACAAGATTGCCGCCAAGGCTGCCGAGATGGCTACTTCTATGTGCGGTATGGACACCCTTGTCTTTACTGCCGGCATCGGCGAACACGCTCCGGCGGTCCGCGCCGGCGTCGCCGACCGTCTGGCCTTTATGGGCGTCAAGATGGATCATGCCCGCAACGCCCTGCGTGGTGACGGCGCTTGGTGCCTGTCTGCCAAGGATTCCAAGGTCAAGATTTTCGTCATCCCCACGGACGAGGAGTTCATGATCGCTTCTGACGTCGAGCGCATCGTCAACGGCAAGTAATTGCAAGAGGGGAGGGGCTGGACGACCGAGCGCCGTTCGGCCCCTCTTTTGTGCTCGTTGGGCGATATGCCTGATAGCTATTTATCAAGTTGTGATAACTTCTTATTAACATGCGGTCGCCTTAAGGGGTCTGCGTCGACCGTATTGCACTGCAAAGGAGTCTCATGAACGTACTTGTTGTCAACGCCGGCAGCTCAAGCCTTAAATATCAGCTTTTGGATACCGATACCCGAGAGGTTTTCGCCAAGGGCAACTGCGAACGTATCGGTTCGGACATGGGCATCTTTGGCTACTCCGAGAACGGTGGCGCCAAGCAGACCGAGGAGGTCCCTTTCCCCGATCATCGCTCTGCTATCGCTCGCGTGCTCGAGGAGCTTGAGAAGACCGACTTTACGATTGATGGCATTGGCCATCGTATCGTTCAGGGCGGCTGGCACTTCGATGATTCCGCGGTCGTCGACGATGAGGTCATGGCTAAGATCCTCGAGGTGGCACCGCTTGCTCCGCTGCACAACTACGGCGAGGCCGCAGCAATCGAGTATTGCCTCGAGAAGTATCCTGAGCTGCCCAACGTGGCCGTCTTCGACACCTCGTTCCACATGACCATGCCCGAGGTCGCCTACACCTACGCGCTGCCCAAGGACGTGTGCGACAGGTACCACGTGCGCAAGTACGGCGCACACGGTACGAGCCACCGCTACGAGTGGATGATGGCCAAGGAGATCCTGGGCTCGCGCTGCCACCGCCTGCTTTCGTGCCATCTGGGCAACGGTGCTTCGCTTGCCGCCATTGAGGACGGCGTGTGCCGCGATACCACGATGGGCCTCACGCCGCTCGATGGCCTGATGATGGGCACCCGTTGTGGTTCCATTGACCCGGCTACCGTGTGCTACCTCCAGCGCGAGGGCGGCTACAGCTATCAGGAAGTTGATGACATGATGAACAAGCAGTCTGGTCTGCTTGCCATCTCGGGCATCTCCAACGACGCCCGCGACATCCGTACACGCGCCTCCGAGGGCGACGAGCGCTGCCTGCTCGCCTTCGATATGTTCGCCTACAAGGCCATGCAGCAGGCCGGCTCCATGATCGCTTCCATGGCGGGCGTGGACACCATCACCTTTACCGCCGGCATCGGCGAGAACGACTGGTCGATCCGCAAGGCCTTCTGCGACTGCTTTGAGTGGCTGGGCGTACGCATCGACAACAACAAGAACCGCGAGGCTGTGGGCAACGGCCCGCAGGTTATCAGTGCCGCCGGTTCCGCCGTCACGGTCATGGTCATCCCCACC
Source organism: uncultured Collinsella sp. (assembly GCA_902478885.1). Classification (GTDB taxonomy): domain Bacteria; phylum Actinomycetota; class Coriobacteriia; order Coriobacteriales; family Coriobacteriaceae; genus Collinsella. The sequence goes on along the minus strand of CABSMS010000051.1, from coordinate 11,305 downwards.
GACGAGGAATACATGATCGCCCACGACGTCGAGCGTCTGACCAAGAACAACTAACGCGCGCATTTGCAAGTAAACGAAAGGCCTCCAGAGCAACAGCTCCGGAGACCTTTTTTACTAGCAGGCGGACGGCGGAAACCTCATCCCATTTCGAGCGCAAATACTGGGACACGCTTTCCGGTTGAGGCACGTCGCGGAAAGTGCGACCCACAATAAAGCATAATTCCGTCCCACGGTTTCCCAAACAGGCCCCAAGCGGAAGCTGCATCCCACAATCCGCCTCCAAACTGGGATGTAGTTTCCGGCACAACAACCGCCGAAGCCCACCGGCCTTTCAATCTCCAAAGTGATCATCATCAGCAACGCCTGCGCTCCCAGCAACGGCACCCATCCATTCAGATTTTCAGCTCCAGCTCGTAGCCAAGCCGCCGTCCACCCCGGATTCCCTGATTGCTACGTGGCGGCAGGGACCCTACAGGGTAAAGCTCTGAAAATATTCCGCAGGATGCATGAAACCCCCGCCGCACGAAGTGCGCAGCGGGGGTTTCATGCATGTCCGAGGACGTTTTCAGAGCTTTACCCTGTAGGGTCCCGAGGGGATATGTTCGCTACTCAGCCATCTGAGCCTGGACGGCGGTGATGGCCACGACACCCACGATGTCGTCGGCAGAGCAGCCGCGCGAAAGGTCGTTGACCGGCTTGGCGATGCCCTGCAGGATGGGGCCGTAGGCGTCAGCACCGGCGAAGCGCTGGACCAGCTTGTAGCCGATGTTGCCTGCCTCGAGGTCGGGGAACACGAGCACGTTGGCCTTACCAGCGACGGAGGAGCCGGGAGCCTTGAGCTGGGCGACGGTGGGGACGATGGCGGCATCGAGCTGCAGGTCGCCGTCGATGGCGAGCTCGGGAGCCTTCTCCTTGCAGAACTTCACGGCCTCCTGGACTTTCTTGGCGACCTCGCCGCCGGCGGAGCCCATGGTGGAGTAGGAGAGCATGGCCACGTGCGGCTCAACGTTGCCCATGAAGGTGGACCAGGAGTGAGCGGAGGCGATGGCGATCTCGGAGAGCTCGTCGGAGGACGGGTTGATGTTGAGGCCGCAGTCGGCGAAGATCAGCGTGCCGTCGGTGCCGAACTGCGGGGTATCGGTGCACATCACGAAGAAGGCCGAGACCAGCTTGGTGCCCGGGGCGGTCTTGAGGATCTGAAGCGCGGGGCGCAGGGTGTCGGCGGTGGAGTGGCAGGCGCCGGAGACCAGGCCGTCGGCGTCGCCCATCTTGACCATCATGGTGCCAAAGTAGGTGGCGTCCATCACCTGGGCGCGAGCCTGCTCGATGGTAACGCCCTTCTTGGCGCGGAGCTCGGCAAACTTCTGCGCGTACTCCTCGTGCTTCTCGGCATTGCGCGGGTCGATGACGGTGGCGCCGGGAACGTTGATCTCGTCGGGGTTGCCCAGGATGACGATCTTTGCCAGGCCCTCCTCGATGATCTTGGTGGCCGCGACGATGGTGCGCGGATCTTCGCCCTCGGGCAGGACGATCGTCTTAAGGTCGGCCTTGGCGGCAGACTTCATACGGTTTAGGAAATCGCTCATGTTACTCCTTACAAGCGTTTCACTAAGCTCCAGGCGCCCGGCTGTTCACGAATAAACCCGCTGCTAGCGGGTCTACCTTTCAATTATGTTCGCCGTGGTGCTTGAGCTTTCCTTGTGTGGCAAGCTCATTATAGGACGCATTAGCGCTATAATCGCTCTGATAAATATGTCTCGAAGAATGTTCGAGAAAAGCCCAGCTAACGAGCCCGTGGCTTTTGACAAGGAGTATCGATGCAGATTACCTCAGGCCTGCCTGAAGGCTTTAACGCCGGCGCGTACGACATGATTGTCGTCGGTGCTGGATATGCCGGTGCCGTTTGCGCCCGCCGTCTTGCCGAGACCATCGGCTATCGTGTTGCCGTTTTGGAGCGCCGTAGCCACATTGCGGGCAATGCCTATGACTGCACTGACGAGGCCGGAATCCTGATCCACGAGTACGGTCCGCATATCTATCACACCTTTAACGAGCGCGTGCACAATTTCCTGTCGCGCTTTACCAAGTGGACGGATTATCAGCACAAGGTGCTCGCCAACATCAACGGTACCCTTATGCCCGTGCCCTTCAACCATGCGAGTCTCAAGCTCGCCTTTGGTGACGAGCGCGGCGAGGAGCTGTATCAGAAGCTCGTGGAGACCTTTGGCAAGGATGTCAAGGTGCCCATTATGGAGCTTCGTAAGAAGAACGACCCCGACTTGGCCGAGGTCGCCGATTACGTCTACGAGAACGTCTTTTTGCATTACACCATGAAGCAGTGGGGCCAGACGCCCGATCAGATCGACCCCTCGATCACCGGCCGCGTTCCCGTCTTTGTGGGCGATGATGACCGCTACTTCCCGCAAGCTCCCTTCCAGGGCATGCCGCAGGAGGGCTACACGGCGCTCTTTGAGCACATGCTCGACCACGACCTGATCGACGTGTTCTGCGACGTGGACGCCCGCGATCTCTTTGAGATCGACGAGACCACCGTCAAGGTCGACGGTAAGGTCTACGGCGGCGAGATTGTCTATACCGGTCCGCTCGACGAGCTGTTCAACCTCGACCTGGGCGCTCTGCCGTACCGTACGCTCGACATGAAGTTCGAGACGCTCGATATGGACCAGTTCCAGCCCGTGGGCACCGTCAACTACACCACGAGCGAGGACTACACGCGTATCACCGAGTTCAAGAACATGACCGGTCAGGTCCTGCCCGGCAAGACCACCATCATGAAGGAGTACTCCAAGGCCTATACGCCCGGCTCGGGCGAGACGCCGTACTACGCCATTCTTGAGCCCGAGAACCGTGAGCTCTATGAGCGCTATCTTGAGCGCGTCCAGAACCTGACGAACTTCCACCCGGTTGGTCGTCTGGCCGAGTATCGTTACTACGATATGGACGCCGTGACCAATTCCGCCCTCGATCTTTCGGATGAGATTATCGCCTGCCATGCATAAAGTCATAACATTCGGTATCCCCTCGTATAACGCCGCCAAGGACATGGACCATTGCATCACCTCCATCTTGGAGGGGAGCAATTACGCCACCGATATCGAGATTATCGTGGTGGACGACGGCTCCAAGGACGAGACGGCCGCCAAGGCCGACGAGTGGGAGGCCCGTTATCCTGGAATCATCCGCGCGGTGCACCAGGAGAATGGCGGTCACGGTATTGCCGTCCTTTCGGGTCTGCGCGAGGCGCAGGGCACCTACTACAAGGTTGTCGACTCGGACGACTGGCTTGACGGCGCTGCCCTTTCGACCATGCTTTCGATTCTGCGTGGCTTTGAGGAGCGCGACCAGCGCGTTGACCTGTTTATCTCGAACTACGTGTACGAGAAGGTTTACGAGGGCACGCATACCGCTATTGGCTACAAATTTGCCCTGCCGCGCAAAAAGATCTTTTCCTGGGATCAGATCGGTCGTTTCCGCCTGGACCAGAACCTACTCATGCACAGTCTGTGCTATCGCACGGATGTGCTGCGCGAGTCCAACCTTCCCATGCCGCCGCACACGTTCTATGTGGACAACATCTACGCCTACGTGCCGCTGCCGCGTTGCAAGACCATGTACTACGCCGACATCGACCTCTACCGCTACTTTATCGGTCGCGAAGGTCAGAGCGTCAACGAGGCAACGATGGTCAAGCGTCTGGACCAGCAGTTCCGTGTTACGCGTATCATGATGGAGTCGTACCACTTGTACAGCGATGTTGAGTCGTCGCGCCTGCGTTCGTACATGATGGGCTACTTCACCATGATGATGGCGATCTGCTCGGTGCTCACCAAGCTTTCCGAGGAAGATTGCGCCGACGAGCGCCTAAAGACGCTGTGGAATGATTTGAAGGCCTACGACGAGCGTATGTATCGTCGTGCCCGCTACGGCGTGGTCGGGTTCTTCACCAATCTGCGCGGTCGTGCCGGTGACAAAACCACACTCGGCCTATACCGTCTTGCTTCAAAGATCTTCAAATTCAACTAGCTGCTGAGTAATCGCTGCTGATAGGTTGACTGGGCCCCTTGGCCTTTAGTTTGCTACTGCGAACAGTCCTGCTCGCACGGAACTTGTATCAAACTAAAGGCCAAGGGGCCTCTGCTATAAGAATCGATTGTCAGGCTGCCTGAATTTGAAGATCTTCGACGCGCGGTACACAGGGGCCTGGGCTGAAAAAATCTTAGTTGTTAGTCGGTCGGAGGCGGGCGGGCATTACGTTTGTCGCGAGTTCCGCATGCAAAGAAGGCCACTTAATGTGGCCTTCGTCTTGCATAGGACTGTAGAGCAGCAAACGTAATGCCCGCCCGCCTCCGACCGACGGTCGAGTGAGATTACTTCGCAGCACCTGGGATTCCGTGGGAGGTTTTGGCGGATTTCGCTCCGTTTACGATGGCGGTTTGCAAAGTCCTTACGGCGAGCATGCCCAGCAGGTCTAGGGGAATGGCGGCGCTTGCCTGGGCGCCCAGTTTGCCGCTGGCGAGGGTGTAGATGGTGTCGCCGTCGTTGGTGGTGTGCGTGGGACGGATGGCGTGTGCGTAGGCGTCTGCGGCCATCTGGGAGACCTTGGTGGCTTGTGCCTTAGTGAGTTCCACGTTGGTGACGATGCAGCTGATGGTGGTGTTGGTGCGGTCGAGCGGCATCTGCATGGATCCGGCGGCGGCAAAGGCTGCGAGTTCCATGTCGACGATTTGGTCACTATCGGCTGCGGCGCGCATGCCGGCGACCCACTCGCCGGTGAAGGGGTCGACAACGTTGCCGCAGGCGTTGACCGAGACCACGGCGCCCACCTTGATGGGGCCGAGCGCCACGGCGGCAGCGCCAAGGCCGGCCTTCATGCAGGTGGCGGGGCCCATGAGCTTGCCTACAGTGGCGCCGGTGCCGGCACCTACGTTGCCCTGTTCGAGCTTGGTGGGGGTGTTGTCGAGTGCTTCGCGCACGGCGGCGATGCCGGCCTCAATGTCGGGGCGCACGGTGGGGTCGCCAAAGGCAAGGTCGAAGATACAGCTGGAGCACACGATGGGCACCTGCGTGGGGCCGACGGGAAGGCCAATGCCGCGGCTCTCAAGCTCGCGAGCGACGCCGCTTGCAGCCTCGAGGCCAAAGGCCGATCCACCCGAAAGGCAGACGGCGTGGACCTTGTCGACGGTGTTCTCAGGTCGCAGCAGGTCGGTTTCGCGCGATGCTGGAGCACCGCCGCGTACGTCAACGCCGCCGGTGGCGCCCTCGGGTGCCACGATTACGGTGCAACCGGTGCCGGCCTCCTCGTCCGTATAGTTGCCAAAGCAAAAGCCATCGACATCGCAGACGTCAATGGCCTCGAGCAGTGTATCCATGTTTAACTCCTATCGGTTTTCCGCCGCGCCTTGTGCCCGGTCGGGATCCGCACGGTACGCCAAAATTGTAGGCGCTGGGGGATACCCAGCGCCAGATGCAATTACGAGAGTTTTTGAATGGTACGTGCGACGCGGGCGATGGGTAGGCCCACCACGTTATAGAAGTCGCCCGAAATATCGTGCACGAGCATGCGGCCGCCTGTGCCCTGGATGCCGTAGGCGCCTGCCTTATCCATGGGCTCACCAGAGGTGACGTAGTGCTCGATCTGCCCGTCGGTAAGCTCATAGAACGTCACGTCGGTCACATCGACAAACGACAGGCTCTCGGCGGCATGCGGGGCGGCAGTATCGCCTGCCTTAACGATGCAGACGCCGGTTGCGACCTGGTGCGTGCGGCCCGAAAGCTCACGGAGCATGGTGCGCGCCTCGTCCTCGGTTGCCGGCTTGCCCAGAATCTTGCCGTCAAAGGTGACGATGGTGTCGGCCGCGACCGTCAGCTCATTGGGCTCGGCATACTCGGCAGCAACGGCAGCCGCCTTGGCGCGTGCCAAGCGCTCGACAAGTGTGAGCGGGGCCTCGCCGTCGAAGGGAGTCTCGTCGATTTCTGCGGGAATCACGCGAATGTCATACCCTGCCTCGCGCATCAACTCGATGCGGCGCGGTGATTGCGAAGCCAAAATCATAGTTGGATGCCCTCGGCGACCTTCTCGACAGCCTTGTCGCCGGCGAGCGTGCGCAGCAGTTCAAGCGCAAAGGGGAGCGACTGGGCCATGCCGCTGGCGGTGATGATGTTGCCGTCTTGCGTAACCTTCTCGCCGGTATAGGCGCCCTCGGGGAAGCTTTTCTCAAAGCCAGGGAAGCACGTGGCATGGTGCCCCTCGAGCAGGTCGAGCTCGCCCAGGATAAACGGGGCGGCGCAGATGGCGGCGACGTGCTTGGTCGCGGCGAACTCGCAGACCACGTCGCAGACGCGCTGATCTGCGCGCAAGTTGGTGGCACCGGGCAGGCCGCCGGGCAGCACGACGCAGTCGTACTCGTCAAAGTTGATCTCATCAAAGAGTGCATCGCAGGTCACGGGGATCTGCAGCGAGCTTACGACCTCACGCGTGGGCATAATCGAGACGAGCGTGGCACGCACGCCGCCGCGACGCATGACATCGACCATGGTCAAGCATTCAATAGTTTCAAAGCCATCGGCGGCGAGAACGGCAACGCTGGGCATGAGGGTTCCTTTCATAGGCGGCATACAATTAGCCGTCTTATACCCCGAAGACCTCCGCTTGCCACGCTCGATTTCCCAATGATTTTTCTGAGCAATGATTAAGTGGCTAGTTGCGCTTGAGGTGGACGACGGTCTCGCAGTGGAAGGTTTGTGGGAACAGATCGACTGGCGTGATCTTTACGGGGGAGAAGGTGCCTTCTTCGACAAAGCGTTTGAGATCGCGCGCCAGGGTGGCCGGGTCGCAGCTCACGTAGGCGACATCGCGGGCACTCGTGCTGGCGATAAGGTCGATCGCCTCGGGGGCGAGGCCTGCGCGCGGCGGGTCGACCACCAAGATGTCGGCATCCTGGTCGGGGAACTCGCGCACCGCGTCTCCGCCGATGACGTCGACGTTATCAAGCTTGTTGATTTCCAGGTTACGGCGTAGATCGCGCACGGCGGGGCCGTAGGCCTCGACGGCAGCGACAAAGTCGCAGCGGCGGGCGAGCGGCAGGGTAAAGGTGCCGGCACCGCAGTACAGGTCCACGGCAAGCTCGTCTTCCTGCGGATCGAGCGTTTCCATGACAAGCTCGATCAAAATCTCGGCACCCTTGGTGTTGACCTGGAAAAAAGACGGGGCAGACAAGCGCATCTGACCCTCGGCGATATTCTCGGTCCATGAGCCCTCTCCGGCGAGCATTTCGACCTTGGAAACACGGCGGGCCTTCTTTTCGCCCTTGCTCATCACGCGTACGACACTTGTGGGGTGCGCGGCGTCTGCCAACACGCGCGAGACTTGCGAGCGCGGGAAAGAGCCCGTAGGCGTCCAGAGCGCCACCTCGAGTGCCTTGGTGCGACGCGAGGCGCGAATGCCCACGCGCTCAAGGCCCAGGTCGTGGCTGCCGCTCAGATAATTGAGCGCGCCGACGACCGATTTGAGTGCCTTGGGGAAGCGTTTGTCGAACAACGGGCACGAATCGACGGTCACGATCTTGCGAGGATCGACACCGTGCATGCCAAGACGCACGCGGCCGTTTACAACGGTCGGCTCGAGTTCGATTTTATTGCGGTAGCCCCAATCATCCTTGGTGTGGCGGATGGGTTGCACCAGTTCATCGACTTGATCGGGGCTGAACTTGCCGATACGCTCGAGCGTGGAGCGCAGATTTTGCTCCTTGGCGGCGAGCTGTGCCGTGCGTGAGAGATTGCCCCACGAGCAGCCGCCGCAGATGCCCACGAAGGGGCAGGGAGACTGAATGCGATCGGGGCTTGGCTCCAGAATCTCGGTGGTGCGGGCACGCATGAACGACTTGCCGTCCTGTACGACCTCGGCCTCGACGGTGTCGCCTGCCACGGCGCCCTGCACAAAGACGGCCTTGCCGTTGTCGGCGTGCGCCAGCCCGTCGGCGCCGTAGGTCATCGATTCTATAGTGAGCTTCATATTCCTGCCTGTCATTCGCGTTGTTGTTCGCACCATGGTAGCAGGGAAAAGCGCCCCGCATCCGAGGCTTTCCTCAAATGCGGGGCGCTTCTACAAACTGCTTCTACAAACGACTATTTCGTCTTGCCGGTAATGAGCGTCTTAAGACCCAGGCCGATCAGACCCAGGCCCATGCGCACGCGGCCGGGGCGATGGCGCTCGATGGCCTTGGTCTTGCCGGCGGGCTTATCGCGACGGGCGCTCGTCTCGGGTGCGGGCTTGATGACCTGCGGATCGGGCTGAGGTGCAGGTGCAGGCTCGGGCTCAATGACGGTCGCCTGGACCTCTTGGACCTTGGGTGTGGCCGGCTGCGGCTTAGGAGCAGGGGCGGGCTTTGCCTCGGCGGCGGGCTCCGGAGTCGCAGTAGCGGGCTCGGGCGCTTTCTCCACGGCGGGCTCTGCGGCAGCCTCGGGCTCATTCACCGGGGGAGCTGCAACCGCTTCCGGTTTGGCAGCTGCCCCGTGTTCAACATCGGCCTGAATGGCCTCCTCGGCCACACGTTCCTTCTCCTGTGCGCGCTGCTGCGCGGCGGCCTCGGCGTTGCGATAGGCACGCTCCAGCAGGGCTTCCTGCGAGTTGAAGGGTTTCTCACCCTCTGCACGCTCCACGGGGACCCAGGTGCCGTCGCTCGTGAGGCTGCGGGCCTTCACGTTGTCGCGCAGCTGCATGCCCATGTACTCGTGCACTAGGGCGCGGCAGGTGGGGTCGAGCACGGGGAAGGCAATCTCCACGCGGTGCTCGGTGTTGCGCGTCATCATGTCTGCCGAGCTCAGGTAAATCATGTCCGAGTCCACGCCGAAAGCATAGACGCGCGCGTGCTCCAAAAAGCGTCCGACGATGGAGCGGACATGCACGTTCTCGGTCTTGCCCGGAACACCGGGCTTGAGGCACGAGATGCCGCGGATGATCATGTCTACGCGCACGCCGGCACACGATGCCTCAGCGATCTTGTCGATAACCTCGCGGTCGGTCAGCGAGTTGAGCTTAAAGAACACGCGGGCGGGCTCGCCGGCAAGGGCGCGCTGGATCTCGCGGTCAAGCCCGCGCATGATGAGCGGTTTCAGTCCGACGGGCGCCACACCCAGGAAGCGGTAGTCGCCGCGCAGGTTGCCCAGCGACAGATTGCGGAAGAACAGGTTGGCGTCCTCGCCGATGCCGGGATGGGCTGTCATGAGCATAAAGTCGCTGTAGAGTTTGGCCGTCTTCTCGTTAAAGTTGCCGGTGCCCAAAAGCGTGAGGCGCGTTAGCGCCATGCCCTCGCGATAGGTGAGCTGGCAGATCTTTGAGTGGCATTTAAAGCCCTCGGAACCATAGATGACGGTGCAGCCGGCCTCTTCCAGGCGCTCGGCCCACTCGATGTTGTTCTGCTCGTCAAAGCGGGCACGAAGTTCCATGAGCACCGTGACCTCTTTGCCGTTCTCGGCAGCATCGATCAGCGACTCGCACAAGCGGCTCTGCTTGGCCACGCGGTAGAGCGTGATGCGCAGCGAGATGCACTCGGGGTCGTAGGCGGCCTCGTGCACCAGATCCAGGAAGGGGTTCATGGCCTCGTAGGGATAAAAGAGCAGCTTGTCGTGCTGCAGCACCTGCTCGCGGATGGAGCGGGTCATGTCGATGGTGGGATTGGGCTGCGGCCTAAACGGCGTAAAGAGCAGCTCGTTGCGCAGGTGCTCGGGAATCTTGCCCTCAATGCCAAAGACGTAGCCCAGGTCGAGCGGGATATCGCAGGTAAAGACAGAGCGGCGCGAAAGCTCGAGCGCCTTGCGGATGGTCTTGAGCGTTGCCTTCTCGAGCGACCCCGAGACCGCGAGCACTACCGGCTGCAGACGCAGGCGCTTCTTGAGGATGCGCTTCATGTGCTGGCGGTAGTCCTCTTCCTCTTCGACGCCCTCGCCGTCCGGATCGATGTCGGCGTTGCGGGTGACGCGGATCAGCGCACGATCCAGCGGCTTATAGGAGCCAAAGCAGCTGTCCAGGCAGGCGAGGATGACGTCCTCGAGCAAGATGTAGGAGTAGGTGCCGGTGGGCGAGGGGATCTCGACCACGCGGTTCATCGAGGCGGGAATCTCGATAAGGCCCAGCAGGCTCTCCTCGTCGGTGGCGCCGTCCAGACCACAGGCCAGATAGAGCGCGCCATTGCGTAGGTTGGGGAAGGGGTGGCGAGGATCGATGACCAGCGGCGAGATGACCGGCGACACGTAGGCCTGGAAGTAGCGGGTTACAAAGGTGCGCTCCTCGGGCGTAAGCGAATCGATGCGGGCGCGGTGAACGCCCAAGGTGTCGAGCTTGCCCTCGATGCTCTTAAAGATGGACTCCCAACGGGTAAGGAGCCCGGGCATTTCGGCCATGACAGCATCGACCTGTTCGGAGGCGGTCATATTGCTCTTGTTGTCGACAGGTTGCTTTTTGAGCTCTGCCAGATCGGACAGGCCGCCCACGCGCACCATGAGAAACTCGTCGAGGTTAGACTCGAAAATCGACACGAACTTTAGACGCTCGAACAGCGGAACGGTCTCATCGAAGGCTTCGTCAAGCACACGGTTGTCAAAGCGTAGCCAGCTGAGCTCTCGGTTCTGCGTGTACGAGAAGTCGCGAGGCGGTTTGCGCAGCTTTGCGGCGGCTTGCTTTTTTTCGATTTTGCTCGGCATATGCATCTGTCCGTTCAGTCCCCGCAGGGGACGGTAGCCTAACCCTATTCACTATTGTCTCAATTTAGTCGACTTGTGGCACGGACGTATTGTGCGAACGGTATCTTTACCTACTTCTTACGCTGACAAGTCATAGGACTGACGCCCTGCTCGTCTGCAAGCGGTCTATATCCTCACTCAACTGGTACGTAAGTGTGAATAAGAATGATGGATAGCTGAATATCATTGAATGCAGGCGGAAACGTAAACAAACATCATTTATATACATAAAACCGATTTAGCTATGCAATTCTGAATCAAAAGTTTAGAGATGCAATTGCAAATAGTTTTTAGGAAAAAAGAGCGTTTACCTTAGAAAAGTTACTTTAGAACGCCGAAGTACATTATGGGGGAATCTCATGCGATATACCGTTCATCGCACTTTGTTGACCGTTCGGGGGCGAGGTGGAATTGCGGGTGGAATTTGGATATAACTAGAGCAGTCAGCAAGCAGCGTCCGCTATGGAAGGGCGCTGAGAGATTCGGCCGAAAGGCCCGAAAGAAAGGTAGGAGGCCATGACGAAAGGTCTGCACGTGCCTTCCGAGA
>CABSMS010000050.1 GCA_902478885.1 uncultured Collinsella sp. | reverse complement strand
GACAGCCTTCGGACCAGGCTTCGACGTCCTCGATGCGCAGGACGTTGGCGACCTCGGCCACGCAGTCGACGCTGGCAAGCTCGGCGGCGGCAGCCTGGACGTCCTTCTCGAGCGCGCGGTGCGTCAGGAAGATGACCGAGCAGGCATCGCTGACGCCCGACTTGCCGTCCTCGACTTGGTTGATGAGCGAGATCGAGATGTTGTGCTTGGCAAAGATGTCGACCGTCTCGGACAGGGCGCCCACGCGGTCGGCGACCTTCAGGCGAACATAGTACTTGGTCTGGAGCTCGTCCATGGGCTTAAAGGCGAGGTTGTGACCATAGGGCTCAATCTCGGGCAGCGGAGCCACGCCGCGGCTGATCTGCTCGGAGAGCGACAGGATATCGCCCACGACGGCGCTCGCGGTGGGGAAGGAGCCTGCGCCGGCACCGTAGAACATGGTCTCGCCCACGGCGTCGCCTACCACGTAGACGGCGTTCATGGCGCCGTTGACCTTGGCAAGCATGTGGTCGGCGGGAATCAGCGTGGGATGCACGCGGACGTCGACGCCAGCGTCGGTGTTGCGTGCGATGCCCAGCAGCTTGATGGTGTAGCCGAGCTCGCGGGCCTGGGCAATGTCTTCGGCGCCGATGGTACGGATACCCTGCTGGTAGACATCGTCGGTGGTCACGCGGGTGCCAAAGCCGATGGAAGCGAGGATTGCCGTCTTGCTGGCGGCGTCGAAGCCGTCGACGTCGGCGGACGGGTCGGCCTCGGCATAGCCCTTGGCCTGTGCGTCGGCGAGCACGTCGGCGTAATCGGCGCCCTCGGCGTCCATGCGCGACAGGATATAGTTGGTGGTGCCGTTGAGGATGCCGGCGATGGTCAGGATCTTGTTGCCCACCAGGTCGTGCTCAAGCGTACTCACGATGGGGATGCCGCCGCCGCAGCTGGCCTCGCACTTAATCTGCACGCCGCACGCGCGCGCCTTCTCGGCGAGCGTCTCGACGTGACGGCCCAGCAGGGCCTTGTTGGCAGAGACGACGTGCTTGCCGTGCTCAAAGGCAGTGGTGAAGATCTCGGTTGCGGGATGCTCGCCGCCGATCAGCTCGACGACGATGTCGACGGCGGGGTCGGTGACGACGTCGTGCCAGTCACTCGTAAAGGCCTCGCGCTCAATGCCTGCCGCCTCGGCCTGCTCCCAGGCAAGCGCGCAGGCGCGGGTCAGCTTAAGGTCGATGCCGTAGGCTGCCAGGTACTCATCGTGGTGGCTCTTGATCAGACGGGCCACGCCGCCGCCGACGGTTCCCAGACCGATCAGACCGACGTTCACGGTGCGCAGGGGTTCGCTCATAGATAGCTCCTTCGTGCATCTTATGGATGGATTAACCGCTTAAAGGTTGAGTGCATTCTAGCGTGAACCGAGGGCGCGTGCTCGCCAGGCAACAGGAGTCGCACAAAACGGCACCCCCGAAACGCTGCGGAAACATTGGAAACATGCTCGCTACAAACGGAACTCCGTAACAAACTGTCAACGTTTGCGCCATAAGGTTTGCCCCGTACCGCAAGACGGCCGCACTGCGGCCAGCGAAAAAGGGGGACACCATGCTCAACATCAACAGTACGCTCAGCCGTAGGAACTTTCTCGCCGGAGCCGCGGCGCTCGGAAGCACCGTCGCGCTCGCCGGTTGCTCTTCGGACGGCGCGGACGGCGGCTCCGCCGATGACGGCAAGACCTTCAAGATTGGCGTTATCGGCCCTCTGACCGGCGCCGCGGCAACCTATGGCGTTTCGGCCGAGAAGGGTGCCAAGCTCGCCGCCAAGGATTTCTCGACCAAGGACCTCAAACTCTCGCTTAAGTCCGAGGACGATGTCGCCGACGGCGAGAAGGCTATCAACGCCTTCAATACCCTGTGCGACTGGGGCATGCAGGCGCTCGTCGGCCCCGTCACGACTGGTGCCGCCGTTGCCGTCTCGGGCGAGATTGCCGACGACATGCTCATGGTTACGCCCTCGGCCTCTTCGCTCGACGTTACCAAGGATAAGACCACGGTCTTCCAGGTTTGCTTTACCGACCCCACCATGGGCACCAGTGCTGCCAAGTTTTTGGCCGAGAAGTACGCGGATGCCAAGATCGCCCTGTTCTACAACTCCGGCGATACGTATAGCTCGGGCGTTGCCGATGCCTTTGCCGAGCAGGCCAAGGCATCCAAACTAGATGTCGTCTCTGCTGTGACGTTTAAGGACGATTCCTCTTCGAGTTTCACCACGCAGCTCACCAAGGCCAAGGAGGCCGGAGCCACGCTCATTTTTGCGCCGATCTACTACACGCCGGCGTCCGTTCTGCTCAAGAACGCCAAGGATATGGGCTACGACATGACGCTCATGGGTACCGACGGCATGGACGGCCTGCTCTCTGTGGAAGGCTTCGATACCTCTCTTGCCGAGGGCGTACTGCTCATGACCCCGTTCTCCGCCGACGACGAGAAGAACGCCGGCTTCGTCAAGGCATATAAGGACGCCTACGGCGAGACTCCCAACCAGTTTGCCGCTGACGCCTATGACTGCGTCCACGCGATTGTCGAGGCTATCGATAAGGCGGGCATCGACATTACGGCCGACGGCGCCGACATTGCCGGCGACCTTGCCAAGGCCATGCGCAAGATCAAGGTCGAGGGCCTGACGGGCGAGCTGACGTGGAACGACGAGGGCCAGGTCGAGAAGCCCGCTACGGCCTATGTGATTCAGGACGGCAAGTACATCGCCGCTTAGGTGCGCACAAAACGCAACCGTCGAGCCTGTTTATTCAGGGCAAGTACGCTTGAAACAGAATGGAAACATTACTTTTACATAATAAAGTGGCATTAATGCATAAAGTAATAGATATACGCAGAATTATGGATAAATGAACAAATCCAAAGAAAAGTTGAAATAATCGCCACTTTCCTTAACTAAAGCGTCTAGTATTTTGCGAACGCCGAACACGGCGAAGGATGGCCTGTCGGGTAACCGAAACCCGACGAGATTTGAGAGGAGAGCCGCATGTCGAGCCTCACCGGTAAGTCATTGAACCCTGTTATGAATCGCAGGAGCGTTATCGCGAGCGCAGCAGGTCTGGGGGCGATGTCCATTCTAGCTGGCTGCTCCTCCAACGGCGGCGACAGCGGTTCCGCTTCGAGCGACGCTTCGTTTAAAATCGGCACCATCGGCCCGCTGACCGGCGCCAACGCGTCCTACGGCAAATCCGTTACCCAGGGTGTCGAGCTTGGCTGCAAGGATTTCTCGACCAAGGAGCTGCCGCTTGCCAGCAAGGCCGAGGATGACCAGGCCGATGGCGAGAAGGCCGTCAACGCCTTCAACACCCTGCTCGACTGGGGCATGCAGGCCCTCGTCGGCCCGACTACCACAGGTGCGTCGGTTGCCGTTGCCGCAGAGTGTGGTAACGACCCCAAGACGTTCATGATCACCCCGTCCGCGTCCTCCGAGGACGTCACCGACGGCAAGGATTGCGTCTTCCAGGTTTGCTTCACCGACCCCAACCAAGGTGTCAACGCTGCCAAGTTCCTGGCGCAGAAGTATGCGGACGAGAAGTTCGTGCTGTTCTATAACTCCGGCGACGCCTATTCTTCGGGCATCGCAGATTCCTTTAAGGCCCAGGCCGCTGAGTCCAAGCTCGAGATTGTTGACGAGGAGACCTTTAAGGACGACTCCGCCACGAGCTTTACCAACCAGCTGACCAAGGCCAAGCAGGCCGGCGCCACCATGATCTTTGCGCCGATCTACTATACGCCGGCGTCCGTCCTGCTCAAGAACGCCAAGGACATGGGCTACGACGTCAAGATGATGGGCTGCGACGGCATGGACGGCATCCTGGGCGTTGAGGGCTTCGATACCTCTCTTGCCGAGGGTCTGCTGCTCATGACTCCGTTCTCCGCCGACGACGAGAAGAACGCCGACTTCGTCAACGCTTACAAGGATAAGTACGGCGATACCCCCGACCAGTTTGCCGCCGACGCCTACGACGGCGTGCACGCGGTGGCCGAGGCCGTCAAGGAGGCCGGTCTTGGTGTCGACGCCGATCCGACCGAGGCTGCCGAGAAGCTGTCCAAGGCTATGCTCAAGATTACCGTTGACGGTCTGACCGGCAAGCTTACCTGGAACGATAAGGGCCAGGTCCAGAAGGAGCCCACGGCGTACGTCATCACCGACGGCAAGTACGTACAGGCCTAATTGGCCGCCTTACATAGAGCGGTTTTGATCCCAAGCAGGGGAGGTTTTGGCCTTCCCTGCTTGCTTGGTATCTAGGGACAGTGTAACGTCCCTGTTTCATACATTAACTGGAAACCTATTCGAAAGGGGGATGTGGAACATGACGGTCTTTATCCAATACCTGGTCAACGGCCTGTCCATGGGCAGCGTCTACGCCATCATCGCGTTGGGCTACACCATGGTCTACGGTATCGCCAAGATGCTCAACTTCGCTCACGGCGATGTCATTATGGTCGGTGCCTATGTCTCGTTCTGCGCCACGTCGTATCTCGGCCTCCCGGGCTGGGCATCTGTAGTTCTCTCTTGTGTGGTCTGCACGGTTCTCGGCGTTCTCATTGAGGGTCTGGCCTATAAGCCGCTGCGCCAAGCAGGCCCGCTGGCCGTTCTGATCACGGCCATCGGCGTGTCTTACTTCCTGCAGAACGCCGCGCAGCTTCTGTGGGGCGCCACGCCCAAGAACTTCACTTCGCTCGTCACCTTCCCGGTGCCGGAGTTCTTGGCCAAGTTTAACGTAAGCGCCGTCTCGCTCGTCACCATCGTCGCCTGCCTGGTTATCATGGCCGGCCTGATGTTCTTTACAGGTAAGACCAAGATGGGCAAGGCCATGCGCGCCGTGTCCGAGGATAAGGCCGCCGCTCAGCTCATGGGCATCAACGTCAACCGCACCATCTCGATGACGTTCGCCATCGGCTCCGCCCTCGCTGCCATCGCCGGCGTGCTCTTGTGCTCCTACTCGCCGGTCCTGCAGCCCACCACGGGCGCCATGCCTGGCATCAAGGCCTTCGACGCTGCCGTTTTCGGCGGCATCGGCTCCATCCCCGGTGCCTTTGTCGGCGGCATTCTCATCGGCATCATCGAGGCGATGGCGCAGGCTTACATTTCCACGAGCCTTGCCAACTCCATCGTCTTTGGTGTTTTGATTATCGTCCTGCTCGTCAAGCCTGCCGGCCTCTTGGGCAAGTACGTCCCCGAGAAGGTGTAGGTGAGCGTTATGAAGTTTCTTAAAGACAAGCAGACGCGTCACGACTTTGTCACGTACGCCATGTGCGTTGTGGCGTTCGCCATCGTGTTCTTTATGCAGTCCAACCACATGATCCCGCGCATGATTGCCGGTCAGCTGGTTCCCATCACGGCCTATATCGTCATGGCCATCTCCCTTAACCTCGTCGTCGGCATTGCGGGCGACTTGTCGCTGGGCCACGCGGGCTTTATGAGCGTCGGTGCCTATACGGGCATCGTCACTGCCGTCGCGCTGGAGAGCACCGTTCCGTCCGATCCGGTGCGTCTGATCATCAGCATTGTGGTCGGCGCTATCGCCGCTGCCATCTTGGGCTTCTTGATCGGTATTCCGGTCCTGCGCCTGAGCGGCGACTATCTGGCCATCGTGACCCTCGCTTTTGGCGAGATTATCAAAGAGGTCGTCACCTGCCTCATTGTGGGCGTCGATTCCCGCGGCCTGCATGTGATCTTTAACATCACGGGTAACTCCACGATCGACGACCTGCACCTGCTCGAGGACGGCACCGCCATCATCAAGGGCGCGCAGGGCGCATCAGGCGTGTCGACCTATTCGACCTTCCTTGCCGGCGCAATCCTGGTTATGGTCGCGCTCGTGATTGTGCTCAACCTGGTTCGCAGCCGTACCGGCCGTGCCATTATGGCCGTGCGCGACAACAAGATTGCAGCCGAGTCCGTGGGCATCTCCGTCACCCAGTACCGCATGATCGCCTTCGTGGTTTCCGCTGCCCTCGCCGGTGCTGCCGGAGCTCTGTTCGGCGGTAACTTCTCGCAGCTTTCCGCTACTAAGTTCGACTTCAATACGTCCATCCTCATTCTGGTGTTCGTGGTCCTGGGCGGCCTGGGCAACATGCGCGGCTCCGTTATCGCCGCGGCGCTGCTCACGGTGCTCCCCGAGCTGCTCCGTCAGTTCTCGGACTACCGCATGCTCATCTACGCCATCGTGTTGATTCTGGTCATGGTCTTTACTAACAACCCACAGCTCAAGGCGTTCTTCGCACGCATTAAGGACCGCTTTGCTTCCAAGAAGGAGGTGGCAGCCGATGCCCAGTAAGTTTGAGTTCAACAAGGGCAAGATGGTCCCGTATCCTTCTGGCGCCATCGTTCCCGACCGCGACTTGGGCCAGCGCCCGGCACTCGAGTGCATCCACCTGGGCATTGAATTCGGCGGCCTTAAGGCAGTCGATGACTTTAGCCTGACCATCGGCAAGACTGAGATCGCCGGTCTCATCGGCCCCAACGGTGCCGGCAAGACCACGGTCTTCAACCTGCTCACCAAGGTGTACCAGCCTACGCACGGCACCATCCTGCTCGACGGTGAGGACACTTCGGGCAAGTCGGTCTACCAGGTCAACCGCATGGGTATTGCCCGTACGTTCCAGAACATCCGCCTGTTCAATACCATGACGGTGGAGGACAACGTTAAGGTCGGCCTGCACAATCAGGAGCGCTACTCCGGTTTTGAGGGCGTGCTGCGCCTGCCGACGTATTGGAAGCACGAGAAGGCCGCCCACGAGCGCGCCATGGAGCTGCTGTCCATTTTTGACATGGAGCACCTGGCAAATGAACAGGCCGGCTCGCTTCCTTACGGCGCTCAGCGTCGTCTGGAAATCGTCCGCGCGCTTGCCACCAACCCCAAGCTACTGCTGCTCGACGAGCCTGCCGCCGGCATGAACCCGTCCGAGACCGCAGAGCTCATGGCGAACATCGTCAAGATTCGCGACACCTTCGGCATCGCCATCATGCTTATCGAGCATGATATGTCGCTCGTCATGAACATCTGCGAAGGCATCTGCGTGCTTAACTTTGGCAAGGTTATCGCCAAGGGCACAGCAGAGGAAATCCAGAACAACGATGCCGTTATCGAGGCGTATCTGGGTAAGCAGGATAAGGGGGAGAACTAAATGGCAGAGCCGATGCTTTCCGTCTACAACATCAACGTCTGGTACGGCGCCATCCACGCCATCAAGGACATCTCCTTTAACGTCAACGAGGGCGAGATCGTGGCTCTGATCGGTGCGAACGGTGCCGGCAAGTCCACAACGCTCAAGACCGTCTCGGGCCTGCTGCGCTCCAAGACCGGCTCCATCAAGTTTATGGGCGAGGACATTACTCATACGCCCGCCGATAAGCTGGTTGGTAAGGGCCTGGCCCAGGTGCCCGAGGGCCGTCGCGCCTTTTTGCAGATGACGGTCGAGGAGAACCTGGAGATGGGCGCCTACACGCAGCCCAAGTCCACGGTTGCTCCGGGCCTTGAGCGCGTCTACGAGCAGTTCCCGCGCCTGAAGGAGCGCCGTCGCCAGGTCGCCGGCACCCTTTCGGGCGGCGAGCAGCAGATGCTCGTTATGGGCCGCGCCCTTATGAGTAATCCCAAGCTGCTCATGCTCGACGAACCTTCCATGGGTCTGGCACCGATTCTGATCGAACAGATCTTCCAGATTGTCGAGGACCTGCACAAGGCCGGCACCACGGTGCTTCTGGTCGAGCAAAACGCGCAGATGGCGCTTTCCATCGCCACACGCGGTTACGTGCTCGAGACCGGCAAGATCACCATGACCGGCACCGGCCAAGAGCTCCTGCATGACGACAACGTCCGCAAAGCCTACCTCGGAGGCTAACCCACCTAACAAAAGGGGCGCTGACTATCTCAGTCAGCGCCCCTTTTTAAGTTGCGGTGAAATAGGGACTGAATACGGGCTCCAGAGGCCAAAAGAGTCCCTATTCCACCGCAACTTCATGGGGATGTGTGACAATGCCCGTCGGAAAACATCTGCTGTCTTTGGGGGTCTATCTATGCTGTACGAGTTTTGTGCCGAGAACTTTGAGCGGGTGCCGGCGGCTATCGATGCCGGTGCAAGGCGTATCGAGCTGTGCGACAACCTTGCCGTTGGTGGCACCACGCCTTCGGCCGGCGTTATCAGTGCTACGACCAACTATGCCCACGAGCACGATGCACGGGTGATGTGCATGATTCGCCCGCGTGGCGGCGACTTTCACTACAACCAGGACGAGTTGCGTATGATGGAGATGGACCTGGGCCTTGCCGTGAGCGCCGGCGTTGACGGCTTGGCCTTTGGCTGCTGCAAGCCCTGCGCTGGCGGATGGGCACTCGACGAGCTTACGTTGGGCGCCCTCGTGATGGCCGCGGGCTGCGCGACCGAGGAATGCAAGCGTGAACCCATCGACATCACCTTCCACATGGCGTTTGATCAGCTCTCGCCCGAGGCTCAGCTCGACGCGATTGACATACTCGCCGACTGCGGCATCACACGCATCCTGACGCATGGTGGCGCTGCCGGTGCGCCGATCGAGGACAACTTCGAAAACCTGGCCCGCTTGATCGAGTATGCGGGCGACCGCTTGACCATCCTTCCCGGCGGCGGCATTTCCACGGTCAACCGCGATACCGTGGCGGCGGCACTGGGCGTCTCCGAGCTCCATGGCACCAAGATTGTGCCGCTGGAGGTGTAGCCCGTGGCACTTGTATTCGATGTCCAGCAGGCGAGCGGTAAGCCCGACGATAATCGTCGCCCTGGCACCGCGTGCCCCTTTTGCGACACGGAGGGGCTTGCCAACATCATCCAGCGCGATGGTGACTGCATCTGGCTCGAGAATAAGTTCAAGACATTGCGGGCCACACGTCAGACCGTATTGATCGAGTCTGCCAATCACGACGCCGACCTGGTGACCTATGAACCGGATGAGCTGCATCATGTGATGCGGTTTGCCCTGGGCTGTTGGCAGCAGATGATCGATTCCCAACAGTACTGCAGTGTGCTCATGTACAAGAACAAAGGCCCGCTTTCGGGCGGCAGCCTCGTCCATCCACACATGCAGATTGTGGGCTTGGAACAGGAGGACGGCTATGCGGCGCTGGCCTCAGCCAACTTTGAAGGCATCAGTGTCTGGCAACAGGGGAGAATCTCGGTCGACATCTCAACCGAACCGATCATGGGGTTCTTTGAGATCAACGTTTCAGCCCCGCAGGGAATCGCTGCCAGCGATGACACGAGAGACCAAGCCGAGGCGGATCTCTTCGCCGATGCGATCCAGGTAGCTCTGCGCTATATCCTGAACGAGCACCACGGTGGTCGCGCAGAGTCGTACAACCTGTTCTTCTATCACCTGGGCGGTCGGACCATTGCCAAGGCGCTGCCACGTTGGGTGGTTTCGCCCTACTTTGTCGGCTATCGTTTGGCCCAGGTCAATGCTGAGACAACGCTCGATATCGATGCTGAGCGCCTGCGTGCGCATCTGGAAACGCTCGTATAGCAAGACTAACACCCGCGTAATGCGGACAGTCTAGCGTGCCATGGCGTCGCGGCCGGCTTCGACGCGCTTGCGCTGGGCGGCGCGCTCCTCGCCGGTCAGACGCTCAAAGAGATGCCCGATAAGCGAGGCGAGTACCTGCTGAAACAGCGTTCCGCACATGACGGGAAACACGACTTCGCCCGGAAAGTACTGCGTGGCGATGACGGCGCCCGAAGAGATGTTACGCATGCCGCAGGTAAAGCACATGGTGGTCGTCTCGCTATATGGCAGATGCAGCGTATGGGCGACCAGAAAACCGACGACAAAGCCACTGATGGCGAAGACCAAAATAAAGAGGGCGACTTCCAAGCGCACCGCGTTCATGTGCAGCACGTACTCGCTCATGGCGGTGGAGTTGGAGGCGATAACGCCCATCATCATGAATTTGCAGGCGGGCGAGAGCACGGGGGAGAGTTTTTCGTGCCCCCATCCGCGCGTGAGCTCGTTGATCACGATGCCGAGTACGGCGGGGATGGCGATCATAAAGGCCATGTCTTGCATCATGCTCGGCACATCGATCGAGACGGTGGCGCCCAGCAGGAGCTTGAGCGTGAGCGGAATCGTCACAGGGGAGATAACCGAGGACGTCAGGATGATGGTGAGCGCGAGCGGGCCGTTGCCGCCGAACATGCTAATCCACATAAAGGCAGTGACCGCCACGGGTACGCTGTACTCGAGCACGATGCCGCAGACAAGGTTGGGATTGGAGCCAAAGAATAACGATCCCATGGCATAGGCCACGATGGGAATAAGCGCCGCCGAGACGAGCAGTGCCAAAATCAGGTGCAGGGGACGGCGGAACACCTCGGCTACCTGGTGGAAGGTGTTGCTGAGCGCACCCTGAAACGTCATAAAGGCGAAGAGGGCGGGAACAATGGGCTTGAGCACGCCAATCTGCTGGGGAAAGAGCACGCCGAGCGCCACGCAAATCGGAACGATGACCTGCATATGCCCCGCGAGGAACTTTCCCAGTCCAGTCCATTGCTTCATATGTCCCGTGACTCCCTTTATCCGCGAACTCGTTTGTATGGATATGCTAGACGCTCGTATGCGTCCGTGCGGCTGAAACGCTCGATTATTTCGAGGCTATTACCGGCATCGTTTACCGAAACCGCGGCGTGCTGCGGCGATTTGCGTCCGCGCCGCACGGTATAATAAATCCGTTCAACAGATCTGCCTGCCGAAGCGGGCATACACAGAGGACTCATCGCTATGAACCGTGAGAGGTATCGCGGCGACCTGCCCCTATCGGGGGTGGGCGCCTATGTCATCGCTTAAGACGACGCATCGCTGGGCGGTCGCTCAGCAAAACCCCGAGCTCGAAAAGGAGCTTTCGGCTGGTCTGGGCATTCCCGGGCTGGTGGCGCGCATTATGGTCGCGCACGGCATTGGCTCCATCAAAGAGGGCCAATTGTTTTTGACGCCTTCGCTCGATCGCGACTGGGCCGATCCACTCATTATCCCGGGCATGTCGGTCGTTGCCGACCGCGTCGAGCGTGCTATTCGCAACCACGAGCACATTGCAGTCTTTGGCGATTTTGACGTTGACGGTATTACGTCGACCTGCCTGTTGACCGAGGCGCTGCGCACGTTTGGCGCCGATGTCACGCCGTTTATTCCGCATCGCTTTGATGAGGGCTACGGTCTTTCGCGCGCGGCACTCGACCGCGTTAACGAGCTCGCTCGCCCCCAGCTGATCGTGACCGTCGATAACGGCATTGCCGCCAAGGAAGAGGTTTCCTATTTGGAGGACCTGGGGATCGATTTGGTGGTCACGGACCATCACGAGCCCTCCGACCAGGTGCCGCAGGGTGTGCCCCTGACCGACCCCAAGCTCGAGGACGAGG
The DNA here is from genome assembly GCA_902478885.1 of uncultured Collinsella sp. Taxonomy (GTDB): domain Bacteria; phylum Actinomycetota; class Coriobacteriia; order Coriobacteriales; family Coriobacteriaceae; genus Collinsella. Next base: position 4,544 of record CABSMS010000050.1, on the reverse strand, counting down.
GCCCCTCGCGCGAGCTTGCCGGTGCTGGTGTGGCGCTCAAGCTGGTGCAAGTCCTGGGTGAGCGCCTGGGCAAGCCGTCGTATTGGCGTTCGCTAATCGAGGTCGCGGCGCTGGGCACCGTGTCCGACATGATGCCGCTCACGCCCGAGAACCGCGCGCTGGTTGCCGAGGGCATCCAGCAGATGCGCGTAACCGCTCGCCCCGGCTATATCGCGCTTGCCGCGCTTGCCAAGGCGGACCTTTCGAGCATTACGGCGGATGGCCTGTCATTCTCGCTCATTCCCCGCTTAAACGCTGCCGGCCGCATGGCCGATCCCAAGCTGGCGCTCGACCTGCTGCTTGCCCGCAATCCCATCGAAGCAAGCGCGCTGGCGGCTGAGCTCGAGGAAATCAACCGCCAGCGCCGTGAGATCGAGGCGGAGCTCACGCGCGATGCCATGGCAAAGGTCGAGGAGACCTATGACGGCGGGCGCGCGATCGTTGTGGGCGGCGAAGGCTGGCACGAGGGCGTCAAGGGCATCGTGGCAAGCCGTCTGACCAACCGCTATCACGTGCCGGCGCTGCTGTTCTCGATCGAGGACGGTATCGCGCGCGGCTCTGGTCGCTCGGTGGGCAAAGTTAACCTGTTTGACGCCGTCGAGCACTGTTCCGACCTGCTGATTCGTCGCGGCGGACATGCCGGTGCGGTGGGTGTGACCATCGAGGCATCCAAGCTCGATGAATTCCGTCGTCGCCTTTCCGCCGTGCTATCGGAGATTCCCGCTGAGGACTTTGAAGACATCGACGAGGTTGCCGCCACGGTCGACCTTTCCGAGCTGAATATCGAGACTATAGAGCAGATTTCCCGCCTTGAGCCGTTTGGCCAGGGTAATAAGGTGCCGCTGCTGGCTGCCGAGGGCGTGACGATGTGCGATCGCGCCGTGGTGGGTAAGACCGGCGAGCACATGCGCTTTGTGGCGACCGATGGCGCCGCGAGCGTGCCGGCCATTATGTTCCGCGTGCCGCAAATCGATAAGCTCATCAACTGCGATAGCGCTGTCGACTTGGTGTTTGAGGCCGTTGCCGAGCATTGGCAGGGGCGTGTGAAGCCCAAGCTCATGATCAAGGATGTTCTGGTCCGCGATACCACGCTGCCCGGCGTCGACGATCCGGCATGCGAGCTTCGTCGTGGCGTGCAGCCGGCGGATTCTGGCCTGCGCCTGGAGTCGCGCAAGCGCGAGACGCTCGCCCAGCTTTCCTATACCGAGCTCACGCGCTCGCTTATTCATAGCTTTATCGGCTCGAACCAGCCGCACCGCGCGCAGGTCGAGGCGCTCGATGCCCTGGCCGATCACCAAAGTGTTCTGGCCGTTATGGGAACGGGGCGCGGCAAGTCGCTCATCTTCCATGTACATGCCGCGCGTGAGGCGGTGCTTCGCGGACGTGCGAGCATCTTTGTCTATCCGCTGCGTGCGCTTGTTGCCGACCAGGCCTATCACCTCTCGTCGACGATGGCATCGCTTGGCATTGGCGTTGGCGTGCTGACCGGCGAGACCGTGGAGGCGGCGCGCGATGACGTGTTTGCCGGCTTGGCTTCGGGCCGTACCGGCATCGTGCTTACGACGCCCGAGTTCCTGTCCATTCACCGCGACCGCTTTGCGCGTTCGGGGCGCATCGGTTTTGTCGTTATCGATGAGGCGCACCACGCTGGCCTTGCCAAGGGCGGCGACCGCAGCGCCTATCTCGACATGCCCGATATCCTCAAAGCCCTGGGCGACCCGGTCGTTATGGCCGCGACGGCCACCGCGACGGCTCCGGTCGTGGCCGAGCTTGCCCGTGTTCTACCGATTACCCGTACGGTGGTCGACGAGACGGTGCGCGAGAACTTGCAGCTCGAGGATGACCGAGATCTTGCGAGCCGCGAGAACCGCCTGGTGTCAATCGTGGCTACGGGGGAGAAGACCGTCATCTACGTCAACTCGCGTGATCAGTCCGTGGCGCTTGCCAAGACGCTGCGCAAGCGGGTGCCCGATTGCGCGACCCGCATCGCGTTCTATAACGCGGGGCTTGCGCGCTCCGATCGTCGCCGTGTTGAGGAAGCGTTTCGTGACGGAAGCCTCAGCTGCATCGTTTCGACCTCTGCCTTTGGTGAGGGCGTCAACCTGCCCGATATTCGCCATGTCGTGCTCTACCACATGCCGTTTGGCAGCATTGAATTTAACCAGATGAGCGGACGCGCCGGTCGCGACGGCCAACCTGCCGTGATTCACTTGCTCTATTCGTCGCGTGACGCTCGCATTAACGAGCGCCTGCTCGACTGCTACGCGCCCGAGCGCGATGAACTCGTCACGCTCTATCGAGCGCTGCAGACTATGTGGCGCTCCAACCGCGGCAAGACCGGAGACGACTCGTTTAGCGCGAGCGATATCGACATCGCGCAGATGTGCCTTGCCATCGATGCCCGCACGCCGGTCGACGAGCGCTCGGTGGAAAGCGGCCTGGGAATCTTCGAAGAGCTTGGTTTCTGTCGCGTTTCGGGGTTTGACGACACCCGTCGCATCGCGATGGCCGAAAACCCCGGCCGTGTGCAATTGAGCAGGTCAATTCGCTATTTGGAGGGCTTGCGCTCGCGCATGGAGTTCTCGGCTTTCCGGAGCTGGGCACTCGATTCGTGCGCTTCTGATATGCTAGCCAAAGTTAACCGCCCGATCGTACCGCGGGCCTAGGGGAAGGGGACCTCGATGGATGCCGCAGCCCGTACCGCCCATGATTCCACCCTCCAGCCGTTTTCGGAGATGGAGCACTATAAGCATGCCGATGAGCTGCCGCCCGAGATTATGGCGGACAGCTACGACAAGCTGGAGCGCCTGTGCCTCAAATATATGAATGAGGAGGACTTCTCTAAGGTGGAGCAGGCCTATTGCTTTGCCGCCGAGAAGCACTGCAACCAAAAGCGCCGCTCGGGCGAGATGTACATTAACCATCCCGTCGAGGTGGCCATCATTTTGGCCGATCTCAAGATGGACTGCGATGTGGTGTGCGCCGCGCTGCTGCACGATACCGTCGAGGATACCGAGACCTCGCTTGCCGATGTGTCCGGCCTGTTTGGCGATACGGTGGCCGAGCTCGTCGATGGCGTGACCAAGCTCACCAACATCGAAGTCGACAGCATGGACGAGAAGCAGGCGCTCACGCTGCGCAAGATGTTCCTCGCCATGTCCAAGGACATTCGCGTCATCATCGTTAAACTTGCCGACCGTCTGCACAACATGCGAACGCTGGCAGCCCTGCGCGAGGATCGTCGCCTGTTTAAGGCTCGCGAGACCATGGACGTGTACGCGCCCTTGGCTGACCGCCTGGGCATGAGCTCTATTAAGTGGGAGCTCGAGGACCTGTCCTTCTTCTACCTGGAGCCCGATGCCTACCAGCGCATCGCGCGCATGGTGGCTGAGTCGCGCGAGGTCCGCGAGCGCTACCTTGCCGAGACCATCAAGACACTCACCGACGAACTCAACCGCATTGGCCTGGAGGACTTCCAGATCAACGGCCGTTCCAAGCACTATTGGTCCATCTACCAAAAGATGAAGCGCAAGGGCAAGGAATTCTCCGAGATCTACGACCTGGTGGCACTGCGCGTCATCACGCATTCGGTGCGCGATTGCTACTCCACGCTCGGCGCGGTGCATACGCTGTGGCACCCCATGCCCGGTCGCTTTAAAGACTATATCGCCATGCCCAAGGTCAATAACTACCAGTCGCTCCACACGACGGTCATCGGCCCTACGGCTCGTCCGCTCGAGATTCAGATTCGAACCTACGAGATGCATGAGCAGGCCGAGTACGGCATTGCCGCCCACTGGCTATATAAGAAGTCGGGCGGATCGTCTGCTTCCAAGACCAATGACGCTCAACGTTTGGACGACCAGATCAACTGGCTCAAGCATTCGCTCGATTGGGCGGCTTCCGACGAGATCACCGATGCCAAGGAATACCTGCACTCGCTGAAGGTCGATCTGTTCGATCAGGAGATCTTTGTCTTCACGCCCAAAGGCGAGGTCATGGCGCTTCGTGCCGGCTCCACGCCGCTCGACTTTGCCTATGCCGTTCACACCGAGGTGGGAAACCACTGCGTCGGCGCCAAAATCAACGGTGCGGTGGCTCCGCTCACGCACGAGATTAAGACGGGTGACCGTGTCGAGATCCTGACTAACAAGAGTTCCAAGCCGTCGCGCGATTGGCTCAAGATCGTTAAGACACCTTCCGCCAAGTCAAAGATCCGCCGCTATTTTGCCGCTGCGACCAAGGACGACGACGCTGCCGCCGGTCGCGATATGCTGGCCAAGGACCTGCGTAAGCGTGGCTATGGCATTTCTACGCCGCGTTCGACGCGTGCACTCAACGCCGTGGCGGAGCAGTTTAACTTCAAGCAGCTCGAGGACCTGTTTGCCGCCGTCGGCGCCGGCAAGGTTGCCCCGCGCGCTGTGGGCAATAAGGTCGAGCAAATCTTGGACCCCAAGCCCGAGGAACAGCTCACCCTGTCTCTTATACACATCTCCGAGCCCACG
>CABSMS010000049.1 GCA_902478885.1 uncultured Collinsella sp. | reverse complement strand
CACAAGGCTATTCGTCGGCAGCGTCAGATGTGTATAAGAGACAGCCTCTGCACCGCGTGAGCTTTTGCGGAAACTTTCTGCAGACTGAGCGCCTTTTCTAGGTCAATTGTGGAGACAGGGACCTCCGGGGTTTTATAAACCTGCTGGTAGCGGGCCGTGTGCAACGTGATTGTTGCGTACGGCCCGTTTTTTGACGGCATTTGGTCAGCTTTTGGTTTGCTTCCGGTACTTACCCGCATGAAAGGTGCCCTCATCATCGGGGCAATGCAGTGTGCGGGAAAGGAGATCCCATGAGTGCCGCAAGCAAAAAGAGCAAGACGCAGCAGCTCAAGGAGCGTTGGGAAAACGGCGAGCTCGACTGCGGGGCGATGACGCCCGAGTTTATCAAGGGGCTCAGTCCCCGCGAGCTGGGTATGCTGGGCGAGCTGATCACCATCGACTACTTTAACGAGCGCGGCTACACCTTGCTGGAGCAGGGTTATCGTTGCACCGAGGGCGAAGCCGATCTGGTGCTGCTCGATGAGCTCGACGATGTCGTGGTGATGGCCGAGGTCAAGACCAGACGCGTCGCCCTGGATTGCAACACGCGGGTCTTTCCCGAGGAGGCCGTGGACGCCCAAAAGCAACGCCGCTACCGCCGCATCGCAAGTTGCTATCTCATGGAGCATTATCCGCTCAAGGCGATTCGCTTCGATGCCGTGGGTGTTACCATTCGCGGCGGGCATATCGCCGAGATCGAGCATCAGTACAACGCGTTCGATTGGCAGGTGTCGTGATGGCGTTCGAGACGTTTGCCGTTCACGCGGCCTGCATCCGTGGCGTCGAGGCGATTCACGTCACGGTCGAGGTCTCGCTTGCCGGTGGCGTTCCGGGCATTCAGATGCTCGGCATCCCGAGTATGGAGGTGATGGAGTCACGTGGTCGTATTCGCTGTGCGATGCGCTCCGCCGGGTTCGAGATCCCGCGCTCGGGCATTACGGTCAATCTGGCGCCCGGCGATATTCGCAAGACCGGTAGCGGCTTTGATCTGCCCATCGCCATCGCGGTTCTAGCGGCCGATGGGCAGATTCCCCGTGACAACCTCGATCGCTGCCTTATCGCCGGCGAGCTCGGCTTGGACGGTACGGTGCTTCCTGTCAAGGGCGAGGTGGCGTTTCAGCTGCTGGCTCGCGACATGGGGCTGTTTTTTATCGCCGGCAGATCAGACCAGCATGTGCCACTCGCGGGCGTGGATTGCGGATTCATCGATCATTTGTCTCAGCTTGCCCATGGCATGGGCGATGCCGCGCGGCATTATCTGGATTCCGAGGGTGTGGAGGCTACTTTTGAGCCCGAACTCGACTATGCCGACGTGCTGGGGCAGGAGGTTGCCAAACGCGGCATGGCACTGGCGGCAGCGGGTGAGCTCGGTTTGCTTATGATCGGGTCCCCGGGATCGGGCAAGACGATGCTTGCGCGCCGTATGACCGGCATCCTGCCCGAGCTTTCCGTCGAGGATCAACAGGAGGCGCTGTGCATCCATTCGGTTTTGGGTGAGAACATTGATGGCTTGTTGGCGGGGCACCGGCCCTTCCGAAGTCCCCACCACAGCATTTCAACGGCGGGCCTTATCGGCGGCGGGCGCCCGGTGCATCCGGGTGAGATCAGCCTGGCTCATGGCGGCGTGCTCTTTTTGGACGAGCTTGCCGAGTTTCCCACCAGTGTGCTGCAGACACTGCGTCAGCCCATCGAACGCGGCTACGTCAGGATCGTACGCGTCGACGGGGCCTTTACCTTCCCGTCGCGCTTTCAGCTGCTGGCCGCGAGCAATCCCTGCCCCTGCGGCTTTTTGGGCGATCGCGAGGTGCCGTGTCGCTGCTCGGCGGCGATGGTCGAGCGCTATCGGTCTAAACTGCGCGGTCCTTTGGCCGACCGTATCGACATGATGATCGATGTGACCCGTCCCGACCCTCAGGTGATTATCGAGGGTGCGGAGGGTATGTCGTCGGCCGAGTTACGTGACTACGTTGTGCGCGGTCGCGCCTTTCGCGCCTGGCGCGAGTCCCGTATGGACGATGCGGATGCCGAGGCCGACGATGACGAGACGCGGTCCATTGACGGCGTCGTTTCGACCTTCGAGCTCGATGATGCGGCGGAGAAGTGTGTGCTCGGCCTGTCGAAGCGCACACATCTCACGGGCCGCGGTATCGTGCGCCTGGTTCGCATTGCGCGTACGATCGCAGATGTCGCCGAGAGCGAGCAGGTGACGCAGGACCACGTACTTGAGGCGGCGATGTACCAGGGAAGGAGGGACCAATGATGGCCGAGGGGACCTTTGAGCTGCATCCAGGTGATGTGTTGTATCCCGAGACCGTTTTGGAGCTTTCTGATGTGCCCCAGACGCTCTATGTGCGCGGCAACCCCGAGGTGCTTTCGACGCCCGCACTCTCCGTCATCGGCGCGCGCAAGGCCTCGCCGTATGGTCTTGCCGTGGCAGAGCTTGCGGCGAAGGTGGCGGTTGAGGCGGGAGTGACGGTAGTTTCGGGCGGTGCGGTCGGTTGTGACCAGGCCTCGGGTTGGGCTGCGGTCAACGCCGGCGGCAAACACGTTGTGGTGCTGGGGACGGGCGCCGACGTGGTCTACCCGCGTTCGAGCGCGGGGCTGATTACGCGCACGCTTGATACGGGTGGCGCGGTCGTGTCGATCTCTCCGTGGGGCATGGGTCCGCGCAAGTTCGCCTTTCCGCGCCGCAATCGCGTGATCGCGGCCCTGTCGCAAGCCCTCTTTGTATCCGAGGCGGGTATGCCTTCTGGTACGTTTTCTACAGCTGAGGCTGCTATGGATTTGGGGCGCGAACTTCTTGCCGTGCCGGGGTCGATCCTATCGCCCGAGTCGCGTGGCACGAATTACCTCATTGCGAACGGTGCCTGCTGCATCATCGACGAGGAATCTATCGAGATGGCTATCTCACGCATCTACGGCACCCTGCGCTACTCGCGCCCCGATGCTCCCGGCATTGCCGACCTGGATCCAACGCAGCAGACCGTGATGCATGCGCTCATCGCCTCTCCGCTCAAGGTCGACGACATCGCGGCGCTCGTCTCGCTCGATGTTGTCGGCGTACTCAAACTCTTGGGTTCGCTTGAACTCGAGGGCCTTATCGAGCGCATGATGGATGGAAGGTATGCGCCCTCCAAGTTTGCCCTTCACGCCCAGACGCCCTTCGGTCACAATGGAAAACGTGTCAATTAGAAAGGTGTTTGCAGATGCAGTTCGATCAGGTGACGGTTATCGGTGGCGGTCTGGCGGGTTCGGAATGCGCGATCCAGCTGGCAGACCGCGGGTTCGCCGTAAGGCTGTGCGAGATGCGCCCCCAGGTGAGCTCCCCGGCCCACCATACCGATCACCTGGCAGAGCTCGTCTGCTCCAATTCGTTTAAGTCGACCCGTCCGGATTCCGCGGCTGGTTTGCTGAAGGCCGAGCTTGAGCGCATGGGTTCAGTCCTGCTCGATTGCGCCCATCGCGCGGCTGTTCCCGCCGGCGGTGCCCTTGCGGTCGACCGCGTTAAGTTTTCCGAGCTTGTCGAGGCCGAGGTTGCCGGCCGTCCCAATATCGAGGTCGTGCACGGCGAGGTCACGCAGATTCCCGAAGGCCACGTGGTCATTGCCGCGGGCCCGCTGTGTTCACCGGCGCTGAGCGAAGAGGTCATGAAGCTCGTCGGTGGCGACGCCCTTGCGTTTTTCGATGCCGCGGCTCCGATCGTCGATGCCTCCACGCTCGATATGGACGTGCTGTTCTCGCAGTCGCGCTACGAGGAGCAGGGGAGCGGCGACTATCTCAACGCTCCGCTCAACAAGGAGGAGTACGAGGCCTTTATCGAGGCGCTCACCACGGCCGACCGCGTGGTGCTCAAGGACTTTGAGGGCGGCGATCTGTTCCAGGCCTGCCAGCCTGCCGAGGAAGTTGCGCGCACCGGCAAAGACGCCATTCGCTTTGGCGCCATGAAGCCCGTCGGCCTCACCGACCCGCGTACCGGACGTCGCCCTTGGGCGGCGATTCAGCTGCGTGCCGAGAACAAGGAGAAGACCGCCTATAACCTGGTGGGCTTCCAGACCAACCTGACCTTTGGCGAGCAGAAGCGCGTCTTCCATATGGTGCCGGGCCTGGAGAACGCTGAGTTCTTCCGCTACGGTGTCATGCACCGTAATACCTTTGTCGACGCCCCGCACGTGCTCGATGGCACCTTTGCCGTGCCCGGTACCGGCGTGCGCCTGGCCGGTCAGATCACCGGCACCGAGGGGTACATGGAAGCCGTGGCGACCGGTCTGCTCGCGGCGCTCAACACCTATGCCGAGGCTATCGGTGCCGCGCGCGTCGAGTTGCCCCGCGTGGGCGCCCTGGGTGCGCTCGTGGGCTATGCGACCGATCCGGCAACGGTGGGCTATCAGCCCATGCACGTCAACTTTGGTTTGGTGCCGCCGCTCGAGGACGGCAAGCGCCGCAGCAAACGCGATCGCTACCAGGCCTACGCCGACCGCGCGATCGAAGCCCTTGATACTTACCTGGCGACGCGCTCCGATCTGTTTGGGGGCGACCGGTCATAGCCTTTGACCTGTACGACACCGTCGACTCGTTTATCGCCTATATCGCACGTGTCGAGGGACTTTCTCCCAACACGGTGACGGCCTATGGCTCGAGGCTGGAGCGCTTTGCGGCCTGGTGCGAGCGCGAGGATATCGATGCCTTCGCTGCCGACGTGCGCACCATTCGTCGCTATCTTGCCGAGCTTTCGCGTGAGCAGGTGGCTCCTCGAACGCTTGCGGCGCACCTGTCGGCTATCCGATCTCTCTATCGCTGGATTGCTGCCGAGGGGATTGTCGAGGGCGATGCAGTCTCGGCGATCGCATCGCCCAAGCTGCCGCGTGACCTGCCGGGCGTCCTTACGACCCAGCAGGTCGAGGCACTGCTCAAGACGCCTGATACCTCGACGCCCGCGGGACTGCGCGATGCGGCGATGCTCGAGTTGCTCTATGCCTCGGGTGCCCGCATCTCAGAGCTTGCGGCGCTCAATGTGGAATCCATCTCATGGTCCGAGCGCACGCTGCGGCTATGGGGCAAGGGGAGCAAGGAACGGATTGTTCCTCTGTATCGTCGCGCACTCGAGGCGACGCGTCTCTATATTGAGGAGGGGAGGCCGGAGTTGCTCGCTCAGGCAAAGCGCCGTGACCTCGCTAACGGGCCGCATCCGCTGCTTATATCGGCGCGCGGCAATCGCATGAGCGCCGCCATGCTCAGGCGGCGGTTCCATACGCTGGCGACGCTCGCCGGCATTCCGGCCGACATCGCCCCGCATGCGATGCGCCATACCTTTGCGACCGATTTGCTCGAGGGCGGTGCGGACCTGCGCTCGGTTCAAGAGCTGCTAGGTCATGCGAGCCTGTCCACGACGCAGATCTACACGCATCTCACACCCGATCGGCTTAAGCGGGCTGTGGCTCAAGCCCATCCCCGCGGCGAATAGTGGCTGGGACGTCCCGCGCCGCACTCAGGTGTGTGGTTTTGATTGCGGGTTGGCAGGAAGAGGCATTCCTGCTATCATTCATCGGGTTGCTTCACGGCAACATGTTTTTATCACGCACGCGCGGCTACTTCATACCGTGGTGCCCGGGCTTTGGTAGCACATGTCCGGGTTGGTTTTGGAGGATGACCCCGCGCGGAGGCAAACCACAGGAGGTTTAACATGGCTACCAAGATTAATATCCGCACCCTGCTCGAGGCCGGCTGCCACTTCGGTCACCAGACCCGTCGCTGGAACCCCAAGATGAAGCCGTTCATCTTCGGTGAGCGCAACGGCATCTACATCCTTGACCTCAAGCAGACCATCCTCGACGCCGACCAGGCCTACACCTTCGTCAAGAACATCGCCAAGGGTGGCAACGTGCTGTTCGTCGGCACCAAGAAGCAGGCTCAGGAGGCCGTCAAGAACGCTGCTGAGCGCGCCAACATGCCTTACATCAACCAGCGTTGGCTCGGCGGTATGCTGACCAACTTCGTCACCATCCGCTCCCGCATCAACCGCATGGAGGAGCTCGAGGCCATGGTCGAGGACGGCCGCATGGCTGTTCTGCCCAAGAAGGAGCAGGCTGTGCTCGGCAAGGAGCTCACCAAGCTCCAGACCAACCTCGGTGGCGCCCGCGACATGAAGGGTCTGCCCCAGGCTCTCTTCGTCATCGACACCAAGCGCGAGGAGAACGCCATCAAGGAGGCTCAGCGCCTGAACATCCCCGTCGTCGCTCTGATCGACACCAACTCCGATCCCGACGAGGTCGAGTACGGCATCCCCTGCAACGATGACGCTATCTCCGCTGTCACCCTTATGTGCGAGCTCATGGCTGACGCCTGCCTCGCTGGCTCCGGCAAGGAGCAGGTCTCCGAGGCCGAGATGGCCGCTGAGCCCAAGGCCGAGTAAATCAGTCTTAGTTAATTCTTTTTCATCTCTTTGAAAGGAACCACAATGGCCCAGATTACCGCCGCTATGGTCAAGCAGCTCCGCGAGATGACCGACTCCCCGATGATGGAGTGCAAGAAGGCTCTCGTCGAGGCTGACGGCGACATGGACGCCGCTGTCGACGTTCTGCGTAAGAACGGCCTTGCCAAGGCTGCCAAGAAGGCTGGCCGTGAGACCAACGAGGGCGCTGTCGCCGCGTTCGTCTCCGAGGATGGCAAGACCGGCGCTCTGCTCGAGCTCTCCTGCGAGACCGACTTCGTTGGCTCCAACGCCAAGTTCACCGGCTTTGCTTCCAAGGTCGCTGAGGTTGTCGCTACCACCGAGCCTGCTGACGTCGACGCTCTGCTCGAGAAGCCGATGGGCGAGGAGACCGTTTCCTCCGAGCTCACCGAGATGATTCACATCATGGGCGAGAACATGAAGATCTCCCGCTTCGCCGCCCGTAAGGCCGAGAACGGCGCTCTCGCTTCTTACATCCACATGGGTGGTAAGATTGGCGTCCTCGTCGAGTTTGCTTTCGAGAAGGCCGAGACCGCTCAGGCTGAGTCCTTCAAGACCTTTGCTCACGACGTTGCCCTTCAGGTTGCCGCCGTCGCCCCGATCTGCGCTACCCGCGATCAGGTTCCGGCTGAGACCGTCGAGCACGAGAAGCAGATTTACATGGCTCAGGCTGCCGAGTCCGGCAAGCCCGAGGCCATTCAGGAGAAGATGGCTGTCGGCCGTCTGGAGAAGTTCTACAAGCAGTCCGTGCTCACCGAGCAGGAGTTCATCAAGGACAGCTCCCTCACCATCAAGAAGTACGCTGAGCAGGTCTCCAAGGAGCTTGGCGACACCATTACCGTCGTTGCCTTTGACCGTCTGGTCCGTGGCGAGTAAATAAGCTCTTGCATCTGGTAATGAGCAGGCTGTGGGTTTTACTCACAGCCTGCTTTTTCATGGCTCTTCTTAGAGCCTTTGATAGAATGTTGAGAGTTCAATCTAAAGGAGGATCGCTTTGTCCGACATCCGATATAAACGCGTGCTTCTTAAGCTTTCCGGCGAAGCACTGATGGGCGACGGTCAATATGGCATCGACCCCAAGGTTACCGACCATCTTGCCAAGCAGGTCAAGGAGCTGCTCGCCGTTGGCCATGAGGTCGGCGTCGTTGTCGGCGGCGGCAATATTTTCCGCGGCATGGCCGGCGCTGCCGGTGGCATGGAGCGTGCTCAGGCCGACTATATGGGCATGCTGGCAACCGTTATGAACGCGCTCGCCCTGCAGGATGCCTTCGAGCATAACGATGTTCCCTGCCGCGTGATGAGTGCTATCCAGATGAACGAGATCTGCGAGCCCTATATTCGCCGTCGCGCCATCAACCACCTTTCCAAGGGCAACGTCGTTATTTTTGCCGCCGGTTCGGGCAATCCGTACTTTACGACCGACACCGCCGCGGCTCTTCGTGCGTGCGAGATCGGCGCCGAGATTCTGATCAAGGCCACCAAGGTCGACGGCATCTATGACAAGGATCCCGTCAAGTGCGCTGATGCCGTCCGTTTTGACAAGATTACCTATCACGAGGTTCTCGTCCGCGGTCTGCAGGTTATGGATTCCACCGCTACGGCACTGTGCCAGGATAACCGTATGCCGATTTTGGTCCTCAACATCGATGGCGAGGACACCGTCAAGCGCGCGCTCGCGGGTGAGCCCGTCGGCACGCTCGTCTATCAGGAGGATTAAGCATGGCAGAGAACATCACCGCCCATATGGACAAGTCGCTCGAGTCCCTCAAGCATAACTTCTCCAAGGTCCGTACCGGCCGCGCCAATGCCAACATTCTGTCCGACATCACCGTCGATTATTACGGTGTTCCCACGCCGGTCACGCAGGTTGCCGCCGTCAAGACCCCCGAGGCCCACATGCTGCTCATCGAGCCGTGGGACAAGGCACTCATCAACGCTATCGTCAAGGCCATCGGCGCTTCCGATCTGGGTATTACCCCCAACTCCGATGGCACCGTCGTTCGCCTGCCGTTCCCGGCTCCCACCGAGGAGCGCCGTCGCGAGCTCGTCAAGGAGTGCCGCGAGTACGCCGAGCAGGCCAAGGTGTCTATCCGTAACATCCGTCGCGACTTCAACAACAAGCTCGAGCGCGATGAGGAGCTCACCGAGGATGATGTCCGTCGCGAGCAGGCCAAGGTCCAGAGGCACACCGATGAGTATGTCGCCAAGGTCGAGGAGCTTCTGAAGGAAAAAGAAGCCGAGGTCATGGAGATCTAAGGTGCAATACGACGAGCATAAACTGGTCGAGTACTTTGCCGACGCCCCTGCGGGCGTCGGTTTTTCCGACCTTGACCTCAATAACATTCCGCACCATATCTCGTGCATTATGGACGGCAACGGTCGTTGGGCCACATCGCGCGGTCTTGCACGCACCGAGGGCCACAAGGCGGGTATCGTCTCCCTTCGCGAGATTATTACCGCTTGCGTGCGTCTGGGCGTCGACGTGCTTTCGGCCTATGCGTTTTCTACCGAAAACTGGAACCGCCCGCAGCATGAGGTCAACGTCTTGATGCACCTGTTTGCCAAGACGTTCATCGACGAGCTGCCGCTTCTGAAGCGCGAAAACGTGCGCGTTGTCTTTTTGGGTGACATTTCCGCGCTGCCCAAGAAGACCCGCGACGTTTTTGAACGCGGTCTTGCCGAGTGCGCCGATCACACTGGCATGACGCTGGCGCTTGCCGTCAACTACGGCGCGCGTGCCGAGATTACCCGCGCTGTCCGTCAGATCGCACTCGACGCTGCCGCCGGTAAGATCGATCCTGCCGCAATTGATGACGACATGGTGGCTTCCCACCTCTATACCGCCGGCCTTCCCGATCCTGAGCTTGTGATTCGCACTTCTGGTGAGCTGCGCCTTTCGAACTATCTGCTGTGGCAGGTGGCTTATTCCGAGTTCTACGTCACCGATACCTATTGGCCCGACTTTGATCGTTGGGGCCTTGTTGACGCCATTTTGGCCTATCAGGGCCGTGACCGTAGGTTTGGTGGACTGAGCAAGACCGAGGAGGCTTAATCGTGTCCGATCGTCCCAAGGCAACTGCTCCCAAGACATCTGAGCGCAAGGCTGTCGCTGCGGGAGCGCCCGTAGCGAAGAATGGCACCGGTTCGTGGCTTGCGGGCTTTATTACCCGTGCCGCCGCCGGTATCGTTTATGCCGTTGTCTTTATCCTGTGCCTGGTTTTGGGTATCGTGCCCACGGCCATCTTTGTTTCTGTCATGAGCGGTCTGTGCTGCTATGAGTTTTTCCGTATGACAAGGCTCGATGGCAAGATGGCTAACGAGCGCATGGGTATCGCTGCCGCCGTACTCTTTCCGCTGTCGGCGTTGGGCGATTCGATGTTGCTGAATGCCCTGCTTTTTGCCCTGATGCTCGCTGTGGGCATTTGGTATGTCTGGTCGCCGCGTACCCGCATCTCTGATGTGGCCGTGACGCTCATGGGTCCCATCTACACTGGCTTTATGCTGTCGGCTATCGTGCTGCTGCGCGATGCCGTGCCCGGTTTTGCCGGCGCCCTGCTTTCGGTGGGCGTTTGCGCGTCCCTTTGGGTCTCCGACTCGTTTGCCTACATCGTGGGTAGCCGTATCGGCAAGCACAAGATGGTTCCCAAGATCTCTCCCAAAAAGAGCTGGGAGGGGTTTGCCGGCGGCATCCTGGGCTCGGTTTTGATTTGGCTCATCCTGTGGGCGACGCATTTCTACAAGCTCAGCCTGCCCTATGCGCTGCTGTGCGGCGTGGTCGTGTCCATTCTGGGCGTTATCGGCGACCTTATCGAGTCGCGCATCAAGCGCGGCGTGGGCGTCAAGGATTCCGGCAACCTTATCCCGGGTCACGGCGGCATGCTCGATCGTAGCGATTCGCTTATCTTCGGCTGCATCACCGCGCAGCTGATGCTGATGATCGGAGGCGTGCTGTAATGTCCTTCCAGACGACGTATGGCCCCGATGGACGTCTCCGTGTTGCCATCCTGGGCTGTACGGGCTCTATCGGCACCCAGGCGCTCGATGTGTGCCGTCAGCATGCCGATCGCTTGCAGGTGACGGCGCTGTCCGTTAACTCCAGCACCTCCGAGCTCGTTGCCGCTGCCCGCGAGTTCTCGGTTCCGGCGGTTGCCGTGGCCGATGTCGCTCATGGCGATGACGCCGTGCTGCAGGAGTTGCCCGAGGGAACGAAGCTCGGCGTTGGCGCGCAGGCGGTTTGCGAGCTCGCGCGTCGCGACGATGTCGACTGCGTGCTTGTCGCTATTGTGGGCGCCGCCGGTCTCGAGGCGAGCCATGCGGCCTTGACCTCGAATAAGCGTCTTGCCCTTGCCAACAAGGAGTCCCTCGTCGTCGGTGGCGACTTGCTTATGCCGTTGGCGCAACCGGGCCAGCTTATTCCTGTCGACTCTGAGCACTCTGCCATCTACCAGTGCTATCTGGGGGAGAATCCGCGCGAGGCCCACTGTATTTGGCTCACCTGCTCGGGTGGTCCGTTCTTTGGCCGTACGCGCGACGAGCTCGATCGCGTGACGCGTGCCGATGCCCTTGCACATCCCACGTGGGCCATGGGTGCCAAGATCACCATCGACTCCGCCACCCTCATGAATAAGGGCCTGGAGCGCATTGAGGCCATGCATCTGTTTAACTGCGACCTCGATTTCATTAACGTGGTCGTGCAGCGTCAGTCCAAGATTCACTCTATGGTCGAGTTCGCCGACGGCTCTGTGATGGCGCATCTCGGTGCTTCCGATATGCGTATTCCCATCCAGTTCGCGTTCTCGTATCCCGAGCGTTGGGACACCCCGGCGCCTCGTATCGATTTCCGCGAGCTGGGACAGCTCACGTTTGATGCTGCCGACATGGATACCTTCCGCTGTCTGGCACTGGCCGAGCGTGCCGGCAAGACGGGCGGCACCATGCCGTGCGTCCTCAATGCCGCCAACGAGGTCGCCGTCGATGCCTTCCTGCACGATGACTGCAGCTTTACCGATATCGATCGCATTGTAGAATCCTGCATGGATGCCCATGATATGCAGGCGGTCGATTCGTTTGAGCAGCTTCGCGACATCGATGCGTGGGCGCGTGAAAAAGCTGCGCAGGTGCTTGCCGCAACCCGTTCCTAACCCATAAGGATTGCTTTTTCGTTTTATGGATACTGTTCTGAGCGTTCTCTCATCGGTCTTTTGGGGCCTGCTGATGCTTTCCGTCCTCGTGTTTTTGCACGAGGGCGGCCACTTTTTGGCGGCGCGTGCCTGCGGCGTCCGCGTGACCGAGTTCTTTTTGGGCTTGCCGTGTCGCTTTGACATCCATTGCACGTCGCGTCGCATTGGAACCAAGTTTGGCGTGACCCCGCTTCTGCTGGGTGGCTACGCTGCCATCTGCGGTATGGATCCGACCGACGTCTCGTGTGCCGATCGCGTGCTCGCGGCTATCTATCGTCATGGTCGCGTGACCGTGGCCGACCTTGCTGTCGAGCTTGAGCTTTCCGAGGAGGATGTGCTCGAGGCATGCGCCTTGTTGCTGGGCTGGGGTTCCATCGCACCCTGGTATGAGGAAGGGGAGAAGCCCTCGCCGAGCTACTATCCCGCCAAGTATCAGACGCTGCCGCGAGATGCGGCGGGTTACACCACCTTTGACGGCCGCCGGTTCGATCGAGAGCATGCGACTGCCGAGGGCGATGTGTGGGAGCTGCCGTGCGGCGAGGCTGATTTCTTGGCGCAAGAGCGCTCGCACACTTATCTTGGCCAGGGCTTTCTCAAGCGCGCCTTTATGCTGCTCGCGGGCATTCTCGTCAATATCCTAACGGGTTTTTTGCTCCTTATGAGCATCTATTCCATTGCGGGTGTCACCGTGCCGATGGATACCAACGTGATCGGTCAGGTTGACGAGGGGTCTATTGCCGCCAAGGCGGGTATCGAGGGCGGCGACGCGATCCTTTCGGTCGACGGTGTCTCATGTTCCACTTGGATGGACGTCTACGATGCTATCGGCAAGGCTGCCGGTAAGGACGATATCGCCATCGAGTACGAGCGTGACGGCAAGCAGCATTCGACCACGGTTGCGCTCAAAGAGGACGAGCGCCTAGGTGTGTATGCCTCTACGCAGGTGGTCCGTTTAGACCCCATCACGTCGGCTCGCCTGTCTTTCTCCTATGTCGTGCAGACAGCGGAGGGCGTGATGCGCCTACTCCAGCCGCAGCATACGATGGAGATTCTCGACCAGTCCTCGTCGATCGTGGGCATCAGCGTCATGTCCTCTCAGGCGGCTGCTGCCGGCCCCGTAACGTTCTTGTCGTTTGCCGCGCTCATTTCGTTCTCGCTGGGTTTTATGAACTTGCTGCCCATCCCCCCGCTCGACGGCGGTAAGTTAGTCATCGAGATTATTCAAAAGATTGCGGGTCGCGAGCTGCCTCTCAAGGCTCAGACGATTGTGAGCTATGTGGGCATCGCGCTCTTCGCACTGCTGTTTGTCTATATGCTTCGTTCCGACATCCTTCGATTTATTCTGTAGGGGAGTGTTTGGATTGTCTTTAACCCATTCTTTGCCGCGCGAGCTGACGCGCCCCGTGCATGTGGGCGGCGTGCAGATCGGTGGCGGTGCGCCGGTGGTGGTCCAATCCATGACCTGCACCGATACCGCTGATGCCCAGGCAACACTTGCGCAAGTGTGCGCGTTGGCGCAAGCTGGCTGCGATATCGTGCGTGTGAGCGTGCCCACTGAGGCCGCGCTTGAGGGTTTCCGCACCATCTGTGCCGAGTCTCCGGTGCCAATCGTTGCCGATATCCACTTTAACCACAAGCTGGCCATTGGCGCTGTGGAGGCCGGTGCCGCCAAGCTCCGCATCAATCCCGGCAACATTGGCGATTGGGCCAAGGTCGATGCCGTGATCGATGCCGCGGGCGCCGCTGGGTGCGCGATTCGCATTGGCGTCAATGCCGGTTCGCTCGAGCAGGATATCGCCGAGCGCGACGACCTCACGCAGCCCGAGAAGCTCGTGATGTCGAGCGAGCGTTTCGTCAAGCATTTTGAAGACCGCGGCTTTACGAACATTGTGCTTTCGGCTAAGGCCCATAGCGTGCAAACGACGCTCGATACCTATCGAGCCCTGTCGCGTGAGATTCCCCACGTTCCGCTTCACCTGGGCGTAACCGAGGCGGGTACCAAGCTCCAGGGCACCATCAAGAGCTCGGTGGGCCTTGGTATCCTGCTGTCTGAGGGTATTGGTGACACCATGCGCGTCTCTCTCACGGCCGATCCGGTTGAGGAGCCGCCGGTCGCCTGGGGAATTTTGCAGTCGCTGGGCCTGCGTCGCCGTGGTCCCGAGATTGTCTCTTGCCCCACGTGCGCCCGCTGCCAGGTTAACCTGATTCCCATCGCCGAGGAAGTAACCGAGCGGCTTAAGAACTATGCCGCGCCGCTTTCGATTGCCGTCATGGGATGTGCCGTTAATGGCCCCGGTGAGGCTTCTGATGCCGACCTGGGCGTTGCTTTCGGACGTGGTCAGGCCTTGCTCTTTTCGCATGGCCAGATCATTGGTAAAGTAGCTGAGGATCAAATTGTCGACGCGCTCATGGCCGAGGTCGACAAGCTTATTGAGGAGAAATAAATGACTCGAGCAATGTATATGTCTAAGCTCTATGCGCCGACGCTTAAAGAGGATCCGGCCGATGCCGAGCTTGCGAGCCATCGCCTGCTGCTTCGCGCTGGCATGATCCGCAAGGAGGCCGCCGGTCTGTATTCTTATCTGCCGCTCGCATGGCGCTCGATCCGCAAGATCGAGAACATCGTGCGCGACGAGATGGATGCTGCCGGCGCCCAGGAGCTCATGATGCCCATTATGGTCGATGCCGAGCTATGGCGTGAGTCCGGCCGCATCGATGCCTATGGCAAGGAGCTCGTGCGCTTTGACGACCGTCATGGTCGCGAGTTCGTCCTGGGCCCCACGCACGAGGAGACCGTCACGGCCCTGGTGCGCAACGAGCTGCGCTCCTACAAACAGCTGCCCGTTAACCTGTACCACATCCAGGATAAGTTCCGCGACGAGTTCCGTCCCCGCTTTGGCCTGATGCGCGGCCGTGAGTTCATCATGAAGGACGCCTACAGCTTCTCCGCCACGCAGGAGAGCCTGCAGGAGGAGTACGACAAGATGAAGCAGGCCTACGCTAACATCTGTGAGCGCTGCTACATTAAGGCCCTGCCCGTCGTTGCCGACTCCGGTGAGATCGGTGGCGATACCTCCGTCGAGTACATGGCTCTGGCCGACGCCGGTGAGGCTTCGCTGGTCTACTGCGACGATTGCGGCTTTGCTGCCGATGACGAGGCGGCAAGCACCAAGGTCGTCGTGACTGAGGGCCCCGGCGACGGTACGCTCACCAAGGTCGAGACTCCGGGCATGGGCACCATTGAGGCCGTCGCCAAGTTCTTCGGTTTCCCCGAGAACGGTACGCGAAAGTCGCTGGCGCTCATCGACGCCGAGGGCAAGCCGGTCGTGGCCATTGTCCCGGGCGACCACGAGCTCAATGACTGCAAGGCCGAGCATGTCTTTGGCAAGGGTTATCGCATGATGACCGACGAGGAGCTCCAGACTTATGGTCTGCATAAGGGCTTTATCGGACCGGTTAACTTGCCCGAGGGCATCCGCCTGGTGTGCGACGAGAGCCTGCGTGAGTCCAAGCAGTGGGCCTGTGGCGCCAACGAGGTCGACTATCACTTTACCGGTGCCTGCCCCGAGCGTGACTTTACCGTCGACGAGTGGGCCGACCTGGTCACCGTCGTGGCTGGCGATCCTTGCCCGCACTGCGGCAAGCCCCTCTCCGCTGCTCGCGGTATCGAGGTTTCCCAGGTCTTCCAGCTGGGCACCAAGTACTCCGAGGCCATGGGTGCCACCTTTATGGATGAGGACGGCAAGGAGAAGCCGCTCATCATGGGTTGTTACGGCGTGGGCGTGTCCCGCTCGCTTGCTGCCGTCGTGGAGCAGCACAACGACGAGCACGGCATCGTCTGGCCGGTCTCCGTTGCCCCGTACGAGGTCGCGGTGATTCCGCTTGATCCCAAGAAGGAAGAGTGCGCTACCGTCTGCGAGCAGATTGTTGATGGCCTGTGTGCCGAGGGTATCGAGATCGTCGTCGACGATCGCGATGAGCGTCCGGGCTTTAAGTTTGCCGATAACGACCTCATGGGCTTCCCGTATCAGGTCGTTCTGGGTAAGCGTGGCCTCAAGAATGGCACGGTGGAGCTCAAGGACCGTGCTACCGGCGAGCGTGAGGACGTGGCGATCGACGAGGTCGTTGCCAAGGTTGCCGAGCTGGTGAAGGCTGCCCGTCGTTAATCTACGATTTCGCTTGTAGTTCGATATACGGGACGGCCCCGCATTTCTCCAGATTGGGGAGATGCGGGGCCGTCCTTTTATCTTGTGGCATCTTTGAAATCTAAAAGGAAAACCCCACAGCCCATATGAGCTGCGGGGTTTTCTTGTGCCTCCGATGCGAATTAAATCGCTCAGATATTACTGATAATCGACGACGTCGATCCAGTTCTTAAGGAACTCATCGTTCACGTTGCGCTTGCGAGCGAGCTCGGAAGCGGCGACGATGCTCGTCCACTGACGCACGACCTGCATGGGCATGTCGGCGCGGTCGCAGTAGAGCTCCAGGTAGGCCTCGGCCTGGTCCTGTCTCTTATACACATCTGACGCTGCCGACGAATAGCCTTG
>CABSMS010000048.1 GCA_902478885.1 uncultured Collinsella sp. | reverse complement strand
GGGCTCGGAGATTTGTATAAGAGACAGCGATGACACTCTCCATGCCGGCACCCAGCTCGCGGAAAATCTGGATGGCACCCTCCTGGGCAAGCTCCTCCATGCCCTTGACGAACTGCTTGCGCTTGAGCGTGTCGACCTGCGTAATGCGAGCAAACATCTCGGGGGCAAACGTCGGGATCTGCGGATACTGCACGTGGCGCTTGCCGGAACACACGGTGTCTCCGATGCTAAAGATACCCGGGTCGAACAGGCCCACGATATCGCCCGCGTACGCCTCGTCCACGATGGCGCGGTCATCGGCCATCATCGACGTGCCCGTGGCAAGCTTAAGCTTGCGGTTGCCCTGCATGTGGAAGGCATCCATGCCGCGCTCGAACTTGCCCGAGCAAATGCGCACAAAGGCGATGCGGTCGCGGTGGTTCTTGTCCATGTTGGCCTGGATCTTAAACACGAAGCCGCTAAAGTCGTCGCGGCAGGGATCGACCGGTTCACTGGTGAGCGTATCGGTATAGGCGCGCGGCGTCGGGGCCAGACGCAGGAACTCCTTGAGGAAGGGCTCCACGCCGAAGTTGGTGAGCGCCGAGCCAAAGAACGCCGGACTCAGCTTGCCGCAGGCCACGGCATCCAAGTCAAGCTCGTCGCCGGCACCATCGAGCAGCTCGATATCGTCCATCAGGTTCTTATGGTTCTCCTCGCCGATGAGCTCATCCATGGCGGGGTCGCCCAGCTCGGCCTCGACCTCGGCGACCTTCTTGGTGGCGTTGGCGTGACCATCGCCCTCAAAGGCGATAACGCGACGGGTCTGACGATCGAACACACCGCGGAAATTGCGGCCGCTGCCGATCGGCCAGTTCATGGGATAGGTGTTGATGCCCAGAACATTCTCGATCTCTTCCATGAGCTCAAACGGATCGCGAGCCTCGTGGTCGAGCTTGTTCACAAAGGTGAAGATGGGAATGTGACGCAGCGTACAGACCTTAAAGAGCTTTTTGGTCTGGGCCTCGACGCCCTTAGCGCCGTCGATGACCATGACTGCGGCGTCAGCGGCCATAAGCGTACGGTAGGTATCCTCCGAGAAGTCCTGGTGGCCGGGGGTATCGAGGATATTGACGCAGGCGCCGTT
Organism: uncultured Collinsella sp.; assembly: GCA_902478885.1. GTDB lineage: Bacteria > Actinomycetota > Coriobacteriia > Coriobacteriales > Coriobacteriaceae > Collinsella. Next base: position 15,289 of record CABSMS010000048.1, on the reverse strand, counting down.
ATAGGTGAACTGCAGCACCGAGGAGGTAACGGAGATGCCGCGCTCCTTCTCGATGTCCATCCAGTCCGAGACGGCGTGCTTGGCCGAGCTCTTGCCCTTGACCGAACCGGCGGTCTGGATACTGCCGGTATAGAGCAGCAGCTTCTCGGTAAGCGTGGTCTTACCGGCGTCCGGGTGGCTGATGATCGCGAATGTGCGGCGCGACGAGATTTCATCCGACAGGCTTGCCATGCGGATCCTTTCTTGCATTGAGTGCATTACGTCGATGTAACCGCCCTATTGTAGCCGCGAAATCCCGCTCTAGGGCGCCTATCAGGACAAATTCATCAGTTGGGGCCTGGGTAGCCGACCCAATCCGTATTTGCCTCTTGCATAACTGTGCATAGTGTATATATACTGTGCTTACCGGTTATATACACGTGTAGCCCATCAGCTAAGGAGCCGCTGTGGACATCGTCCTATCCAATTCGAGCGACAAGCCCATCTACGAGCAGATAACCTCGCAAGTCAAAGCTCAGATCTTATCGGGCACGCTCGCTGCGGGAGCCAAACTCCCCAGCATCCGTGCACTCGCGAGCGATCTTGGCGTGAGCGTCATCACCACCAAGCGCGCCTACGCCGACCTGGAGCAGCTCGGGTTTATCTACACCGTGCAGGGCAAGGGCTGTTTTGTCGCCGAGGGCAACCAGGAGCTTTTGCGCGAAAACCAGCTCTGCCATATCGAAGAGCTGCTTGCGAAAGCGGCGAGCCAAGCCGAAACCCTGGGCGTCACGCGCGACAAACTGCACGAGATGCTCGACCTGGTGGCCCCCGAAACCATGCAGTAGCCATCTGCAAGAAAGGCTATACCATGCAAAACTTGCTAGAACTCAAAGGCATCTCACGCACTGTAAGCGACCGCTTTTCGCTGCGCGACGTCACGCTTGCCGTGGAGCCCGGCCAGATCGTCGGCTTTGTTGGTGCCAACGGTGCCGGCAAAACCACGACGATTCGAGCCGCGCTCGGGCTTATAAAGCTCGATGCCGGCGAAGTGAACCTGTTTGGGCAACGCTGTGGCGCCGACGCGCCCGATGAGTCGCAACGCCATCTGCGCTCCCGCGTCGGTCTCGTCCTGGACACATGCCCCTTCCCTTCAACGCTCAAGGTGGGCCAGATCGAGGCACTCGTAGGCCAGGCGTACCCCACGTGGGACCGCGAAACGTTCGCCGGATTCATCGACCGATTTGGCCTCGATCCCAAGACAAAGGTCAAGGACCTCTCCCGCGGCATGGGCATGAAACTGCAGCTTGCCTGTGCACTCAGCCATAATGCCAAGCTACTCCTTTTGGACGAAGCCACCGCGGGCCTCGATCCCATGGCGCGCGAGGAACTGCTCGATGAGCTGCTTGCTTTTGTTGCCGACGGCCAGCACAGCGTGCTGCTCTCGAGCCACATTACGTCCGACCTCGATCGCGCCGCCGACCGCGTCATCTGCATCGATAACGGCTCGATTGTGTTTGACCTGCCGCGCGAGGACATTACCGACCGAGCCGGCATCGCCCACTGCACCCAAGCGCAGGCCGCCGAGCTTATGGCTTGCGTCGAAGGTGCCCATGCCGCCCGCCACGCCTACAGCGTGGACGTGCTCGTGCCCAACCGTCGCGAAACGCTCGAGGCCTTTCCCGAGATTCCCTGCGATCGGGCAACCATTGACGACTATCTTCGCCTCACGCTGAAAGGGGCTTCAAAATGAAACGCGCCTTTATGTCCGAGCTCGCCATCGCTCGCACGCTCATCCCGAGCATTGCGGGCGTCGGCCTGTTCATCTTCGTCGTGCTAACCCTTGCCAACGCATCGGACGGCGATTCCGGTATGAGCGCCGGCGCCTGCGCGGTCAGCGCCATGTCGCCCATCATAATCATGAACTCACTGGCTGGCTACGATAACCAAAACGGCTGGGAGCGCTATCGGGCAACGCTGCCGTTCTCGCGCAAAGACATCATCTGCGCACGCTACCTGTGCATTATTGCTTTCTCGGCCGTCATGGCATGCGCCGCCGTGCTTTTGAACATCATCGCCCTTCCGTTCTTCGATCACACGGGCATTCCCTCGACGGGACAGACCGTCTTTGAGATCACAATAGCCTCCGCCGCATCGATGCTCATCTCCCTCATGATGGTGTTTTTGGCACAGCCGCTGTTCTTTCGATTTGGACACATGGAGGCGCTGCGCCTTTCCGTCGGCCTGTTTGCCCTGATGGGCTGCGGTACCATGGCAATGCTGAGCTCATCCAACCCCATTAGCAACTGGCTCATGTCGATTGCCGGAGCGAATCCCGACCCTGCCGTCCTCGGCTGTCTGTGCGCAGGCATCGCCGTACTTGCCCTCGCGCTATGTGCAATCAGCTGCACCGTCAGCACCAAGGTTTATCGAGTACGCGATCTGTAGCCACGCGTATCTCAATCCACGAAGGACGCAATCGCCGCCCCTCCCCGTAAATCCGTGACAAATGGCATATCCCCAGCGTGAGCCACCGTACTACTTGCGCAGCGGCTTGGGCAGCGGAATACCGGCGGCGATGACTGCGGCGATGATCATGGCGACGATACCCTTGAGCGGGAAGCACATGAGCAGTAGGCCCACAACCATAACGGGCTGGCGCATGACGGCACCCATCGTCGATGCCGTTCAGACGGCAACGCAAAAGACCGGATCGGCGCCGGTGAGGATAGCAAGGCCATAGCCCAGGCTTACGCCCGAGAAAATAACCGGGAAGAAATGGCCGCCGCGCCAGCCCATATTGATGAGAGCCGGGGTCAGCATAGCCTTAACCAGGCCAGTCGCGATAAGCACACCGGCAGGGATGGTCAGGTAGGTTTCCATGAGCACATCGGCCTGCGTCTCGCCGGCAAACATGGTGTAGGGCAGAGCTGTGCCGCAGATGGCGAGCGCCAGACCAGCCAGCATGGCCTTGACGATGGGGCGCTCCCCTATGGCATGGGCCAGTGCCTCGCTCGCATGCTCCGAGACAAAGTACAGCCAGCCGCAAGCCGTGCCGACAAGCGCCAGGGGGATGAGCCATGCGAGCTCGAGGTTACCCACCTCGGCAGCCTCGAACCTCGGCATACCCATGCCGCCGCCCACAAGCTGGCCGAGCAGCAGGTAGGTGCCCAGACCGCCGGCAATCGCAATGCCGTAGACCACGGTCTTTTGCGCCTTGGGCAGCTTGATGGTGATCTCGCCGGACGCGGACTCATCGTCGGCGTCTTCGCCCTGGCCGTCAGTACTTCCGGCAAGCGGCGCCACAAAGCCAAAGACGGGCGCGGTAAAGAGTGCCGTCAGGGCAGCCTGGGTGCCCAGCAGCGTGAGCTCCCTAAACTCGGCGCCAAAGCGACGCATGCGATCGCCGACCCAGCTGCACAGACCCGCGATGACGCCGGTCAGGCCGGCCTCCGGTCCAATGCTGCCGCCAAACAGCAGCGGCAGCAATGCCGCGAGCGAAAGCTTGCCCAGATTGTCGTACGGGTAGCGTCCATCGCGCTTTACCTTGGCCATCACCTGGTTGAGGTCATCGGTCTTGGTGCCCGTCGTCTTTTCGTACAGACCGATTAGCAGGCCGCCCAGCAGGCAGACGAAAAACGGGTATGGCAGAAAGCCAAACGGGCCGCTGGCAAGCTCGGGCGAAGCGACGCCCAGCGCGTGTGGAATCTCGGTCCATAGATAGTCGATGCCGTGCTCCATCGCAAAGAAGAACAGCCAGACTGCGGCACCTGCGAACGCACCGGTCACGGCAACGCTAACTAAAAACAGCGCGCGGTTTGTGGGTTTGGCAAGGTTATCCATCGGGTCCTCCCGCGGTCAAAGTCGACATAGATACGTTTTATTGTAGAGCGAGCATTACCCGAACGAGCCAACCACCTGCGCCGCAAACGGCACCATTGGGAGCCATAGTGGGGCAGGCTCAAGACTTATCCGTTGATAATCGAGGCAATCTCGCGCAAATCGTCGGCAAAGTAGATGCCGTGCTGGCGCAGCGGGCTCGATAGGCCCTTATCGATCATGTGCTCGAGCAGCGCCTTAAGGTCGTTGTAGTAACCGTCCAAGTTGTACAGAATGCACGGCGCGCTCAAGTGCCCCAACGACACCGCAGACATGACCTCGGCAATCTCCTCGAGCGTGCCCGTGCCACCCGGAAAGGCGATGAACGCGTCACCGAGCTCGATCATCTTGGCCTTGCGCTCGGCCATGTCGCTCGTCACGATGAGGTCGTCGATACCGTCATGTTGAAACTCGGCCTCGATAAAAAAGCTCGGTTCAACACCCGTCACATGTCCACCTGCCTCGAGTGCGCTATCGGCGAGCGCACCCATCAGGCCCGACTTGGACCCGCCGTACACCAGCGCGTGTCCGCTGTCACCAATCCAGTTGCCCAGCTCCTGCACCGCGGGCAGAAACGCCGGGTCATTGCCGGCGCTGGCACCCAGATACACGGTGATATTCATATTCATTCCCCCTCGTCGTGACGCGCGACGCTCACTCTAGCGTTGGCGGCGACGATATTCGCGCACGCGACGCGAAAGATCGGCAAGCTCATCGCGGTCGAGCTCTTCCAAATGCTCAAGATCGTCCATAAAGCGCGCCATGGTGTCCTTTTGGCGCATCTTGATGAGTGTATTGCAGTAGTTCACCGCCACGCCCGTGAGCATGGCGATGTAGAAGATGCTGATGACGCTCAAGACGACCGTGATGACGCGGGCGACCGGTGTCTCGGCCGGAATATCGCCAAAGCCGATGGTCGACACGGTCTCAAAGCTAAACCAGAGCCCGTCGCCAAACGTAAGAGTCGTGGGCTCGGACAGCCAGACGGCCGTCGAGCACAGCAGGTAGAAGATAAGAAACAGGCCCGTGATGCGCGCAAAGCCAGCCTGGCGCAACACGTCGGCAAGCGTCCTCAGCTTTTTCATCGCGACCCCCTTTTCCCAGACGCCCAATCACGTTCGCTCGGTATTGTCCCACAACCGGCAGATGGGGACGCTCCTTTTATGCCGGCAGAAAGGGACTGTCCCCGACTGCCAAGCGGGAGCGTTTAGCGGTGCAGTTGCCGACTGGGCAGGCTGAGCTGGTATCCTTATGCGGTAATGTCTCGATTCGTTAGGATTGCATGTGAGAGCTGCCACTGTCCTTCGTTCAGTTATATGTCGCGCCCTGGCCATTGTGCTTGCCGCGCTTGCCGCACTGAGTTCCATCGCGCCTGTCCAGGCTTTTGCCGATGACTCTAGTCAGCCAGTCAAGACGGTCCGCGTCGGCTGGCTCGTCAACAACGAGGGCTTCCAGAACGGCACCCCCGGCGAGCGTCTCTCGGGATGGGGTTACGAGTACCTCCAGACCCTGTCGTACTACACGCCCGGCTGGCGGTACGAATACGTCTCCGGCACCTTCACCGAGCTTATGGACATGCTCGAGGCAGGCGAGATCGACCTCATGCCCAACATCTCCTACTCCGAGGAACGCGCCCAAAAGCTGCTCTTTTCCTCGAACCCCGAGGGCACCGAGCGCTACTACATCTACGCCAGGCCCGACCGTGACGACCTGGCCAAGGGTGACCCTCAAGCACTCCAGGGTCTCACCATCGGTTACAACTCCGGTGTTATGCAAACCATCGTCGGCCAGCAGTGGCTCGCCAACGAGGGAATCGCCTGCACATACAGGGAGTATGACGGAGGCTCCGTTCTCTTTGACGCGCTCGCAAACGGCGAGGTCGACGCCATCATCATGAACGACACCATTTCGTCGCCCGAGGCGTCGCCCATGTTCTACGTCGGTTCGAGCGACTACTACTTTGCCGTTCCCAAAAGCCGCCCCGACCTGATGGACAACATCAACTCCGCAATGGCGGCAATCAACCGCGTCAACCCCCGCTATAACGACGAGGTCAAATCGAACTATTCAGCGCAAAACAGCGGATCATCCTCGCTCACCGGCGATGAGCGCGCCTGGCTCAAGGCGAACAACAACACCATCACGCTCGGCTACATTACGGGCAAACTCCCCTACTGCAACGAAGACGAAGACGGCAAAATGGAAGGCTCGCTCGCATCGCTTGCGACGACGTTGCACGATAAATTTGGCATTACGGTCAAAACCGTCGCCTTTGATAACTACAAGATGATGTCAAAGGCCCTGTCAAAGGGAAGCATCGACGTTGCGCTGCCGGTATACCGAGATTACTGGCTTGCCGAGCAATCAGGCGTTGTGCAGTCGATATCGTTGGGGACCATATCCCTCACCGCCATCCACACCGGAAGCAACCTGAACAAAGACCTTCAGAACATCGCCTGCACCAAATCATCGTTTATCAACCGAAATGTACTCGAAAGTCTGTTCCCCACAGCGACCGTGACCGAATACCGATCCGACGATGAAGCGTTCGACGCCCTCAGGAAGGGAACGGTGCACTGCATCCTCGCCCCCAGTTCACGCGTAAAAACCATCGGTGACCGTTATGATCTCGAGAACTGCGAGACGGCCGAGCTCCCTGACACTTGGGAGCTCTCGTGCTGGATTTCGCGCGGAAAACCCGAGCTGTTGGGAATCATCAACAAGGGCATCATCAATGCCGGAGAATCGCTCTCCGCAAGCAATTACTCCTCCACGTCGTACACGGCCCAGGAATCCAACACGCTTCAATTCCTTTATCGCAACCGCACCGCCATTGCCGCTGCCCTCATCGGTATGTTGTCGGTCGGCATCGTCCTGCTCATCTGGGCGCTCGTGCGCGCTCGAACCGAGCGCAAAAAAGCCGACGCTGCCAACGCCGCTAAGACGGCATTCCTCACGCGCATGAGCCACGACATCCGTACGCCGCTCAACGGTATCCTGGGCCTTATCGAGATCGAGGAATTGAAGGAAGGCGATATCAAGGTCGCCCGCGAGAGCCGTGCCAAGGCGCGCGTTGCCGCCAATCACCTGCTCTCGCTGATCAACGACATCCTCGAGATGGGCAAAATCGAAGACCGCAAGCTAACACTGGAGCATGCGCCTTTTAACCTCAAAGAGCTCTGTGACAATACGCTGGTTCTGTGCAAGCTCCGCGCGACCAGTAACGGCATCACCATGCAGGACAATAGTCTGCCGTACGCCACGGGGCCATACATGATCGGCAGTCCCACCCATATCCGACAGATCATGATCAACCTGTTAGACAACAGCATTAAGTACAACAAGCACGGCGGCTCCGTCACCTTTAGTTCAAAGACCAAGCCACTCGATAACGGGCGCGCGCTCTTTTGCTTTAGCGTTTCGGATACCGGCATTGGCATGACTCCCAAGTTTTTAAAGCATATCTATGAGCCGTTTGCCCAAGAAGGTGACGATGCGCGCAGCAAGTTCCAAGGAACCGGCATGGGCATGCCAATCGTCAAGTCGCTTATTGAACTGATGGGCGGCACCATCGAAGTCACCAGTGAGCTCCATGTGGGCACCTCGTTCTACGTGGAGATTCCGCTCGATATCGACGAGAATCCCCAGGCGCGGGCGAATACGGTTGAGAGTGCGCCCGACTGCTCGCTCGCCGACATGAACGTGCTGCTCGCCGAAGACAACGAATTGAATGCCGAGATTGCACAGACGCTGCTAGAATCCGAGGGCGTCGTGGTCACCCGCGCCGTCAACGGCAACGAAGTCGTCGATCTGTACCTGTCTCATCCCGCCGGCAGCTTCGATGCGATCCTGATGGACATCATGATGCCGGGCATGGACGGCTATGAGGCAACCCGCGCGATTCGCCTGAGCAAGAAGGCCGATGCAGCCGATATCCCCATCATCGCGCTCACCGCCAATGCCTTTGCCGAGGACGCCAAGGCGGCACACGACGCCGGCATGAACGCCCATCTGTCCAAACCGCTCGACTTTAACAAGCTCAAAAACATACTCGCCCGCATCAAGAAAAACGGATCCGTTTCGCTATAGTTTGTGCTCAACCACCACGCACGACCAGAAAGGAAGCCAACGATGTTTAGGCCCTTACGTCGAAAGAAACGCGCCATCACTGACGAGGAAGCGCGCGAACTGCTCGCTACCTGCAAGCGCGGCGTCTTTGCCGTCAACGGCGACGATGGCTACCCGTACGCCATTCCCGTCAACTACTTCTTCGATGCCGAGCACGACAAGATTTATTTCCATGGCGCCAAGGCTGGCCACAAGGTCGACGCACTCAAGCGCGATGACAAGGTCTGCTTTACCGTTTACGGCAACGAGTGGCACAAGGACGGTGACTGGGCTCCCTACGTTATGAGTACCGTGGTCTTTGGCCGCTGTCGCCTGGCGAACGACACTCCCGCGTTTATCGAAGACAAAGTCCGCCAGCTCGCCCTTAAGTACTACCCTTCCGCCGAGGAAGTCGAAGAGGAAATCGCCAAGGACATTAAGGGCGTCCAGCTCTACGAGATTACGATTGAGCATCTCTGCGGCAAGCAGATTCAGGAAAAGTAAGCCCCTCAGCAGGCCTCATCAATAACAATATGGCCTGGTTCCAACCCACCTTGGAACCGGGCCCTATGCTTATGAAGCGTCGGCGGCTATGTGTGCAAGCGCCTCAGCGAGCTCCTGCGAGCTCACGGGTTTACTCAAGTGCGCGTCCATGCCCGCCTCACGCGAAAGCCTGCGGTCGTCGGCAAAGGCGTTGGCGCTCACGGCGATAATCGGCGTGGTCGCGGCATCCTCACGATCGAGTGCTCGAATCCGACGCGTGGCCTCAAGGCCATCGATGCCCGGCATCATGATGTCCATCAACACCACGTCGTACTCGTGCGGCGCGCTCGTGGCAAACGCCTCAACGGCAGACTCGCCATCCTTAGCATGCGTCACGACGGCACCGGCACGGCTGAGCGTAAACTGCGCGATCTCGGCATTCAGATCGTTATCCTCTACGAGCAAAACGCGCAGGCCCTGGAGCGCATCGCCGTCGCCCGCATCTACGCGAACTGCCTGAGGAATCTCGGAGCGGTCGCACTTCTCGAACGGCAGGCGGATGGTAAACGTCGTCCCCTGCCCCAAGACGCTCGTAAAACTCATGGTTCCGCCCATAAGCTCGACCAACTGTTTTGCGATAGGCGCGCCCAGGCCAGTTCCCGATGAAGCGCCTTCCACCTGTTGCCCCTCACGGCAAAACGGCTCGTAGAGGCGCTGTTGGAACTCCTCGCTCATGCCAATACCGTTGTCGGCGATCGTGTATTCATAGACGGGGACGCCATCCGCTGGCTCCACCTCGCGGCACACCAGGCGAACATAGCCGCCCCGGCGGTTGTACTTGACGGCATTGCCGGCAATATTGAGCAACAAGCGCTTGAGGTGCGTCACGCTCACCCGCGCATAGGGATGATTAAGCGTCTGCTGGTCGCAGATAATTGTCACCAGACGCTCCTCGGCCTGGCGCTCCAGAATATCGCGCACTTCACAGTTGAGGGCCACCAAATTTATGGGCACGAGGTTCAGGTCGACCTGCCCGCTCTCCAGGCGACTCATATCGAGCGCCTCGTTGGCAAGGTCGAGCAGCAGTCCCGATGCCGTCCAGATTTTTGAGCGGCACTCAGTCTGCTTTTGCAGATCGTCCGCATTGGCATCGCCAACCTCGACCATGCCGCGAATGCCGTTGATGGGCGTGCGCAGATCGTGGCTCATGCGACGCAGAAACTCCGTCTTTGCCGAGTTGGCAGACGAGGCCTCACGCGCCGCCTTTGCCAGCTTGTCGCCATAGTCGCGCTCCTGCTGCAGCAAGTCCGTCAAACGTCGACGATCAGCGCGGCGACGCACCGTCACAACAACGGCTATAACACCGCCGTAGAGCACCAGCACGCCGGCGGCAACAGCCGCGGCGACCTCAAAGTAGCGCTGCGCCGAGGCATAGGTGTACACATAGAATTTGTGCGCTTTTCCAAATGTGCCCAAATACCACTCGCCGTCGGCGTTAACCAATCTGACCTTACCAGCCAGGCATCGATCCTTAATACCGTCGACAATAAAGACATCCGTCGCAGGCAGATCGAACACGCCCAATACGGTGGGTTCAACGGCATTGGTCGCAACGACCTTGCCGTCGCTTTCGATCACGATATTGCCGCTATCGATGGTTTCATAACCACCGAGCAGGCTCTGCAGTTTGAGCGTATTGCTTGCAACTGCCTTCGCGCTCTGATGCCTGACCGCGATGACGATGCCCTCGCCATCTTGCCGGGTCACGCAACCAATGTCTGCAACCGAATCATCCGAAAGCGTGATGCGGGCGGTATAGGACTTAAGCGGATGGGCTGCCACCTCCAGCACGGGTGCTTCCTTGAGATACGTAGCGAGCGACTCGTAGCCCACGCCATCCGTCGAGGACTCGGACACCAAATTGCCCGATGCGTCCGTCACGATCAGTGCACTCACGTTGAACTGGTCGGCATATTGCTCCAGCATGGCGTTATCCACCGAACCGTCGCGCTCCATATCGCGCGCTGTCTCTCCGGCGATCTCCATAACGCGAATCAGGTTTTTGGTCGTATAGGCGCTATTGAATGCATCGTAGGAAAGGCTCTGCGTCGCCACGTAATCGACAACGTCGGCAAAGCGCTGCTCGGCCTGAGCTGTCGTGTAGCCGTAGCTCATCATGCCGGCAACAACCGAGAGCGCTATCCCCAGCAGGGCGACAAGGAGCCATGCCCCTGTCGAACGATTGCCCCGCTCCTCTACGGCGTGGTCGGGCGCATCGATCATGACAGGCCCTCCATATTCAAAAATGGCGAAGGGTCATCAAAGTACTTTGACACCAGACGTTCCATGGTGCCATCGGCAAGCATTTCTTGGTAGGCACGGGTGAGTTTAACGTCGATGCCGCGCGTATCATTGATATCGAAAGCGGTGCCCAAACCAACCTCTAGCAGCGGCTCATCCAAAATGCGATACGCCACACCATAGTCTTTTTCGTAGGTGAGCAGCGAGGACTCATGCGCGGCGATGGCGTCGACCAGACCCTCGACGAGCGCCGGGTTCAAATACGAACGGTCCGAAAAGCAGTAGAGCTCTTTGATCTGCGGAACGTTTTCATTTGTATGATTGAGCAAAATGTCCTCGGGCTTGGTGGTGGACTGGACCGCCACGACCTTATCCTCAAGATCGGCAAGCGTGTAGATATCGCTCTGGGGATCGACCGCGACCACCTGGCGGCTCGCAAGGTACGGGCCGGCCCAACGATACTCGTTTTCGCGACCCGTCATGCTAAAGCTGCCCATGACGCAATCGAGCTCGCCGCTCGCCAGTAGCTCGTTCTTCTTTTCCCAATCGATCAGCTGGTACTTTGGCTTGTAACCAATGCGGGCCAAAGCCTCGGTCAATATCTCGACGTCCAGGCCAACGATATCGCCGTACTCGTCGGTATACACAAACGGTGGATAGAGGTCGCTGCCGACGTTGAGCGTCTTAAGGTCGTCGTCTTTGACTTGCGAGGCGTCCAGACCTTCTAATGCAGACGTCGAGGCTCCGTCATTCGACCCGGAGCAGCCAGCTATCGCTACGACAAAGACGCTCGCCACTGCAAGCGCAACAAACAACGAAATGGCAACCGAGCGACGGGGTCTTTTCATCGAGCTCCAGACGATCTTGCTTACAGACTGAAATGGTAAAAAATAATAGCAAACAAAACCACACGAGTGCCCAATGGCTACAGACGTTTTACCATGCGGGGCCTTCCAGCCGACTTGGCAGAAGGCCCCGCATGCAGTGCTCACTTACCGTGCATTAAAAACGTAGCGGTCCAGGCGGTCGCACGTCTCCCTTACGCGCGAAAGCGGCAGCGCCAGATTCACGCGAATGTGGCAGGGTCCGTGGAACGGGCGGCCGTCCTGATACCCCACGCCCACGCGCGCCCCCTCGTCGAGCAACCACTGAATATCGCGGCCATGCTCGCGGCACCACTCGGTGCAGTCCAGAAACACCATGTACGTGCCCTGCGGACGTGAATAGGACACACCCTCAAAATGCTCGTCCACGTAATCGCAGAAGTACTCGATATTGTCGGCAAGCACCTGGTTGAGCTCGTCCACCCACTCGTAGCCTTGCGGCTGGTAGGCACCGATAAGCGCATGCATGGAGAGGACGTTCATCTCGTTGTAGTGAGTCTTGTTGGACACGGCGCAGACGCGGTCACGCAGCGTCTCGTTGTAGATGATGTGATAGCTGCCGACCAGACCCGCCAGGTTGAACGTCTTGCTGGGCGCGTAGAGGGCAACCGTGCGCATGCGGGCATCCTCGCTCACCGACTGCGTCGGGATGTGCTTGTGCCCCGGCAGGATGATATCGGACCAAATCTCGTCCGAGATCACCACGCAATCGTGCTGGCGATAGATGTCCATGGCGCGCTCAATCTCGTCGCGCTCCCATACGCGGCCGCAGGGATTGTGCGGCGAGCAGAACACCGCGGCATGGATGTGGTTTTGGGCGAGCTTGTGCTCCATGTCCTCAAAGTCCATACGCCACACGCCCTGGTCGTCGAGCTTAAGCGGGCTGTGGACAATGTGATAGCCCGCGGCCTCAATGGACTTGGTAAAGCCGATGTAGGTAGGACTGTGGACCAACACCGCATCGCCTGGCTGAACATACGCACGCAGCGTCGACACGACACCGCCCAGCACGCCGTTTTCGTAGCCGATATGTTCAGGGCGCAGGCCCTCGACGCCATTGCGGCGGCTCTGCCATTCGATGATGCGGTCGAAATACTCGGGGCGCGGATCGAAATAGCCAAACATGGGATGCTGGGCGCGCTGAATGATGTGATCCTGGACCGTGGGCACCGTGGCAAAGTTCATGTCGGCCACCCACATGGGAATGCGGTCGAAGCCCTCGTCGGGTGCGTTTGGAGCCATACCGGGGATCTCGCCCCAGGAGTCAACGGCGATGGAGTCCATGCCGTGGCGGTCGATAAGCGAGCTAAAGTCGTATTTCATGCTGAGCCCCCGTGCAAAGTAGACTGTTTTGGTAGGCGTTATTGTCCACCAGCGTGGGCGGTTTTGGCATGGGGTTTGCTGTTGATTTTGACGGATACGGACGGACGGTTAGTCCCGCGCGTCGTTGATGGCGGCCACCGTCAACCTGGCCCCGTCGACCGTAAACGATATGTCGAGCCCGGCGTAAGCCAAGTGGTAAATGCGATCTGGCTCGTACTTGCTGCCTGCGCGGCGCGGGTCTTGGCGTAGGACCTCGACCAGGCCGGGGAGCTTTGCGGGCGGGACCATGTCTTGCAGCGCTTGCGGGAACTCAACATCGAGCTCTTGCCACGGAGCATCCTCGATCCAACCGCCGGTCGCATCCGGGTGGCAGTCCGCAAACGGAATGTAGGGCTTAATATCGTAGATGGGCGTGCCGTCGCGCAAATCGGCACCCAGCACATGGATGATGGGGCCATCGTCGGTGTGCTCAACGCGGCTGAGCTTGACGCAGGTAAGACCGATGGGATTAGGGCGAAACGGGCTGCGCGTGGCAAACACGCCCACGCGCTCGGCTCCACCCAGGCGCGGCGGACGCACGGTCTTCGACCATTTTGCGTTGGTACCGGACCTGTCCTGCGACTTGGCATCGGCAGCTATGTCCTTAGCCGTGCCGCCGGGCGTGCCGTTTTCAAAACGCCACAGCAGCCACAGGTGAGAGAAGGAGCCCAGACCCTCAACCGCTGCATTGGAGGCAAATTCCGGCTCAAAAACGATGCGTCCCTGCAGATGAGGCGCCAAAAAGCTGTTGCGCGGAATACCGAACTTCTGCGGCAGGTCGGTATGTATGTGTGCAATAGGTTCCATGCCGGTCATTGTACGGCATGGAGGCGTGGGACGCTGCGCGCAATTCTTCGCCGCGATCCCCCGTCATGCAACCAACGGTTGCTTGGAAGGGCACCTGCCGCCGCGTATGCTTAAGCCATCAACCAGCAGAAAGGAGCCGCTATGGCCTTTGCAGAAAAGCTCATCGCTGTCCGTCGCGTCCATCACCTTACCCAGGAGCAGCTCGCCGCCAAGCTCTTCGTCACGCGCCAAGCCGTGAGCCGCTGGGAACGCGGCGAAGTCACCCCAGGTATCGACATGATGAAGCTCATCGCCGCCGTGACCGGCGAGCCCCTGTCTCACCTGCTCGAAATGCCCGAGCACTATTGCCAGAGCTGCGGCATGATACTCACGCCCGACGACTGCGGCACCGATGCCACGGGCGCCGCGACCGATCATTACTGCAAGTGGTGCTACGACCACGGCAAGTACACCTACGACACCACGATGGAGGCAATGATCGAGGATTGTGCCCCGCGGCTGGCACAAAACACCGGTATGTCGCTCGACGAAGCCGTCTCGCTCATGGGCGCCGTGCTGCCGCAACTGGAGCGCTGGCGCTCCGTGCAGGAAAACGAGGAGCGCTACGGTGCCGAGGCGCGGGCGCGCTATGGCGACGAGGCTATCGATGCAGCAAACGAAACGTTACTGGACATGGATCCACAGACATGGAACGACATGAAGGAACTTGAACGCGCTATTCTGGGCCAGCTCTCAATTGCCATGGGCGACGGCGAACCGGATGGAAGCGAGGCTCGCAAGCTTGTCGCGATGCACCGTCGATGGATTGGCCTTAACTGGGGACACGAGCCCCAAGACGAAGCATACCTGGGCCTCGCCCACGGCTATCTTGCCGACCAGCGCTTTATCGACTACTACGACAAGCCCTGCGGCACCGGAGCCACGACGTTTCTGGTTCAGGCAATCGAGTCGTCGCTGGCTCGCGCATAGACCGCGGCGGCTTTGGGTATTTCAATCGAAACCTCAACCGATTGGAGACCCATGGCTACTAATCATGAGCTCACGCTGTACGTTATGACCGGCTGCCCGTATTGCATAAAAGTCAAGCGATTCCTTGCCGATAACGGCGTGACCATTCCCGAGCGCAATATCTCGACCGACCCCGAAGCCGAGCAGACGCTCATCGCCGTCGGCGGAAAGCGCCAGGTTCCCTGCCTGTTCATCGACGGCAAACCACTCTACGAATCGAGTGACATCATCGCATGGGTGCAGGAGAATCTGCTCTAGTACGCGCGTTACGATCAGCTCACCCCAACCCATACGACCCAAACATGTACACCAGCATCCAAAGTCGACATTTTCGACATCTTTGGATGCTGGCGTACAGCTTTTGGGTAGCCATGGACGCTCTTAGCCGGCTAATTGTTTGAGGCGAGGTCGCGCGCGCAGACGTGGTGTAAGAGTGTCCTGAGGTCCGTCGCTGCAAGTCCCGATGTTACTCCTTCTTG
>CABSMS010000047.1 GCA_902478885.1 uncultured Collinsella sp. | reverse complement strand
GAAGATAACCTCGATGACGACGGCGCCGCCCATGAGGTAACCGATCTTAAGACCGAGGGTGGTGACCGGGGTGATCAGCGCATTGCGAAGAACGTTGATGCCGACGACGACCTTCTCGGGAACGCCGGCGCCGCGAGCCATACGGACATAATCCTTGTCGAGCTCCTCGACCATGGCGGTACGCACGATACGAGTCATCTGGCCCGTCAGCGGAAATGCCAAGGCGATAGCGGGCATGATCATACGTCCCAGATAGCCAACCGGATTCGTGGTGAAGTGAGGCAGAGCACCCGATGCCGGGAGCACCTTAAGGTAGGAAGAGAACAGCAGGATCAACAGAACGGCAAGCCAGAACGACGGGGTTGCCAAGCCGGCGATGGAAAAGACGCGGATCACTTGGTCCGGCCATTTGTCGCGATACAGTGCCGCGATGACGCCGAGCAAAAACGAAACGACCGCACCGATAGCAAGACCGATAAAGGTCAGCTGCATCGTGACGGGCAGGGCCGTGGAGATGCGCTTGGCAACGGAGTTGCGAGCAGCACCATAGGTGCCCATGTCGCCATGGATCAAATCGCCCATATAGCGCACGTAGCGCACGGGCCAGGGGTCGTCCAGACCATACTTCTCATGGTACTCGGCAACCGCCTCGGGCGAGGCGCCGTCACCCAACGCCGTGTAGGCGGGGTCGGTCTTGGAGAACGACATAAGGAAGAACACCAGGACGGTGACGCCCAATGCCATGATCGGCAGCGCCACAAGACGCCTTCCAATCAAACGTAGCAAGTTGTTCACGTTCTCTCCCCTTTCTTTTGTCGGTAGGACCAACTGGTATATGAGTACGGATACTCATTACAAGACCCGAGCGACATCGTTGCCGCCCGGGTCTTTGTTTCAACTATGAGGATACGGTCCCAACGACCGACATCCTGCATACAGACTCAAGCGAGTCTTACGCCTTGACGGTCGCAACGCCCCTGAAGGACATGCTCGTCGTGCCGATGCCCTTGAAGCCATCGAGGGCCTCGCCGTTGGGCGCAGTGGACGGATCGTCCCAGGAAGCGGAGACGGTCTTGACGTGGACAACGGGGTACAGAACGGCGTTGTCGGCAATAATGTCGAAGCACTCGTTCCACTTCTTCTGCTGCTCGTCGCCCTCGGCGGCAAGAGCCTCGTCCATGAGACCGTGGAGTTTCTGCCACTCAGCGGACTCCTTCCACGGGCAACGGGTCTGCATCCAGACGTTGTCACCGTACCACCAGTTGAGCAGCAGGTCGGGGTCGGCGCCGAAGCAGGAAGGATCGCCAGGGGCAAGGAGGATATCGTAGGCCTCGCCGCCGTCGATGGCAGCGTAGGTGGCCGGCGAGGTATCGGTCTGGATGGTCACATCGAAGCCGAGAGCATCGAGGTCGTTCTTGACCTGGGCGGCCATGCCCTTAATCTGCTCGTTGTCGGTGGTGCGCAGGGTGATGGCACCCGGGGTGATGCCAGACTCCTCGATGAGCTTCTTAGCCTTCTTGGCGTCGGTCTTGTACACCGTGGAAGCCTCATGATAGTTGGTGAAGCTCTTGGGCAGGTAGCAGCTGGCAGCGGTGGCAAGGCCGGCGAAGGTGTTGCTGACCATCTTCTCGGTGTCGAGCGCATACATGACAGCCTGACGGACCTTGACGTTGTTCCAAGGCTCCTTGGCGACGTTGAACATGATGAAGCGGGTGCCGAAACCCTGAACGTTATCGATCTTGCAGCCGGCACTCTCGAGCTGGTCGACGGCGTCAGCGGTAACGAGCTCCATAACGAGCGTGGAGCCCTCCTGCTGAGCGGTAACGCGAGCGGTGGGGTCGGTCAAGATGCTGTACTGGATCTTCTTATCCTCGGCAGCATACTCACCGTTGTACTCGGGGTTGGGAACCAGGGTGATCTCGGTATCGGAGATAGAGTCGTACATCCAGGGGCCGGAGCCGATCGGCTGCTTGGCGCGATCCTCCTCGGTCTGGGTGGCCGGGGTAACGCGGACGATGGCCAGACGATCCTTGAGCAGGGAGAAGTTGGGGACCTTGGTCTTGACCGTCACGGTGCTGGCGTCCTTGGCCTCGATGGACTCGAAAGGCTGGAAGAACGGAGCATAGGTAGCGGAAGCGGCGCAAGCGGTGTAGGAGGCGACGACATCGTCAGCGGTGACCTCGGTGCCATCGGAGAACTTGGCGCCCTTGCGGATGGTGACCTCGAAAGTGGTGTCGTCCACAGACTTGGGATCGTCGGTGGCGAGCTCGTTGAAGGTGCTGTAGTCGTGGTAATCGATGCCGTAGAGGCCCTCGACGACGTGCCAGTTAGCACCCAGGCCCACAGCGGAGCCGGTGCTGGCGGGATCGAAGCTGGACGGAGCGTAAGCGGAACCAGCGGTGATCACGCCGCCGCCACGGTTGGCGGAATCGGTGGAACCGGAAGCGGAACCCTCGTCGCTAGAGCTGCCACCGCAGCCGGTGAGACCAAGCCCTGCGACAGCAGCGACGCTGCCGGTGAGGCCGAGGAACGAACGCCTGGACATACCCTTGTTGATGATGGCCATGTCTTCTCCTATCAATAGAGAATCTTACTCGGGAGCACCTAAACTTGCCCCCGCGCAACTTGCGGACGATATATACCTTACCTACCGACGTACCCAACTGAGGTGCCGCGCTCGGCGACCGATACATACATACGCTTGAACGGTATTTACTACCGTTCACCGAATTCGTTGACAAACGATTCGCCAGACAGTATGTATCGGCGAGGTGAGATATCAGTCTTCGTCAACCCGCAGGATAGCAGGGTTTTCGCTTGGGTTAGTCAAACGTTTTAGCGTTAATAAAACCCGAAACCAGCAGGCAATCATGGCGAAATAAATGGTTGAAAATCGCGCAATCATGTATATCAGTTGTTTAGGCTCGTGTTTAGCTATCGGAATGGCCAGCCGCCGCCTCGGCGCGCTCGGCATTCCATGCAACGAGCGCCTCGTGGACCGCCTTGGCAACATCGGCAGGTATGCCGCGAACTTCCGCGATCTCTTGCTCGCTCGCCGCGCGCAAACGCTTCATCGAGCCAAAATGGCGCATAAGGGCACGTTTTCTGGTGGGTCCCACGCCCGGAACGTCATCGAGTACCGAAACCGTCATGGCTTTATCGCGCAATTCGCGATGGAACGTGATGGCAAAACGGTGCGATTCATCGCGCACCTGTTTAATTAGATAGAGCGACGCGGACCCGGTCGGCAGCACGACAGGAGTCTCGTCCCAAGGCACGAAAACCTCCTCATCGGCCTTTGCCAAGCCACAAACTGGTATATCGAGCCCAAGAGCCTCAAGTTGCTTGATCGCAGCGGTCAATTGCGGCTTACCGCCATCGACAACGAGCAAATCGGGGCGCGAGCCAAAGCGCTCGTCGGCCATGCGCTCGGGAGCATAGCGTCGTCCCAAAACCTCGGACATCGACACGAAGTCGTTTGCCTCGTCCAATTCGGCCTGAATTTTAAAACGACGGTACTGGCTCTTGTCGGCGCGCCCGTTGGTAAACACCACCATCGAGGCGACCGTAAAGGTGCCATGCAGTGTAGAGATATCGAAGCACTCGATACGCATCGGCGGCGCTGGCAGCGCCAGCGCGCTTTCGAGCTCCAGGAGCGCTTGATTGGTGCGGTCGTCAGCGTACCCCGTTCGCATCATGTAGCGCATGAGGGCATGGCGCGCATTTTTGGATGCCATATCGAGCAGACGGTGCTTTTCGCCACGCTGCGGCCTATGGAGATGGCAGGAACGCTCACGCTTGCCCGCAAGCCACTCCCCCAGTGCCTCCGCATCCTCAAGCTCGACGGAAAGGTTGACCTCAGCTGGAATATCAGCCGTCTCGTCGTAATAGCGCTTAAGAAAGCCCGACTGGAGCTCTTCCTCGTCAACATCAAGACCCTTGTCGAGAATGAACTCGCAGGTGCGAACTGTTCGGCCCTCGCGAACGACGAAGACGCAAGCGGCGGAGATGGTCTCCTCGCGATAGAAACCGATGACATCGATATCGACACTGGAGGGAAAAACGACTTGCTGACGATCGTCCAGACCCCTGATGACCTCCAAACGACGTTTGACGCGTGCCGCGCGCTCAAAGTCGAGCGCCTCGGCGGCATCCGTCATCTCGGAGGTCAGTTCATCGACGACATCCTTGCGATGGCCCGACAAAAAACGTTCGACACGTTTGACGTTCTTGGCATAGTCTGCCGGAGAAATCGCGCCGACACACGCACCCGGGCCGCGCCCGACATGGTAGTCAAAGCAGGGACGCCCGTTTTGTGCGCAAATCATATTGACGATGTCTTCCTCGCCCTTGTGGGACTCGACGATACGACGACAACGACGCCACTCCGCACAGGATGCGGAGCAGATCGGAATCACCTTGCGCAGCGTATCTATCGTCTCACGTGCCGCACGGCTATCGGTATAGGGTCCAAAATAGCGCGTTCCCGGCTTATGACGCTCACGCGTATATTTGATAGCGGGATACAGGTCGCCCTTTGTAATGGCGATAAAGGGGTAGCTCTTGTCATCCTTGAGGTCGACGTTAAAGTACGGATGGTACTGACCAATCAAATTGCGCTCGAGCACTAACGCCTCATGCTCGGTCTCCACCACGATATAGTCAAAGCTCGCCACCAGCTGCATCATCAGCGGGATCTTTTGACGCTCATCCTGCAGTGTCACGTATTGACGCATGCGGGCGCGCAGGTTTTTCGCCTTGCCCACGTAGATGACATCGCCCTTGGCATCCTTCCAAAGGTAGCAACCGGGCTGTGTGGGAACGCGCGAAACCTGTTCGGCAAGCGTTGGAATGTTGTCGTGACCGGCCACGCGCACCTACTTGCGACGAAGCAGCGCCGAGACCTCGGGCATCTTAAGGACGACGGCAAGGCCAAAGGTAACAGCAAGCGAGACGACACCCGCAACGCAAACATAGCCAAGAGTAATCGGAATCGAGCCGCCAAGTGCCCCGACAAAGTGCTCAAGCGCCCACATGACGCCGGCGCCTGCGGCAGCACCCAGGCCACCGAGCAAAAGGCCAAAGAAACCGCCATGTAGGATAGATTTGACCTGAAGGCCACGCAGGCGACGACGCAGCCACCACAGCGAACAGCCGACCAAGATCACGTAGTCGACGACATACGAAAGCGCGATTGCCGGCATACCGAAGCCCAGCACAACGCCAAACAGCAGAACCGAGCCGGCCTGGCCGATGGCGGAATACAGGCAATAGCGGCTATAGGGCTTCATGTCGAGCAAGGCAGAGAAGCTCTTCTGCATCAACACGACCACGCCGTAGAGCGGCAGCGAGAGCGCCAGGTAGACAAGGTACTCGGACACCAGCGTCACGCCGGATTCATCGAACTTGCCAGCACAGTAGATCATGTTGAGCGGACGTGCGAAGACAATCAGGTACAGTGCGAACGGAATCAGGAAGAACAGCATCTGGGCGACGCCACGCGAAATGCCCGTGCGAACGCTGTCGTAATCCTTCTCCTGTGCGTCGTGAGAGAGCTCGGTATAGAGCGCCGTCGAAAGCGAGGCGGCAATCAGCGCGTAGGGCAGCGTGTACCACAGGCGCGCATAGGCGATGACGGAAGGGCCAGTCTCGGGCTGGACCACCAGCGCGGCAGCGTTGGTGATAGAAGTCGAGACAAACATGCACACCGTGGCGAGCAGCGTCGGGATACCGAGCGCAATCGTCTGCCGCAGTGCGGGGTCCTTAAAGTCGATATGGATATGGGGATGCACGCCGTGCTTGCCAAGCGCGGGGATCTGACATGCCATCTGAACAAAGACACCGAGGGTCGTACCGGCCGCAATCAAGATGATGCCGGCACGTTCGCCAAACTGTGCGGACACGGGCGCAAAACCCATAAAGCTCGCAATGACGATCACATTGTTGAGGACCGGAGCAAACGTCGACCAGAAGTAGTCGCGGTGTGCGTTGAGAACGCCCGAGAACACCGAGCCCAAACCATAAAACAGAATCTGGATGGCAAAGAAACGGAACATGAACGCAGCGGTATCCATGCTGCCGCCGTCACCCGAAAGGAACGATTGCGTCCAGATAAAGCCCGGGGCGAACACGGTCCCCAGCAACGAAATGCCACCCAGCACCAAAAGCAGAATGCCGAGCAGGTTGCCCACGTACTCGTTCGAGGCCTCGCGACCCTGCTCACGCCTCACGCCCATGTACACGGGCAAAAACGCCGTCACGAGCATACCGCCCATCACGAGTTCGTAGAGCATATTGGGCAGGTTGTTGGCGACCTGATAGGAGGACGAGAGTAGCGACATGCCGATAGCGGCCGCCATTGCCCACGTGCGGATAAAACCGGTGACGCGAGACACGATGGTCAGGATGGTCATAAGCCCGGCGGAACGACCAACCGTGGAGTAGTCCGACGAGCCCATGTCGTCAGTGTCATCTCGCGACGAAGAAGCTTCGGATGAGGGTGTCTGAGGCGCAGATTCTTTTGCAAAATGAGTTCCGCGCTTCAATTCTTCCTGCGGCATCGCTCAGTCCTCTCTCGTAATCGCGGCAACCGTCGCCCCGCAAAATGCAATTAAATCATCGGGTGCAAGCTCGAGCTGATAACCACGCTTGCCTCCCGAAATAAAAATGGTATCCCAAAGGACACACGTCTCATCAATGAGCGTCCGGTAGCGTTTTTTCATACCGACCGGGCTGCAGCCGCCGCGAACGTAGCCAGTCGCCGCAAGCAAATCCTTCACATGCATCATGGCCAAGGACTTCTCCCCCGCGGCACGCGCGGCGGACTTTAGATCGAGCTCGTCGGCAACAGGGATGCAGCACACGACATAGTCGTTGGACGGTGTCACGCAGACCAAAGTCTTAAATCCTTGACCGGGCTCCTCGCCAAGCTGCTCCGAAATCGCGACCCCCAGGCCCACCGACTCATCACCATCGTCTTCGTACGTATGTAGAACATAGGAAATGCCGGCGCTTTCCAGCTCGCGCATCGCATTGGTTTTTGGCGTCTTTACAGCCTTTGCCATGACATATCCTTTCCCTCGCATTCGGACGCAAGGATTAAGTATATGTCCAATTCGGCTGCATACGTCACTTCGGCACAGCAAGCGCCATCGAATCACAAGGAGTCGATGGCGCCCATAAACTGAATCGCCTATTTATTGAGCATCAAGTTGAGCCTGACGCTCCCGGTCACGTCTGAGCAACGGCGCCAAAAACTTGCCCGTATAACTCCGCGGACAGTCCGCAACCTGCTCCGGTGTGCCCGAAACCACGACGGTTCCGCCGCCGTTACCGCCCTCGGGACCCATATCGATCAGGCGGTCGGCAACCTTGATGACATCAAGGTTGTGTTCAATCACCAGCACCGTGTTGCCCGCATCGACCAAGCGCTGCAGCACATCGAGCAGCTGGCGGACGTCCTCAAAATGAAGGCCGGTCGTCGGCTCGTCCAAAATATAGAACGTCTTGCCCGTCTGGCGTCGATGAAGCTCCTTGGCGAGCTTCACACGCTGCGCCTCGCCGCCCGAAAGCGTCGTGGCGGGCTGGCCCAGGCTCACGTAACCCAAGCCTACATCGTACAGCGTCTGGAGCTTGCGCTTAATCTGCGGGATATTCCCAAAGAAGGCCAGCGCCTCGGTGACGCTCATGTCGAGCACGTCCGAAATGGTCTTGCCACGGTAGGTGACCTCGAGTGTCTCGCGGTTGTAGCGTTTACCGCCGCAAACTTCGCAAGGAACGTAGATATCGGGAAGGAAGTGCATCTCGATCTTGATCTGTCCGTCGCCCTTGCACGCCTCACAGCGCCCGCCACTCACATTAAAGGAGAAACGACCCGGCGAGTAGCCGCGCGCCTTCGACTCCGGCGTACTCGCAAACAGCGCGCGAAGATCATCCCACAGGCCGATATAGGTAGCAGGGTTGGAGCGCGGCGTGCGGCCAATCGGCGACTGGTCGATATCGATAACCTTATCGATACACTCGATGCCCTCGATTTTCTTATACGGACCCACAGGGCGCGTCGAACGGTGAATGGCATTCGCAAGGGCAGGCGCAATGGTGTCGGTAACCAGGGAGCTCTTGCCCGATCCCGACACGCCGGTAACAACCGTAAGCGTACCAAACTCGATCTTGGCGGTAACGTTTTTGAGGTTGTTGGCTCGAGCGCCCGTAATTTTGAGGCAGCCACGACCGGGCTTGCGCCGTTCATCAGGCACCCGGATCATTCGTTTGCCGGTCAGATAAGCGCCCGTCATCGACTCAGGACAAGCCATGATATCGGCAGGCGTTCCCGCCGCGACTACGTGTCCGCCGTTGACGCCGGCGCCGGGCCCCATGTCGATCACGTAGTCGGCGGCACGGATTGTATCCTCGTCGTGTTCGACGACGATAACGGTATTGCCGATATCGCGCAGGCGCTCGAGCGTCTTGATCAGGCGCTCGTTGTCACGCTGATGAAGACCGATCGAGGGCTCATCCAGAATATAGAGCACGCCCATGAGACCCGCGCCGATCTGCGTTGCCAGGCGAATACGCTGCGCCTCGCCACCAGAAAGCGTCGCCGAGGCACGATCGAGCGTCAGATAGTCGAGTCCGACATCGACCAGAAAACGCAAGCGCTCCAGGATTTCCTTGACGATGCGCCCGCCGATAAACTGTTGGCGCTCGGTGAGCTCCAGGCCCTCAAAAAACTCGAGCGACTCACGGCACGACAGGCAACAAACCTCGTAAATGGACTTGCCACCCACGGTGACGGCGAGCATCTCAGGGCGCAAACGAGCGCCGTGGCAGCTCGAGCACGGTTCCTCGTGAATGTACTTCTCCAAGCGCGCCTTGGTGTTCTCGTTGGTTGTCTCGGTATAGCGCTCGTACAGGATGTTGCGAACGCCCGAAAACTTGGTATCCCACTGGCTGCGACGTCCGTCGAGCTTTTGGTAGTCGACCGAGATCTTCGTATCGCCCAGGCCATCCAAAAATGCACGACGCACGCGAGGGGGCAAGTCCTCCCACGGCGTATCGGCGCTCACCTTAAAGTGTTTGCAGACCGCAGCAAAAATCTGCGGATAGTAGTTCGAATTGCCAAACAAGCTACCAAAGACTCCGTCGGCAATGGACTTCGAGGGGTCCTCGATCAGCGCCTCGGCATCAACGGTTTTCTTAAAGCCCAGGCCGTCGCACTCAGGACATGCGCCATAGGGAGCGTTGAACGAAAAATCACGCGGCTGAAGATCGTCAATGGAGTGACCATGCTCCGGGCACGCCAAGGCCAACGAATACTCCAGCAGCTCGCCCTCGGTCCCCTCGGGAGCATCACGATCGGGCAGCATGTACACGTTTACATTGCCGTGAGCCAGCGCGGTCGCTTGCTCAACAGACTCGGCGATACGGCCCAGAGAGTTCTCACGGATCACGATGCGATCGACTACGACCTCGATATCGTGCTTGAACTTCTTGTCCAGATCGATCGGATCGTCGAGCGAGCGCACTTCACCGTCGACACGCACGCGGCTAAAGCCCTCGGCGCGAAGGTCCTCAAACAGTTTGGTGTACTCGCCTTTTCGCCCGCGCACCACCGGTGCCAGCACAAACGCGCGGCGGCCCTCCCCCGCCGCCAAGACCTTGTCGGCAACCTGGTCGGTCGTCTGACGCTCAATGACGCGGCCGCATTCGGGACAGTGCGGGGTGCCCACACGGGCGAACAGCAGGCGCAGATAGTCATAAATCTCGGTTACGGTGCCAACCGTCGAGCGAGGGTTTTTAGACGTCGTCTTTTGGTCGATCGACACTGCCGGCGAAAGGCCGTCGATTGAATCCAGGTCGGGTTTGTCCATCTGACCCAAGAACTGGCGCGCATAGCTCGAAAGGCTCTCGACGTATCGACGCTGGCCCTCGGCATAGATAGTGTCAAATGCCAGCGAGCTCTTGCCCGAGCCAGAAAGACCGGTAATGACCACGAGTTGGTCACGCGGAATGGAAACATCGATATCACGGAGGTTGTGCTCACGAGCGCCGCGAATAACGATAGAAGAATCAGACATGGAAGCTCCTTGCCTCCTATTGCATCGAATCATACTGTCGATGAGTTTAGCGCACTCGACGCGCACAGATGTTCGTAATACAAGATTCGCAGACCTTTAGCTTTGCGTATCGGGCACTTTGTTTCTCGAAATGTCGTGGAAAGGTTACAGTAATCTAATACTGAACTTAATTTGCTGTAACAGAGGAACGTCCATGACCGAAGATATCCCCCTTGAAATCACTTCGAGTGACATGGCCAATCTGCCCATATTCATCGCCGCCCTTATCGTGGCCACCGTCGTCGTGCGCGTGTATTTTTCAATCAAACACAATGAAAAGCCGCCCATTGCCCGCGTCTTTTGGTGCGCGACGCTCCTCATCCCGCTCGGCATGGTAGCTGCATGGATTACGAATCAATTGCTCGTAAATGAGGACAGTTCCCTATGGGTCCTTTCTTATTCGGCGCTCGGTGCTGCCGCCGTCACACTTCTTGTCGAGCCCTTGGTTTCGGGACTTATTGACCAAACCGATCTTGCGACGGGAACGGTTGCCTGTATTTGCCGTGACATCCTTGTCATCGCCGCTGTTTCAGCGCTCTCGTTCGTTTCACTCGAAATTGCCTGCAACGAAACGTTCTATCGCATTCCCGCCAACTCATTTGGGTTTTCCGTCGGGTTGCTCGCGACGGTTCTGCTCTCCCTTTATTTGCTGGGACAGCGTCATGGAGGCGTCATGGCCCTCGTGCCCGTCGTCTGTTGCATCCTTGGCATTGCCGAGCACTTCGTCATAACGTTTAAAGGCGAGGCCATCCTGCCAAGCGATATCTTGGCCCTTGGCACCGCAATGGAAGTGAGCGAGGGATACGAGTTTACCTTTACCGCCGGAATCGTAACCTCTCTAGCCCTGCTGGAGATTTCCCTGGGGCTTCTTTCGCTTATCCGACCGAGAAAGCTCCGTACGCCCACCCATGTCTTCCCCGCAATCGCCGCCAACCTCTGCGCTTTTCTGCTAGTGACCGTTGTGGGGCTCTCGGGCTTTTCCAGCATCGACTTGGAGCAGGCGCTGAATTTTGGATTTGACCGTTGGCAGCCCATCACCACGTATGCGTCTCAGGGTTTTATCACTTCGTTCACCGAAATGGTCAACGAGTTGCCCATTGAGAAGCCCGAAGACTATACGCCCGATGAGGCGCAGAGCATCGAGCAGGAGCTCGCCGCCACCTACGACAGCACGTATGGCTCGAGCGAGCAGCGCGCGGCGGCCGTTGCCCAGTTCAATGAAATCAAGCCGACGATTGTTGCCGTCATGAACGAGAGTTTTAGCGACCTTTCGTGCTTTGAGCAGCTCCAGGCGGCCGGGTACACCGGCCCCGCATTCTACAACTCGCTTCCCGACACACTTGTTCGCGGCACCATGCTCGCTTCGGTCGCCGGTGGCGGAACGGCGAACTCCGAATTCGAATTTTTGACCGGAGCGACAACGGCCTTTGTCGGATTAGGCAAGATCCCCTATCAGCTATATCAGATGAATGGTGTCAACAGCCTGGCAAAGGACCTTAAGGAGCTTGGGTATACCGCTACCGCTATGCACCCGCAAAACCCCGTCAACTACCATCGAGATAAAATCTATCAGCAGCTGGGCTTTGGAGACTTTCTTTCAATCGGCGATTTCGAAGGTGCGCCCTGTTACCATGCCGGCGTATGCGACTACGCCACCTACGACAAGATACTCGACCTGCTTAGAACCGACGAAGCCCCGCAGTTCATCTTTGACGTCACGATGCAAAATCACGGCGGCTACGACTATGGCACCGTTCCCGCCGAAGAGCTGACAAACTATTGGGTCGAGGGAGCCAGCGAGGGCGCCAATAGCGCGCTCAACACCTATCTCACCTGCATCAACGCATCCGACCGGGACCTCGAGTACTTTATCAACGAGCTCCGCAATATCGGCAGACCGGTTGTCCTTGTCTTTTTTGGCGACCATCAGCCGAGCGCCGCAACGACTCTCAACGACGAGCTGTACCCTCAGGAAGATACGGCAAGCCACGCTTTCCGTATCTATCAGTCGACATATTTTGTCTGGGCTAACTATGAAATCGCCGGCAATACCGAGCTCAACGTCTACGACACCGTCGGGGCAAACGAGATTGCAGCCATTACCCTTAATAAGATCGGCGCCCCGCTCACCGACTATCAAAAGGCCCTGCTTGCAACAAGGTCAGATGTGCCCACCATCAATGTCGCCGGCTACCTTGGTGCCGACGGGCTGCGCTACGACTTGGAATCTGAAGACAGCCCATACGCCTCGACGATTGACAAGCTGCAGCGCATGCAATACCTCGAGTTTGCCAGCAAAGTTCAGTAAGCCCGCCCATTCGCTTGGACCCATCGTATTGCAAGCACGCTCGGCCCAAATGCATCGCAAATGACTCCCGCTCGCAAACGAGGGTACAATGACGCTCGTGTCACATCACGGGGCCCCGGCCCCAACATATACAAAGGAGTCATACATGAGTTGCGAGCACGCACAGGCCGCCGGCGGACAAACGTCGCCGTCGCAATTTGAGGAAAATACGATGTCCGAGGTCAAGCGCGTCATCGCCGTGCTTTCCGGCAAGGGCGGTGTCGGCAAGTCGTTTGTCACCGGTGCCATCGCCACCGAGCTTGCCCGTCACGGCCACAAGGTCGGCGTCCTCGATGCCGACATCACCGGTCCCTCCATCCCCAAGATGTTCGGTATGAGCGGACGCCACGTCCATGCCCTTGGCAACCTTATGCTGCCCGAAATCTCCGAGCACGGCGTCAAGGTCATGAGCTCCAACCTGCTGCTCCAAAACGAGACCGACCCCGTCCTTTGGCGCGGTCCGGTCATCGCAGGCGCCATTAGGCAGTTCTGGAGCGAGACCTCGTGGGGCCCCATCGACTACCTGCTGGTCGACATGCCTCCGGGAACAGGCGACGTCGCGCTCACCGTCTTCCAGTCGCTGCCCGTCGACGGCATCGTCATCGTCACGAGCCCGCAGGATCTGGTCTCGATGATCGTCGCCAAGGCGGTCAACATGGCCGAGAAGATGAACGTCCCCATTCTGGGCATCGTCGAAAACATGAGCTATATTGAGTGCCCCGACTGCGGCAAGAAGATCGAGGTCTTTGGCAAGAGCAAGCTCCCCGAGGTCGCAGAGCGCTATAACCTCGACATCTTGGGCCAGCTTCCCATCAATCCGGCACTCGCCGAGGCCTGCGATAAGGGCGAGGTCGAGACCGCGCTGCCCGATGGCATGTTGCCCAAGGCAGTCTCTGCCGTCGAGGCCATTGCCCCGCACGAGACCGACGAGGCCTAAGTGAACACGAGCGCCTTCTATGACGTCCTGGTAATCGGCGGCGGGGCTTCAGGCCTCGCCGCCGCCATTACGGCCGCACGTGCTGGCAAAAGCGTCTGCATCGTTGAGCGCGATGTCGCCTGCGGCCTTAAGCTTCTTGCGACCGGTAACGGCCGCTGCAACCTCTCCAACGAATCGATTGATCCTCAGCGGTATAACCACCCCGCATTCATCGAATCCGTCATGGGCCCCCAGCCCGAACAAGAGCTTATGGGTTTCTTCTCCTCGCTGGGCATCATGACGACCTCCGAGGAAGGTCGACTGTACCCACGCTCCCTTCGCGCCGAATCGGTGCGCGACGCGCTTCTCAACGTTTGCGACCGCCTAGGTATCACCTTAATCTGCGGAGCCAACGTTGCCTCGGCGCACAAAGTTTCCGAAGGCTGGGCACTCCAAATAGACCGTCCAGCGCGGGCGCTCAAGGCAAAAAAGCACGACGACCGAAAATCGGAGCTCCGCTCGCTTCGGAAGGCACTCGCCGATGTCCCTCGCAAGAACGAGGCCCTGCAGGCGCATGCCGTAATTATCGCCACGGGCGGCAACCCCACCGGTATCGCCGATACGTTTAGCCTCCCCCTCACTTCGCAGCGCCCCGTCCTCTGCCCCGTGTCGGCATCGGTCGTTGGCGACCAGACGGCCCTCAAGACCTTGGATGGTCTGCGCGTCCGCGCCCGCTTGACGCTCACCCGTAACCATAGTGAGCTCTGGCACGAAGACGGTGAAGTACTGTTTCGAACCTTCGGCATCTCGGGCGTCGCTGTCTTCAACCTCTCCCGTCGTATCCAGCGCGGCGATACGATCCTGCTCGACGTTTTCCCCGACCTCTCCAAAGACGAGCTGCTCGATATGCTCAACCGGCGCGTTGAGCTGCTCGGCGGCTTTTCGCCCCGCGATCCCCGTTGGCTCGACGGCATGCTCGCCCCGCAACTCTCCCGCGTCGTCTGCACGGCGTTCGAGCAGTGCCATCCAGGCTCCAACGATGTCATCCACCTGGTCTCGATCCTCAAGCACTTTAAGTTGCTCGTCGAGGGAACAGCCGAGGAGCGCTCGGCGCAGGTCATGCGTGGTGGCGTATCTGTCGAGAGCATCTCAACACCCAGCCTACGCGCGCGCAGCGCTGTCGACGCCCCGCTTTACGTCTGCGGCGAAGCGCTCGACATCGACGCCGATTGCGGAGGCTTTAACCTTGCGTGGGCCTGGCTCTCGGGCATTCGCGCTGCAAGCAGCTTGTAGCCGCGCAGTCTATAATCAAAAACGCATTCGGGCCGTCTGGGATACCGGACGGCCTCTTTCTTGCCTCTAAGGAGACCTCGATGATCGAAATCACCCAAGTCAACGCGTCGCTCGATGAAGCCGGCGATGAAAATGCCTGCCTCATTGTTGGCAAGCGAGTCGCCAAGCGCGCCCTACGTTGCAAGGACTCCGAGATCAAGTCCATCGAGCTCCACCGCAAGTCAATCGACGCTCGCAAAAAACGAGACGTCCATTTTATCCTGAGCTTTCGTGTTGAGCTGACTAGTCTCCACCTCGAGCGAGAAGCGGTCGACAGCGTTGCCGAGCGTGACCGCTCGCGCGTACGCACGATAGAAGACGATAAGCCTTCATTCCCCTCCCCCGTCTCCGACGCGCCTCAAGAACGCCCCGTCGTTGTCGGCGCCGGATGCGCCGGCCTTTTCGCTGCGCTCACGCTCGCCGAAGCAGGTCTTAAGCCCTTGCTTATCGAGCGCGGCGACCCGGCATTTCGCCGCTCGCAGGCGATCGACCTCTTTCTAAAGGAGCGCATCCTCGACCCCGAGAGCAATATTCAGTTTGGTCTGGGCGGCGCAGGGACCTTCTCGGACGGCAAGCTCAATACGGGAACAAAAAATCCCGTCCATCGCCTTATCCTCGAAACCTTCGTCGAGGCGGGTGCGCCCCGCGATATTCTGTGGGATGCCAAGCCGCACATTGGCTCCGACATCCTTCCCAAGGTTGTCACCGCTATATCCCAGCGCATCGAGCAGCTCGGAGGTGTCGTCCGTTATCGAACGAAGCTCGTCGACATTCGCACCGACGCGTCTGGCGCCATCACCGGTATTGATGTCCAATCGTCCCAAGACGCCGCTTACGAGCCAATCGAGACAAGGCACCTCATCCTCGCCTGCGGGCATTCTGCTCGCGATATTTTTGAGCTCCTTAAGGACCACAACGTGGCCCTCGCACAAAAGACCTTTGCCATGGGCGTTCGCATCGAGCATCCGCAGCGCGACATCGACCGAGCCCAATATGGAGCCTTGGCGGGACATCCTGCCCTCGGAGCAGCCCCCTACAAGCTCGTCGCCCATCTTCCCAACGGCCGCAGCGTGTTCTCGTTTTGCATGTGCCCCGGCGGACAGGTTGTCGCCGCCTCTTCCGAGCAGGGTCACTTGTGCGTCAACGGGGCCAGTCTCAATGCCCGCGACGGACGCAACGCAAATGCCGCCCTGCTCGTTAACGTCACGCCTGAGGACCTTCCCAACGATGACCCGCTCGCCGGCATCGAGCTCCAGCGTGCCTGCGAGGCGACCGCCTATCGCCTGGGCGGTTCCAACTGGAACGCACCGGCACAACTCGTCGGAGATTTCCTCGCAGGACGCGCCAGCAAGGCGCCCGGAAAGGTAAAGCCCACCTATCCGCTCGGTGTGACCTGGACGGCAATTGACGAAGCCCTGCCGCAACATATCGTCGAGTCGCTCCGCCTGGGACTTCCCCTACTCGGAAAAAAGCTACGAGGCTACGACCGTCCCGATGCCGTTCTTACCGGCGTGGAGACTCGTTCGAGCTCACCGGTCACTGTCACCCGAGACCGAACGTGCCATGCCGTGTCGACCCCGGGTCTCTACCCTTGTGGTGAGGGAGCTGGATATGCCGGCGGCATCATGAGTGCGGCCACCGACGGCATCCGTTGTGCCGAAGCCCTGATCGCAGACCTCTAACGCACGAATTCCAGCGCGCAAAAGACATAGGCCCCTAGCTCCACAGGGAACTCGGGGCCTGTTCGCTATTTCTTAAACCTGTCTCTTATACACATCTGACGCTGCCGACGAATAGCCTTGTGT
>CABSMS010000046.1 GCA_902478885.1 uncultured Collinsella sp. | reverse complement strand
AATCCAAAGACGATGTTGGCGCACTGGACCGCCTGGCCCGCAGCACCCTTGCACAGATTGTCAATGGCACCCGTCGCCACCAGCACACCCGCGCGCTTGTTGAGCGCGAGGCCAATCTGGGCAGCGTTGGTGCCGACGACCGAAGCCGTCTTGGGCTGCTGGCCGGCATTGAGTACGCGCACGAAGGTGCGACCGGCATAGAACTGCTTGTAATAGTCGACAACATCCTCAAGAGCCAGGGAGTCGATAGCCTGCGGCGTGAGCGGCAACGTCACCGTGGAGAGCAGACCACGCTTGAGCGGTGCCAGGTGCGGGGTAAAGACGACGCGATCGGTCAGGCCAAGGATTTGCTCAATCTCGGGCGTGTGGCGATGCTTGCCCACGCCGTAGGCCTCCAAGTTCTCGTCGGCGCTGCAAAAATGGGTGCGGGCGTTGCAGGACTTACCGGCGCCCGTCACGCCGCTAATGGCATCGACAATCACAGGGCCACTCTGGGCAACCCAGCCGGCACGCACGGCAGGCGCGGCGGCAAGGCTCGTTGCGGTGGGATAGCAGCCGGCGCAGGCGACCAACACGGGCCTGCCAGCGGCATGGCTGGAGGCAGCGGTCTCTAAGTCCTGGGAGAACAGCTCGGGCAGACCGAAGACGCGGGTCTTGAGCAACTCGGGGCTCGTGTGCTCGGCGGCATACCAGGCCTCAAAGGTGGCTGGATCGCTCAGGCGATAGTCGGCCGAGAGGTCAATGCAGGAGACTCCCGCGGCAAGCAGGGCGGGCACCTGAGCCATGGCAGCCGTGTGCGGCACGGCCAATAATACCGCGTCGCAGTTCTTGAGCTCGGGGGCATCATGCGTCGTGAAGACAAGATCGCTCACGCCAGCAAAGCTCGGATACACCGCAGACAGCGGCTGACCGGCATCGGCGTTGGACGTAATGGCGACAAGTTCAAACTCGGGATGACCGAGCACGAGGCGAACGAGCTCGGCTCCGGCATATCCAGCCGCGCCGACGATTCCAACCTTCAAAGACATATCAGACTCCTTGTCTGCGATTTATGCACCGATGCGCATTTCGCAGCGGTCGTTATGAAGTGGGTTGAAACTTTAGCACCAAAAGATGCATGAATACGTAAATAGCTTGCATATTCATGCATTGAAACATTCCCGACACATTCGCTTGAAGGAATTGCCAAATAGAGCGGGCCCCGTATTGGCCGGCACTCCTTACGGTGCCGGGCAACACAGGGCCCGCCCATGCGAAAACTAAATTGTTAGGATGAGCCAGCTGGCTAGAGCTCGACCGGCACCCATTCGTCGTGATTGCAGATAAAAGCCTCGGGATCCTCGACGCTAAAGAAGACGAGCGCGGGGTCGTTAGGCCCCTCATAGTGCTCGCTCAAGCGCTCAAGATGTTTCCATCCGGCCTCGCGCATTTCGCTCGAAGCCCGGTCTTCCAGCCCCGCACGCCCGCGCAAGATGAGCCAGCCATGGCCCGGCCACCAACTCGTGGCCTCAAAGCGCTGGTTTTGCAGCAGCTCCTGCCACACATCTTTGGTGCGCGCCGTCACAAACCACAGCTTACCGTCCTGGATCTGTGCAAACGAGAACGGACGCACATGTGGCTGCCCGTCCACGCTCGTCGCCAGATACCACGCCGGCACCGACGTCAGGTACTCCAGCACCGTATTCAATCCGTCCACGTTTCCTCCTGTACTAGCTAGTTTGGGAGCCTGGTTTGTGCGAGCTAGAGCTCCAGGCGCTCCTCGCTGCCGTCGATATCACAGAAGCGCGCGACAATGTTGCGGACCGAAAAGAAAGCAAGGCGGCCGTCGTTGGCACTCTCGTGTTCCTCGCCAATGCCCACCATGTGCTTAAAACCCGCTTGACGCACCTTGTCGCTCGCAACTGCGTCGTCCTCAAGTGCGGCTTCGCCGGTCAACACGATCCAGCACTCCCCCGGCTTCCAGCCCGAGAGCTCAAACTTGGGATTCGCACTCAGCTCCGCCCACACGTCCTTGTCGCGCGACGTGCAAAACCACAGCTTACCGTCATCGACCATGGCAAACGAAAACGGCCTCACGCGAGGCTGATGCCCGTCGGCCACATCGGTCGTGGCCAGATACCACGCCGGAATGCGCCTGAGATATGAACAGGCGCGCTCAAGCTGAGCCGTGCGGTCGTTGTCGGTCATAGGGACCCCTTTCTTGCGCTCGAATCGCGCCTAAACAAGTTGAAGGTTGATGACGATGACACACGCGAGCAGCAGCGCCGTCACCACCGCAGCCTGCGCATCCCCGCGGCGAAATGCAAGCGCATGCAGGCGCGTGCGGCCCTGCTCGCCGTGATAGCAACGGGCATCCATGGCAGCAGACAGCGTCTCGGCATGACGGAACACGCCCGTGAACAGCGGAATCGCCACACTGCCGAGCATACGCACGCCGCCGAGCGGACCGCCCGTCACGCGCGCACCGCGGCTCGCCTGCGCATCGGCCGTCTGCTTCATCTCGGTGGCAAACTGCGGCATAAAGCGCAGCGCGATACCCATAATCATGCCGAGCTCGTGCGCAGGGAGCCCCACGCGCGCAAATGGTGCGAGCAGACGTTCAAAGCCCGCGGTGAGGTCGAGTGTCGGCGTGGTGAGTGTAATGGCGCTCATGCCGGCCATCATCAAGCTCAGGCGGCACGCCATAAAGGCGGCGGAATGCAGCGAACCCTCGCTTATCCGCAAAAAGCCAAGCTGCCACAGAATGCGCCCACTCTGGTCGGAAAACAGGTTGAGCACTGCGACCACCACGACAATCGCCAGCAATGGTGCCATCGATGATAGGACCCGGCGCAACGGCACCCGGGACACGGTATAGATCAGGACAACGAAGATTGCGACCGGGGCCAGTCCGCGGAAGCTGCTGACTGTGAGCGTCGTGATCAGAAACACAAAGCCCAAGAGCAACTTAGTTCGCGGGTCCAGGCGGTGGATCGCACTATCGCCGGGATAGTAGCTACCAAACGAAAACGCCTCCATTAGCAGCCCTCCTCTCGCGCGACCGTCTTGGATTTAGCAATGTCCGCGACGTTAGAAGGACCGCCCGAGCGACCGATTAGCAGGTCCACCAACTCGTCTGCCAGCGACTCAACCGTATAGAGGCCGTCAAAGCGCAGCGGCACGCCTGCCTTCGCAAGCGCCAGCGCCATGCGCTGGGCAGCGGGAACACCCAAGCCGATTGATTTAAGCTCATCCGCATGCGCAAAAACCTGAGCGGGCGTGCCCTCGGCAAACACCGCGCCTTCGTTCATTACGACGATGCGGTCACAGCAATTGGCCAGGTCATCCATACTATGTGAAACCATGACAACGGTCAGGCCATCGAGGTGAAGTCGATCGATAAGCTCAAGGAAATCCCTGCGCGCCGCCGGATCGAGCCCCGCCATGGGCTCATCGAGCACCAGGACTTCGGGCTCCATGGCGAGCACGCCGGCGAATGCCACACGCCGTTGCTGACCGCCCGAAAGCTCAAAGGGACTCTTGTCGCCTATCGCGGCGAGGTCGAGGCCCACGCGCGTAAGCGATGATGCGACACGACGCGCAACCTCGTCTTGCGGCAAGCCAAGGTTATGCGGACCAAACGCCACGTCCTGCGCCACGGTTTCGGCAAACAGCTGACGCTCAGGATATTGAAACACCACGCCGACCTTGGCCTTAACCGCAGTGGCGTCTTTCTTGTTTGACAGATCGAGCCCCAGCGCGCAAACGCTTCCCTCCTGGGGGCGAATCAAACCGTTGAGATGCTGGACCAGCGTCGACTTACCCGAACCGGTATGACCTGCCAAGCCCAGGAACTCGCCGCGACGCACCATCAGCGATACATCGCGCAGCGCCCACGGGCTGCTGGGGTCGTTTCCCCAGAGAGCCTGTTTGTTCGATTTGCCCGCAGTGGCCGAGCGCTTGTGCCAGCGGCGGCGCTCGCGCGGACTGAGCGAATAACTGTACGAAACA
Organism: uncultured Collinsella sp.; assembly: GCA_902478885.1. Classification (GTDB taxonomy): domain Bacteria; phylum Actinomycetota; class Coriobacteriia; order Coriobacteriales; family Coriobacteriaceae; genus Collinsella. The sequence continues at coordinate 13,312 of CABSMS010000046.1, read as the reverse complement.
CGGGATAGCTCGATGACGGGCTCCGACGCGTTGCCCTCGTTGTCTACCGGAACAGTGCCGTCAGCGATTTCCAACTGGGATGCGGAAGACTGCCCCACGGTGCCTGCCCCACTTCGCTCGGCATAAGTCTGCGCAATCTCGGCGACCATATCCGTCTCACGTACCTGCGCGCAAACAGGCACGCCCTTCGCACGAAGTGCCCTACCTAGACAGCACGACACCGGCATATCCAAGTTGAGCTGCGCAAGTTCGTCCGCCCGCGTCAAGATTTCCTCGGGCGCACCGAGCATGGCAACGTGCCCCGCCCGAAACACCGCGACACGATCGGCCTCGGCAGCCTCCTCCATAAAGTGCGTAATCATCACGATGGTCATGCCGCGAGCGTGCAACGCGCGGCAAGCCTTCATGAGGCCCTTGCGTCCACGCGGATCGAGCATCGAGGAAGCCTCGTCCAATATGAGCACGCGCGGTTCCATGGCGAGCACGCCGGCAAGCGCCACGCGCTGCTTTTGGCCGCCCGAAAGCGCATGGGTCTCGTGGCGCTCAAAGCCCACCAGGCCCACGCCCTTCAGCGCCTCGCGTACGCGCTGCGCAATTTGCGCCGATGGCACGCCAAGGTTTTCGGGACCGAACGCAACGTCATCTTCGACAAGCGTTGCCACCAGCTGGTCGTCGGGATTCTGGAATACCATGCCCGCGGTCGAACGAATGTCGTAGACCAGCTCGGGGTCGGACGCATCCATGCCGTTGATGCGTACCGTGCCCGCATCGGGTTGCAACAGCGCATTCAGATGCTTGGCAAACGTCGACTTGCCCGACCCATTGCCACCGAGGATGCAGAAAAACTCACCGTCCTCGATGTTCAGATCGACACCGTCGAGTGCCGACACGGCACCGTCATAGCTAAAGGAAACGCCCCGACACTCAATCATGCGCGGCCTTTGACCTGGTCCTTTTTAGGCGTGATGAGGTTGAAGACTGCTTTATACACCGCCAGCGTCAACACCGAGTTAAGCACGGTCTTGATAAGGTTGAACGGCAGTACGGCAGGAATCATGAGCGGGGCGATCGCATCGACCGAGCCATACCAGAACCAAACGCCAATGGTAAGGTTTGCGACCATAGACAGCGCCGTAGCGGCAATGACGCCGAGCACCAGGCCAATCACGGCACCCTTATAGGTGTGCATCTTCTGGTAAACGGTAGCCGCGGGCAGAATGTAGCCCAGCGTAGCAACCAAGTTCATAAGCGCACCGACCCAATCGCCCGTGGTAAGCGCATGGATAACGATCGCCATGGCGGCAACAGCTGTGCCGGCACCGGGGCCATACGCAAACCCACACACCATCGCCGGCACCAGCGACGGGTCATACGTCAAAAACGGCGCCGAAGGAAGGATGGGCAGCTGCACGTACATAAACAGGGCGCCCAAGGCACACATCAGCGCCATGGTAACGAGCTGTTTGGTGCTCCACCTATTCGTATTCTCAAAATGGATATGCTGCGACTGTTCAGACATTAAGATCACCTGCCTCTTTCATCCGGACTCTAACCGTTGGTACTGGGATCTCACCAGTTCAGCCGGCATGCGAACCAACACACGCACGGGTCGCGGACTCATCGGCTCGGCCGCAGGCACCCCGCCTGCGCCACAGCGCCCCTTTGGCACCGCCCGATTTACCGCCAGTGGGGAATTCCACCCCGCCCTGAAACAGCAATTGCAAGTGTAGCACGAGGGAAGAGAGGCGCAAGTACACCAAGGGTAATTTCTGGCGAGGACCAGTTGCCGCAACAACCGCGTTCCCCACCCATCCCAAAGTAACGCGCTTTTCGCGGCAAAGCCGCGAAACAGCGAAAGGGACACGTATTCCCATCAACCACATCCTTCTCCGCGAGCCGACCTCAAGGCCGTAAACGCAGGGAATCCGGGGGCGTGACGGGGACTTCTCTCCGGAACATTCCGCAGGACGCAAAGAGGCTCCGCAGCGCGAAGCGCGATGCGGAGCCTCTTTGCATGTCCGAGGACGTTCCGGAGAGAAGTCCCCGTCACGCCCCCGGATTCCCGGTGGGAGTTCTAGACCTTGTCGGCCTTAGTACATACCGCCGCCCTGCTGACCAGCGGTAGCAGCAGCGATAGCGTCCTCAAGCTGAGTGTTCTTGGGCACATCAGAGACGGTAGCCTCGGTGATGAGGATCAGGCTGGCGACAGAAGCAGCGTTCTGCAGGGTGACGCGGCTGACCTTGACGGGGTCGAGGACGCCCATCTCGATCATGTCGCCCCACTCGCCGTTGGCAGAGTTGAGACCCTGGCCGGCGGGCAGCTCGGCAACCTTGTCGACCACGACGGCGCCCTCAAAGCCAGCGTTCTTGGCGATGGTAGCAACCGGAGCAGTCAGAGCCTTCTTGACGATGTCGACACCGATCTTCTCCTCGGGGTCGTCAATCTCGACAGCATCGAGCGCAGGAGCAGCGTCCATGAAGGCGACGCCGCCGCCAGCGACAATGCCCTCCTCGACAGCAGCGCGGGTTGCCTGCAGGGCGTCCTCGACGCGGTGCTTGATCTCCTTGAGCTCGGACTCGGTAGCAGCGCCGACCTTGATGACGGCAACGCCACCGGAGAGCTTGGCCAGGCGCTCCTGGAGCTTCTCGCGGTCGAAGTCAGAGGTGGTGTTCTCCATCTCGCCCTTGATCTGAGCGATGCGAGCGTCGATGGCCTCCTTGGAGCCAGCGCCGCCGACGACGACGGTGTTGTCCTTGGAGATGGTGACGGACTTAGCGGTACCGAGCATATCGGCGGTGATGTCAGCGACCTTCACGCCCAGCTCGTCCAGGGCAGCCTGGCCACCGGTGAGGACGGCGATGTCCTCGAGGATGCGCTTGCGGCGATCGCCGTAGCCCGGGGCCTTAACGGCGCAGACGTTGAGGGCGCCACGGATCTTGTTGAGGACCAGGGTAGGCAGAGCCTCGCCGTCGATGTCCTCAGCGATGATGAGCAGGCCACGGCCAGCGCGCTGGACAGCCTCGAGAACGGGCATGATGTCCTGAACGCTGGAGATCTTCTGGTCGGTGATGAGGATGTACGGATCCTTCATCACGGCCTCCATGCGGTCGTTGTCCGTGACGAAGTAAGCGGAGACATAGCCCTTGTCGAACTGCATGCCCTCGACAGTGTCGATGGTGATGTCGAACGTCTGGGAATCCTCGACGGTGATGACGCCGTCCTTGCCCACGACCTCCATGGCCTCGGCAATCTTCTCGCCGACCTCGGGGTCACCGGCGGAGATGGTACCGACGGAAGCGATCTGCTCCTTGGTCTCGACCGGCTTGGCCTGCTTCTTCATCTCGGCGACGGCGGCGTTAACGGCCTTGTCGATGCCGCGACGGATGGCCAGCGGGTTGGCGCCGGCGGCGACGTTGCGCAGACCGTCGTTGACGATAGCCTGAGCGAGCAGGGTTGCGGTGGTGGTGCCGTCACCCACGGTGTCGTTGGTCTTGGTGGCGACCTCCTTCACCAGCTGGGCACCCATGTTCTCGATGTTGTCCTCGAGCTCAATCTCCTTGGCGACGGAAACGCCGTCGTTGGTGATGGTCGGGGCACCGAACGTGCGCTGCAGCGCAACGTAGCGACCCTTGGGGCCCATGGTGACGGTAACGGCGTCGGCCAGAGTGTTGACGCCCTTGGCGAGCTTAGCGCGGGCATCGGTGTTGAACGTAATGTTCTTTGCCATGGTAGGTAATCCTCCAAAAGAAATGTGACTCGCGTCGCCGCTTCCGAGTCCTATGCGGCGGGCGCGTTCAAAGACGAATCAGAGATTCTGACGAGACTAGGCCTCGACGACAGCGTAGATGTCGTCGGCGCGCATCAGCAGATACTTCTCGCCGTCGACCTTGACCTCGTTGCCACCGAACTTACCGTAGATGACAACGTCGCCAACCTTGACGTCCATGGGGATGCGCTCACCCTTGTCGTTGACCTTGCCGGCGCCAACGGCAACGATGGTGCCGCGCTGCGGCTTCTCCTGCGCGTTGCTGGCGATGTACAGACCAGAAGCGGTCTTCTGCTCGGCCTCGTCGGGCTTGACCAGAACACGATCTGCAAGCGGCTTCAAAGACGACATGCTTGTCTCCTCCTTTTTGGGCCGCGCGGTTATACCGCGCGAATTAACCCTTTTTGTTTGCGTACGCGTTGAATGGTACCCACGAATGGCGGGTTATACAACACGGAGTCAAAAAATCTTATTTTTTGGCACTTAGATTTTCTGAATGCCGGGGGATAACTTAGCGGTGCCTCCCGTGTGGCTCCGGAGGGGCGGGGCATAAGGTTTCCTGCTCGGGCAGTCCTGCTCGCACGAAGGCCACATTAAGTGGCCTTCGGCTCGTGCGGAACTCGCGATAAACCTTATGCCCCGCCCCTCCGGAGCCACACGGGAGGCAGGTTAACTAATTCGGTCCCGGCATTCAGAAAAGTCAGTGCAGCAAAATGGCGATGCGGATGGTGCGAACAAGAAAGGGGCACGCTGCTGAAACGTGCCCCTTATGGGTGGGGTATGGGGCTAGCGCTCGTAGATTACGTTACCTGCCAGGTAGGTGGCCTGAACTTTTGTGGCCTGGAGCTCTTGCGGGTCAACGGTGAGCGGGTTTTGGTCCAGGACTACCAGGTCGGCGTACTTGCCGGGTTCCAGGCTGCCGAGGTTTTGCTCGTCGCCCGCTGCGTGCGCGCTGCCCAGGGTGTAGTTGCGCAGGGCAGTTGCTACATCGATGCGCTCGCTCGGTAACCAGCCGCCCTCGGGCCAGTGGCTTTTGGGGTCCTGGCGCGTGATAGCCGTGTAGAGCACGTTCATGCTGGTAACGGGCGTGATAGGACTGTCGGTACCGAAAGCTTGGCGAATGCCGCGCTGCTTATAGGTCGCAAACGGCCACATGATGCGGCTGCGCTCCAGACCCAGATCGCGCTCCGGTCCACCCGGGTCGAGTGTAATGTGACAGGGCTGGCTCGAAGCAACCACGTTGAGCTTGCGCAAGCGATCGATGTCCTTGGGCAGGAGGTTCTCCAGGTGCTCGAGCGTGTTATGGCCGTGCTGGGGCAGGCCGTACAGGTCGGCCGCTTCCTCGAAGATATCCAGCGCGGCATGAATCGCACCGTCGCCGATGACGTGGATGCGCACGGCGTGACCGCGCTCCGCGGCCACCAGAACTAGCTTGCGCATGCGCTCGGCGGGAACTGTCAGACGGCCCTGGTCGCCCGGGAAGCGCGGGTTGGTATAGGGCTCGGTGAGATAGGCTGTGTGTTCGCTCGACACGCCGTCGAAGAATTGCTTAAAGCCTGGCGCCGAGAGCAGCGCGTTGTTCGTGTAGCGGGTCTGCAGCTCTTCCAAGCGCGATTGGTCATCCAGCAGCGTGGGAAACAGATGGGCGCGGATGCCCAGCTTGCCGGCTGCCTGCAGTTTGTCGTAAACATCGTCGCGGATAAAGTCGCAGCCCGGCATGGGCATGAGCGACATATCGCATATCGAGGTGATGCCCTGCTCGGCCATCCGCCTCATTTGATCGGCGTAAGCGCTTGCGATGCGATCCTCGCCCAGCCACTCAAGGCAGCGCGGTAGCAGCTGCATGGCAGCCGCCTCGTGAGCAATGCCCGTGAGCTCGCCGTTTGCATCCTTGTCGTAGCTGCCGCCCGCTGGCGGCTCGCTGTCGCGCGTGACGCCGAGCGCCTCGAGTGCGCGGCTGTTGAGCCAAAGCGTGTGCCCGTCGCCCGAATACATAACGCAGGGACGATCGGGGAATGCCGCATCGAGCGACGCCTTGGTTGGATGCTCGGGCGGGTCCCAACGGTAATCGCGCCAGCCCTGCGTCACAACCCAAGCGTCGTCGGGCAGGTCCTGGGAAAACTCGAGCGCATGTTGCACCAGCGCCGCCTCGGACGTGCCCATATCCATGAGCATGTACGGCGAGGAACCGACCGAGGTATGGAAGAAGTGCAGATGAGCGTCATGGAAACCGGGGCAGACAAACTGCTCGCCGTAGTCGATAACCGACGTGGCGGCGGGAGCGGCGGCGATCACGTCATCGGGCGCACCGACTGCGACGATACGGTCGCCTGCGACGGCAATCGCCAGCTCGCGGGCGGTATCGATGCCGTCTTGCGCGGTAAAGACGTTCTTGGAGCGGATAATCCGATCGATATGTTGCATGGGCATCCCCATCTCTGGCAGGAAATTCAACACCCCCGAGTGTACTCCCCCGCTCTTGTAACAAAACCCCAAGCGGCAAACGGCAACTTTACCAGCCCTAGCGGCAGGTGGCATACTGGAGAGAGCCTGTACGATTTTGCGATTAACCCAGCAAGGAGCAAATCGACCATGACGAAGACCAAGGCACAGCAGATTATGGCGGCGACCGAGGCTCGCGCGGCTGACGACGTCACCGCAGCCATCCAAGATATCGCTACCGAGTTTGAACCCTATATCATCAAGCAGCGCCGGCACTTCCATAAGCACCCGGAGCTGAGTCTTGCCGAGGAGCGCACGACTTCTGACATCGCCAACCAGCTCGACGCCATGAATATCCCCTACGAGCGTCCCCTTAAGACGGGCCTTGTGGCGACCCTTCGCGGCACCGCGCCCGACGCCTATCGCGAGGACAGCACGCCACGCCGCCGCATCCTGCTGCGCGCCGACATCGACGCCCTGCCCGTCACCGAGCAGACCGGCGAAGAGTTCGCCAGCGTCAACGAGGGCTGCATGCACGCCTGCGGCCACGACTGCCATATCGCCATGATGCTCGGCACGCTGCAAATCCTGCGCCATATGACCGACGACATCCACGGCGAAGTCCGCATCGTCTTCCAGCCCAGCGAGGAAAACGGCCAGGGCGCCAAGCTCATGATCGGCACGGGTGTGCTCGACGGCGTCGATGGCGCTTACGCCGCGCACATCTGGAGTGAGGTCTACGCCGGCACCGTGAGCTGCGAGCCCGGACCGCGCATGGCCAATACCGACTGGTTCCGCATTGATGTCCGCGGCACCTCGTGCCATGGCGCCATGCCCCAACGCGGCCACGACGCCGTCATGGTGGCCGCCGAGATCGTCAATGCCCTGCAGACCATCGTTTCGCGCGAGATCAGCCCATACGAGCCGGCCGTCATCACCGTCGGCGAGCTGCACGGCGGCACCGCGCGCAACGTTATCGCCGGCACCGCCTACCTCGCCGGCACGGTGCGCACCTACGGCGATTCGACCCACGAGGAAATGCCGGAGCTTATGCGCCGCATCGTGGAGCATACCGCGGCCGCCTTGGGCGCCGAGGCAGAGCTCACCGACTACACCATCGCCAACTACAAAGTCGAAAACGACGCCGCCTCGAGCGAGCGCTGCCGTCAGGCCGTAATCAAGTGCTTGGGCCCCACCGGTCAAGGCCATTACCGTGGCACGCTTTCGGGCGAGGATTTTTCGGAGTACCTGCGCCGCGTACCGGGCGTGCTCGCCTTTGTAGGTACGCGCAACCCCAAGATTGGCGCCACGTACGCCCAGCATTCCTGCTTTTACAAGATTGACGAGACCGTGCTGGCAAAGGGCTCCATGGTGGCCGCCCAGTATGCTATCGACTTTTTGGCCGAGCCCACGCAAGAGGAGCTCGACGGCCCCGCGATTACCGCGGTCGCCGAAACCAACCCCGATCTGGCCGCCAAGTTGCGCTCTGCCAAGGCGACGACCGCCGAGGCTCGTGACGCCATCCATGATGCCCGCACGGCCCGCCATGCCGCGATCAAGGGCATCCACGAAGCCCGCGCCGCCGCTCGACACGAGGATAAGCACGGCGAGTAGTCGTCACGCCCATCCATAACAGTCTGGCTATAGCAAAGCGGGGGCGGACGTTTCGAAACGTCCGCCCCCGCTCATTTGTCAAACGCTATTTCTACTATTTCTACCCCGTCCCCAAATGGCAGACGGCATGGCTACTCGTCCTGAGGTTCCTCGTCGAAACTTGACTCAGGCTCGGACTCAGGCTCAAGCTCGGGCTCAGGCGCAGTCTCAGGTGCAGGTGCCGGCTCAGGCTCGGGCTCAGGCTCGGGCTCAGGCTCAGGCACAGGCGCCGGCTCAGGCACAGGCGCTGCCTCGGGCGCGGGCTCGGGTGCAGGCGTGGACGCAACATCCGGAGCGCTGTAACCCGAGGGAGCGGACTTCTTCTCGAAGGGCAATACAAAAGTCAGGACGTCGTCCTTGTCCTCGTCGGCCCACTCGCTTGCATAACGTGCAACCCAATAGCCAACGGCACGGTGCTTGAGCATCTTGCCAAAGACCGTAAGAAATACGGTGACGAAAGCGACCAGCACCAGGAACAGCACGAGTGTGATGCCACCGCCGGTAACAAGCGCCTCAATAACCGTAGGACGATAGTAGTAGCTATACATACCGACAGAGGCAATGGCGCCAAAGACAACCGTCAAGATCCATGTGACAACGTTGGCGACCAGGCCCGTCAAAAACTCGGGAAGCCACGAAGCGCAGAACAGCTTGGTCTTGTTGTTCTTAAAGGCCGCCCAGACCTTATCGAGCGAAAACGCGCTCTCGACGCGACCGGTCACCGCAAAATGCATCACGGCAATGTCGGCGAACATCTTAAAGAAGACCCCCAGGACCGCCGTGGCAATCATAGCCAGAACGAGCAAGCCAAGCGAGCCAAACAGTGCAGCCTCGAGCGCATAAGAGCCGTAATAAGAATACGAGCCCGCGGCGCCAATTACCACGCCCTCCACCAGCGAAAGCACTACACCGATCACGGGAACGGCAGCGATAACCTCGAGCACGACCGAAATAACGCTCGAAAAGACTCCGAGGCCAAACGACGTGGAACGCATCAACGGACGCTCCATGCCGTCATCGATCTTAAGCGACAGATCGCGACCCCACTCGATGCCAAAGCCCGAACCGCACACGCTCGCGACGTAGGCAGCCAAAAAGCCGATGGCAGCTGCAATACCGCCGATAACGGGGATGAACAGAACGAGTACCGACACGACACAGATAAGCGCCGGCAAAAAAGCGATCTGGCACACGCGCTGCAGCACGCCCGGAGTCTTGGTCATATCCTCAAACGCCTGAGCCATACAGCCCTTGGACGCGTTCATGGGAGGCTGAGGGACAAATTGCTGAGGCTGACCCTGAGGGGCGGAAGCTGCAGCACCGGCATTAGGAGCACCGCACACGCCGCAGAACTTGTCGTTATCGCCCATAGGGGCGCCACACTGCGAACAGAACATCGAAATCATCCCTTCGTATCTAGAGCGAATCACCTGGATCGCAAACGATGTCTTTGGCATCATTATCACCCAATGTGAGGACAAATACTCTTAGATGACGTATTTGCAACGTGCGAGGCGCTTTTCGATTGTTTGATGAGTGTGTCCGCGCTAGTTCGTGCCGCGGAAACCCTTGCCGACGATCTCGGAGCTGTCGACAATCGTGATAAAGGCACCCGGGTCGACTTCGCGCGCATAGCGGCGCAGCTGCACGGCCTCGCGACGGCTCAGCACGCTCATGATCACCGTCACACACTTGCCCGAGAAGGCACCGTAGCCGCGGCTGATGGTCGCCGTGCGGTTGAGATGCTTGACGATAAACTCCTCGACCTTAAGGGGCTCGGAACAAATGACCGTGCAGACTTTGCGCAGGTGAATGCTCTCAATGGCTTTGTCGACCACAAGCGTCTTGGCAAACAGGCCGAGCACGCAGTACAGACCAACGCGCGGGCCGTACAAGAAGGCCGCGATTGTCACGATGCCGATATCGACCAGCAGCAGGGCGCGGCCAATCTCGAGCGTCGTGCGGCGCTTGAGGATCATGGCAAGAATGTCCGTGCCACCCGTCGAGGCGCCAATATCAAAGACAATAGCGCTGCCGAGCGCCGGCAAGATGACGGCAAAACACAGGTCGAGCCACATATCGCCCGTCATCGAAACATCCGTCGGGATGAAGAGCTCAAACAGCGAGACGTAGGCCGAAAGCGCAAACGAGGCAAAGACGCTCCAAAGGATTGCCTTGCGCTCCAAAAAGATAAAGCCCAGGATGACCAGGACCGCGTTGATAATCCACATAAAGACGCCGACGGGCAGAGTCGGGAACAGCGTGGAAAGAATGACCGACACACCCGAGGTGCCGCCGAAGGCAAAGTGATTAGGGGTTTTAAACGCAACGATGGCAAAGGCCGTAAGAATCAGACCCAGATTGAGCTCGGCAAAAAAGCGCGGGAAGCCCGGCTCCTGGCTGCGCTTTTGGCCGGCACGCTCGCCGCGCTCGATATCGGTGCGATCGACCACGCGCTCCATCGGCACTACGGGAGGACGATGCACCTCCTCGGCAGCACGCGATGCCGCCTCTGCCGCGGCGGCCTCAATCGCCCATGCCTTGCTTTCTGTTTCGTGCTCGTCAGCCATTACGGCAACCCCTCGTTAACAATTTGGAAACAATGCGCCCATTAGGGTAACGCGGAATGCGACGATTGCAACCCTTAGTTAGACGAGCGGTATGCCTACATCGGGAGCGTACAAAAAAGGCCGGCCACGCTTTTGCTTGCGCGGTCGGCCTTTTAACGTTTTCGCAGATAAAACCAGCCAAAACAAACCTGTCCCTTTTTGGCAGGTTACTCATGCTGGCTGGTGCGGTGCTCGTACTCCTCGGGGGTGATGACGTCCTCGATGCGCAGGTTGACGCCCGCCACCTCAAGGCCGGTCATCGCGGCAAGGCGCTCGGTCACGCGCGCCTTAACGTCGTCGAAAATCGCGGGCGCATAGGCACCGTACTCGATGATGACAGAGATGTTGACGACCACGCGATTGTCATCGGTGACCTCGACCGTCACACCCTTGGTCAGATTCTCGGCACCAAACTGCTCCTGTACAAAGTGCATGAGGTTACCCTTCATGCCCAGAACGTGCGGAACCTCGCGGGTGGCCATGGCAACGATCTTCTCGATCACACCGTTGGAATAGGTCAGCGAGTCCTCGGACTCGTCCGCTTCCTCGTCGTCCTCATCCACATCGGACTCGTCCGCTTCCTCGTCGTCCTCATCCACATCGGACTCGGCCTCGACGAGAGCCTCGTCCTCGAGCGTCACATCCTCAGCTTCGGCGACGACCGCCTCGTTCTCCTCGAGCTCGGTATCGGCTACATCGACCTTCGTATTAAAAGCCATGGTTCCTCCTTATGCCTGCCGCGGATGCGACAGTCGAATACATATTAGCGGCCGCTAAACAGACGGCCGAAGAAGTTGACGATCCCGTTCTCGCCGTCGCGAATTTGGCCGATCACAGCGCCGATCAGCACGAAGAATGCAATGACGAGCGTGTCCCACAGGCCGAGCGTGAGCACCAACACGGCGAGGATAAAGCCAGCGACGGCGCCGAGCGTGGTGTTGGGATGACGCACAGCATAGCTCCAGATGGCAGCGCCCGTACCCTTGATGAGACCCATAGCCTCGTCAAAATCCGCGGCCGCCGCGTCTTGCAACTCGGTTGCCTCTGCTTTGGAATCAACAGGTTCGCTCGCCGGCGTGGCGCTCTGGTCAATCGTCAGGCGCGGCGTACGAGCGGTCTTATCTTGATTGGTATCACTCACCGGAAACCTCCACGGTCTGGACGGTAGTCTTGGACGGCAAAAAACGAACGCGTGCGGTCGTGCCCGGCGTGCCGAGCATGGTGTCGCAAGCTTCCTCGATGCGCTGCTGCATCGCAGTAGCCAGAGATGCCACGTCCTTATCGTCAAGCGCGATAGCCTCGACCTTAAATCGGACGTGCGATTCGTCGGGGCCTTGGACGCGGGCCTCGACATGCTCGACCATCACGCGATCATCGCGCTCAGCAGCAGCTCTGGCACACGAAGAAAGCGCCGCGAGCGTGACCTCGATATTGCGCTCCCCCGCCGGATGCACGCAGGACGGCTCGCGACGAGCAAACATCAGGCGGAAGAAGCTTACCAGCACGCCGATCGCCACAACTCCGCCGCATGCCGTCACGACAATGCGCGGCATGGGGTCGCGCATCAGCAGCATAAAGCGATACGTATACGGCCCCCAAAACTGGCAGATAAGCGTACCCAGCGCCACGATGGCGGCGGCAAGATACACGATCGCTAGGGCTCGTTTGAGTACGCGCACGTGGCGCTCCCTTCAAATCTCGGCTCTCGAAATGCAAAACGGTTCGCATCATTATAAAAGAGCCGGGTCCGGTGCTCTACGCACGCGGATCCGGCTCATCTATTCCACGAGGCTTGCATGCTCGCTTCATTATGCCCAGATATGCACGGCTTAACCCGTGCGGGCGCTACTCCTCCTCGAGGGCAGCGATGACCTCGTCGGTCATGTCCATGGTGCTGTAAACATCCTGGACGTCGTCGAGCTCCTCAAGACGGTCGATGAGGCGCTGAACCTTCTTGGCGTCGGCGCCGGAGACCTCGGTCGGGGTGGTCGGGACCATGGTGGTCTCGGAGCCCTTGACCTGGACGCCCTGCTCCTCGAGCGCCTTGGAGACAGCCATAACCTCGTTAGCAGTAGTCCAGACGATCCACTCCTCGCCGGCGTCCTCGTAGTCCTCGCCACCGGCCTCGGCGATGGCCATCATGAACTCATCCTCGTCACCGGCAGCACCGTTGGCGATCATGGTCTCCTTCTTGGCGTTCTCGTCCAGGATCTCCTTGGCGACGACGATCTGGCCCTTGCGCTCAAACTGGAAGGCGACGGAGCCGGAGGTGCCCAGGTTGCCACCAGCGTGGGAGAAGGCGGAACGGACATCAGCGGCGGTACGGTTGCGGTTGTCGGTCAGGCAGTCGACGTAGACGGCGACACCGGCGGGACCGTAGCCCTCGTACACGATGTTCTCGTAGACGGCGGCGTCAGCACCCGAACCAAAAGCCTTGTCGATAGCGGACTTGATCTTGTCCTTAGGCATGGACTGAGCCTTGGCCTTGGCAACGGCAGCGGCGAGGCTGGCGTTGTTCTCGGGCAGCGGATCGCCGCCGAGACGGGCAGCAACGGTGATGTTGCGGCTGAGCTTGGAGAAGAGGGCGGAACGCTTGGCGTCCTGCGCGCCCTTACGATGCTTGGTTGTGGCCCACTTAGAGTGTCCGGACATACGTGTCTCCTATCGGTTTCGACCTAAAGCCCAGCACAGATGCTCGGGCAATATAAACAAACGTCGTTATGATATACCTACTGGCCTGCGAGATAAACCCCAAAATGGAGGCGTCGTGATGATGGCCCCTTTGGCCTTGATTATCAACTTCATCCGAACACCTCCCACATTCATCCGTACATGTACGGA
>CABSMS010000045.1 GCA_902478885.1 uncultured Collinsella sp. | reverse complement strand
CAAGGCTATTCGTCGGCAGCGTCAGATGTGTATAAGAGACAGATCCCATACGTTGCGCAGGTCGGCAGCCTCAAGGCCCTGGAGCTCAGCGACAACGAGCTTATAGCCGTCGAGCTCGACGGCGCCCTCGATGGCGCTGGAGATGGCGTCGGAGGAGCCACCGGTCAGAGCCTTCTTGAGCTTATTGGACGTCTCGCGCAGCTCGGCCTGCAGGTTCTCCACGCGAGCGGGAACCTCGTCTACGCGGCACTTGAGCGCAGCGGCGGCGGCGTCAACGAGCGCCAGGCGGTCGGCCATGTAGTCGAGGGCACCCTTAGAGGTCACGGCCTCGATACGGCGGACATTGGAGCCCGTAGAGGACTCGGAAATGATCTTGAACAGACCGATCTCGGCAGTGTTGGCGGCATGCGTACCGCCGCAGAGCTCGCGGGAGAACGGCTGGTCCTCGGCGCCCACGGAGACGACGCGGACGACATCGCCGTACTTCTCGCCAAACAGAGCGACAGCGCCAGCAGCCTTAGCATCGTCGATGCCCATGACACGGGTCACGACCGGCTTGGAAGCGAAGATCTGATGGTTGACCAGGTCCTCGACAGCCTTGAGCTGTTCGGAGGACAGGGCCTCGAAGTGCGTAAAGTCAAAGCGCAGGTGCTCGGGCGTCACCAGCGAACCGGCCTGGGAGACATGCTCGCCCAGGACCTGCTTAAGGGCGGCGTCGAGCAGGTGGGTGGCGGTGTGGTTGCGGCGCAGGAAACCACGGCGCTCGGCGTCGAGCGCGGCGGTCACGGTAGCACCGACGGTCAGCGTGCCCTCGGCAACGTGGGCGACGTGAGCATACAGGCCGTTGTGGTTCTTGGTATCGGAAACGGTCAGCGAAACGCCCTCGGCGGAAAGCTCGCCGGCGTCGCCCTGCTGGCCGCCCATCTCGGCATAGAACGGGGTGCGGTCGAGCACGACCTCGACGTCCTCGCCGGCAGCAGCGGACTCGACGGACTCGCCGTTGCACACGATGGCGACAACCTTGGCGCCCTCGATCACATCGTTGTCATAGCCGTCGAACTCGGTCGCTGCGACCTTGTCGGAAAGCTCGACCCACACGTCGTTGAAGCTGCCCCAGGCGTCGCCCTTGGCATTGGCACGGGCGCGGGCCTTCTGGTCCTCCATGCAGGCAGTGAAGCCATCCATGTCGACGTCGTGGCCAGCGGTGCCGGCGATCTCGACAGTCAGGTCGATGGGGAAACCAAAGGTGTCATGCAGCTTAAAGGCAACATCGCCCGGAAGCACAGCACCCTCGGCAAGCGCTGCCAGGGCCTCATCCAGGTAGACGCGACCGTTGTCGAGCGTCGTGGAGAAGCGCTCCTCCTCGGAGGCGACGATACCCTTGACGAGCGCGACGTTCTTGAGCAGCTCAGGATAGGCCTCGCCCATCTGAGCGTTGACCTCGTCGATGAACTTGGTCAGGAAGGCGCCCTCGATGCCCAGCAGGCGACCGTGGAACACGGCGCGGCGGAGCAGGCGGCGAAGGACGTACTCACGACCCTCGTTACCGGGCAGAATGCCGTCAGAGATCATAAAGTCGACGGCACGGGAGTGGTCGGCGATGATGCGAAGAGAACGGCTGGCGCCGGAGTAATCGTCAGCGTCATAGGTCTTGCCGCTGATCTCCTCACCGAGCTTGATGAGGTGCTGCATCAGATCGCCGTCGTAGTTGGCGGTCTTGTGCTGCATGATGGCGGCCATGCGCTCCAGGCCCATGCCCGTATCGAGGTTGCGGTGCGGCAACTCCGGCATGGAGCCGTCCTCCTGGCGGTCGTACTGGGTAAACACGAGGTTCCAGAACTCCAGGAAGCGGTCGCAGTCGCAGCCGGGCTTGCAGTCGGGGCTACCGCAGCCGACCTCCTCGCCCATGTCAAAGTAGATCTCGGAGCACGGACCGCAGGGGCCGGTGGGGCCGGCGGCCCAGAAGTTATCGTCCTCGCCCAGACGCGAGATGTGATCCTCGGCAACGCCCAGAGAGCGCCACACGTCATGGGTCTCGTCGTCCTCGGTAAAGACGGTGAAGTACAGGCGGTCGAGCGGCAGCTTGAACTCCTTGGTGATGAGCTCAAAGGCCCAAGCGCAGGCCTGCTGCTTAGAGACGCCGCCAAAAGAGAAATCGCCGAGCATCTCGAAGAACGACAGGTGACGGCCGTCCTCGCCGATGCAGTCGATGTCGTTGGTGCGGACGCACTTCTGGCAGGAGATCGCGCCGATCTCCTTCATGGTCTTCTTGCCCTGGTAGTACTCCTTAAACTGGTTCATGCCGGCGTTGGCAAGCAGCAGCGAAGGATCGTCGGGGACGAGGGACGAAGAAGGATAGAGCTTAAGACCGCGCTCCTCAAAGAAGTTGAGGAACTTGGAGCGGATCTCGGCCGTAGTCATTGACGGGTAGTCAGCACTCATAGAGGGAATCTCCTCGGTTTCACATCGAAACAGTTCAAACGTAACGATATTACCATCCCGCCGCGCAAGTGCAAAAAAGAGGGCCGGCACAATGCCGGCCCTTCAGCGAAATTGCATGTTAGCGCGTATGAATGTTAACCCGAATTACCCCACTAGTTGTCGTCATCGTCCATGGAGCCGTCGATGCCGGTTTTGGTGTCGTCATCCGTGCTGGAGTCATCGTCCTTGGCGAAGGGATTCTTGAAGAAACCCGTGGCATCGGGTTGCAGACCCGAGAGCTTGATCCAGGGATTATCGAGCTCGGGCTTGGGCATGGCCTTGGCCTCGGGCGCGGTCTCGTTGCCGATGAGCTCGGACTCGTAGATGAAGGTGTCGTCTCCAAGCGCGTCGTAGGCGGCGACCGGGTTGCCCTCGGCATCACGGTACGGTGTGCCCTTAAACACGGCGCCGTCATAGGCCACAAGCTGGCGGCCGGTCTCATTCTCGAAGTAGTACACGAAGATACCCTTGAGGGCCGCACACAGCGGGATGGCAATAATCATGCCGATGGGGCCCATGAGTGCCGAGCCAATAACGAGCGCCGTGAGGCTCATGATGGGATGCACCTGCACCGAGCTCTGCATGACCTTAGGCGAAATCACGTTATCGGTGACGTTTTGCGCGACCATCGTCACGATGAGCGTCCATAACGCCAACATGGGGCTGAACATGAAACCAAGCACTGTGGCAATTGCTGCGCTCACCCAAGGACCGACGACCGGAACCAAGTGCATGATGCCAGTGAAGATAGCCATGAGCGCCGCATACGGATGACCGATGATCATAAAACCGATAAAGGCGAGGAAACCACCGCAGATGGACGTCACGACCATACCGCGCATGTAGCCGCCGACAGAGCGAGAAAGGATGGCGACCATAAAGCGGTACGAGGTCTCCTTCTCCTGACCGATGATGGTGCAAATCTCGTGATGCATGCGAGGGTAGTCGCAGGCCATCCAGTAGGCAAGCACCAGACCAAGGAAGATCACGAACAACTGCGAGGCCGTATTGGTGATGAGCGGGAACACACCGCGGCCAAGCTCGGCAGCGATCTGAGACACATACTTCGATGCCACGGCAACCAGCGACGACAGGTTGTCGTCCAAATACTCCTTGAGCGGCGTGTTGTTGAGCGTCTTGGCATGCGAGATCATCTCGTTGAGATCGCCACCCGCAACACGAAGCTGCTCGGGCAGGCGGCTCAGGACTTCCATGATCTGACCAAAGAGAATCGGCGACAAGATGCAAACGACACCGACGAGCACGGCAACAACAACAATAAGCGCGATAAGCGAACCGATGCCACGGCCGACGCCATGATGCTCGAGCCAATTGGTAATCGGGGACATCACAAAGGCAATGATGGAACCAACGGCGAGAAACTCGATAACCGGCGCCAGGATGCCCATAAGGTTAAAGATGACAGCGGCGATGACAATGCAGCCGACAACAGCCCAAATGCGAAGCGTCAGAATGCGGGTGTCGCGCAGCACGCGATCGGTTTGTTGGGGGTGCTCGCTCATGAACGAATCATCACTCCGTCGGGGTCGATCTTGTCCTGAATCTTCTTAAGCGTGCGGCGCAGCAGACGCGAAACCTGCACCTGAGAAATACCCAGCTTCTTAGCGATCTCGATCTGGGTCATGCCCTTCACAAAGCGCAGCTCGATCACCTCGCGCTCGCGCGGCGAGAAATCACGGATGGCCTCCTCAATCACCAGGCGATCATCGGTAAAGTCGAGCTCGTTGTCGTCGTCGGCGTAACGGTCGAGAATCGAGGGGGCATCGTCGGAATCGGACGCACCAGGAGCCTCGATGGGCACCGAGGTATAGGCCGAAGACGATTCCATGGCCTCCAGCACCTCATCGACCGTCACGTCCAAGTACTCAGCGATTTCTTCAACCTTAGGCGAGCGCTGTAACTCGTTGGTGAGCTTATCGGTAGCCTGGTTGACCTTGGCCGAGAGCTCCTGCAAGCGACGGGGCACGCGCACGCTCCAGCCCTTGTCGCGGAAGTGACGCTTGATCTCGCCCAAGATGGTAGGCGTGGCAAACGTGGTGAACTCGAGTCCGCGCTCAGGGTCAAAGCGGTCGATAGCCTTGAGCAGGCCCAAATAGCCAACCTGCATCAGGTCATCGAGCGGCTCGCCGCGGTTCTTAAATTTGTTGGCAAGAAACCTTACCAGGTTCATGTGGGACATGACGAGCTGCTCGCGTGCGTCCGGGTCACCGGTCTCTTTATAGCGACGAAACAGCTCGCGGGTTTTCTCCTTGTCCCAAGCGGTCTTACCGCTCCGGGAACGTTCGGTCATATTAGATATCCGCCTTGAGGTCGAGGGAAAGCGTCAGGGGCGCCGCAGTCTTTTCGTAGGAATCACACACGCTCGCCAAAATGAGCTCGGCATACACAGCGGCCTGGTCATCCTCGTCGACGGTGGCCTGGTCGCCAAAGGTAAAGGTCATGCCGACGTGAGATTCGTCGACATCGAATTTGATCGAGATGTCATCGGAATCAACAGCCGTGCAGCCGAAAATAAATGCTTCCTCGGCAGCCATACGAATGTCCTCGATGCGATCGACGGACATGGAGCAGAGCGCACCGACATTTGCCGCCGTCATGCGCACAAGGCGCGCCAGACGCGGGTCGCCGGCAACGGTCAGCGTAATGGGGCAAGTTGCTTCGCTACTCATCGCAGGACTCCTCGGTGGTCTCGGCGGGCGTGTAGGTGTAATACTGGGCTGCTTTAGCAGCAGGCTTCTGTGCATCATTGTCACCAGCAGCGACATCGTCCCCGGCTTCGCCAATCAGGACACGCTCGGTCGGCTGCTCGGCTTCTTCGGAAGCGGAAAGCTTGCGCTCGGCGTCGGCCGCGGGAGTCTTCACCTTGTTAAAGAGCTTCTGCACGGCACCGGCAGCGGAGTCGGTCACACTCGACACGGCATTGCTGGCCTCGGCCATACTGCCGGTGACCTCGGAAATATCGCGGACGACCGCCTCGACTTCTACGAGGTTGGAGGTAAGGGCATCAACTGCCGTCTTGCTCGACTTAAGCAGCGGCTCCATCTGGGCAAGTGCCGGCGTAAGCTCGTCGACAGCGCCGTCGAGTTTTGCCACCACCGGCTGCGCCTCGGCGATGGTGTTGTTGAGGTCGTTCACGGTCTTATCGAGCGAGTCGACAACGTTGCGGGTCTTGCGCAGGGTAAGCGCGAGCTCAACAATAGCCCACACGCCGGCAATGGCAAGCACCAGCAGGGCGATTTGAATGGCACTCATACAAGCCTCCCGGAAGAATCGAAATACAGACGCTTTTCATGGTACCCCAAAGAAGGGGGAAGATACCCAAAGGGAATGCGCGAGGTGCCAAGGACCTACTTGGGCGCGTTACCGCTACGGTCGCGTTCGCATTGCTCTACGCGCCACTCTTCCCAGCCGCGCCCGGCAGGCTGCCAGAACGCACCGCGCTCCAGCCCCTCGGGCAAATAGCGCTGATCGACCCAGCCTTCGGGATAATCGTGCGGGTATTTATACACACCGTAGTCGTCGCTACCTGGGCGATGACGATCGCGCAAATAACTCGGCACCTCACGTAAACCGCTGCTATGAATATCGGCCAACGCCGCGTCAATCGAGGCCTCACATGCGTTTGACTTAGGCGCCAAACACACATAGAGTGCAGCCTGAGCAAGGTTAATGCGGCACTCGGGATAGCCAATGACCTCGGCAGACTTAAACGCGGCATGCGCCACCAAAAGCGCCTGCGGGTCGGCGTTGCCAACATCCTCAGAAGCGTGAATCATAATACGGCGAGCGATAAACTTAGGATCCTCCCCAGCATCGATCATGCGCGCGAGCCAATAGATCGTGGCATCGGGGTCACTACCGCGCATAGACTTAATAAACGCACTGATGATGTCGTAGTGCATGTCGCCGTTTTTGTCATACGTAAAGCCACGACGCGGGTTGGCGATCTTCACGTCATCCACGGTGATGGGATAGCGCTCCCCCGCCGCGGGCGCTGGCGTTCCCTCGGTATCGGGACGCGTGACGGCAATCTCGCTCGCAAGCTCGAGCGTCGTGAGCGCCGAGCGAGCGTCACCCGCTGCCAGCGTGCAGATGGTCTTGACCGTATCCTCATCGGCCGAGAACTTACCGTTCAAGCCCTGCGGTGCCTCGAGCGCACGCTCGATAAGCATGGCGATATCCTCGTCCTTTAAATGCTCAAGCTCCACGACTCGACCACGTGAGAGCAGCGCCGAGTTGACCTCGAAGTACGGGTTCTCCGTCGTGGCACCAATCATAATGACGGTACGGTTCTCAACCGCATGCAGCAATGCATCCTGTTGTGACTTCGAAAAGCGATGAATCTCGTCGATAAACAGGATGGTGCGACGGTCATACGTATTCAGACGCGTCTTTGCCTCGTCGATCACGCGACGTAGGTCCTTCACGGTACCCGTGACGGCGCTGACCTCGACAAACTCACTCTTGGTATGGTTGGCAATAATGTGGGCCAGCGTCGTCTTGCCCGTACCGGCCGGCCCGTACAGTATCACGCTCGAAAGCACATCGTGCTCGATCGCGGCACGCAACCATGAGCCCTTACCGACGGCCTTTTGCTGGCCAACATACTCGTCGAGCGAATTGGGGCGCATGCGAACCGCAAGCGGCGCATTCTGAAAGGAACGCTCGCGCGTTGAAGCAGAAAAAAGGTCGTCCATAGCCATCCCGTGCATCATTCAAAAACGTTTTCCACTAACAGTATACCGAATTTATACGAACTACCGTTCGTTAATATAGGTACGGTGCGGAAACTCCAGACCAGGGAACAGCTTGCT
The DNA here is from genome assembly GCA_902478885.1 of uncultured Collinsella sp. GTDB lineage: Bacteria > Actinomycetota > Coriobacteriia > Coriobacteriales > Coriobacteriaceae > Collinsella. The sequence goes on along the minus strand of CABSMS010000045.1, from coordinate 10,037 downwards.
CGTGAGCTCACAGAAATAGCCATCCGTCATGCTCGCGATATAATCCACAACGGCTTGATCCTTGTCGTCCTGCCAAGCATAGGTGCGATCGTAGTAGGAAAGCTGCTGCTCAATGCGCGAAATATGGTGCTTAAAGATGTAAGAGGACTCGTCGCCACTGTTTAGATCCCGCAGGCAACGGTCGTAGAGCTTTACGAACGCCTCGCGCAGCTCCGCCTCGGAATCGCCCTCGATACCGCCCTTACTGTAGATCTTCTCGTAATTCTCCCGCTTGGCACGGCGAATTTCCTCAAACAGGTCCTCGCTCATCTCGATGCGCGGCTTACCATAGCTGTGCTCAACGATATCGATGGAGGCATGCGTGAGGATCCAACTGTTGTAGGCACCGCCCCGGCCATCATCAAAAGCGTCGGGCGAAAGCAGGCCCGCCGCGATCGCATCCTGACGGTCACGACCGACGTAGGCAAGAATATCCGAGATGCGAACGACGCAGCCCTCGAACGTCATGGGACGCAGATGCTCAATTGCGCTATAGCCCGTGGCAATGCAATCCTCAACCGTCTGGTCAAACTGGTCAAAGGAACTCATGTCCGAGAGCTCAAACACACGCTGTTCGTACTCGCCGTTATGGCATAGCACGCCATCGAGCGTCTGAAGCGACACATTACGGCCGTAGAGTGCATCGAGCACGCGGACCGACTGCACGTTATGGAAAAAATAACGCCCCGTACGCTCATGATAGATATCGTTGAGGAAGCGCTCGCCGGCATGACCGAAAGGCGTGTGTCCCAAGTCGTGGCCCAGGCCAATCGCCTCGATCAGATCGCAATTGAGCCCCAGGGCGCGACCGATATCGCGCGCAATGCGCGAGACAAGCTGCACGTGCAAACCGCGGCGCGACAGATCGTCATTGCTACGGAAGCTAAAGACCTGCGTTTTGCCCGCATAACGGGTGTACGCCGGAAGATGAAGTATCTTTTCGGTATCGCGCATAAACGCCGGACGCATAAGCGTGCCTTTGTCGGAGGCGCGATCAATACGACGAATGACCTGATCATCGTTGCAACGATACGGGTTGACATAGCCCGAAGCGCGATCGGCGGCAATGCGCTCGACAAGTTCGGGCGACAACGCCGAGGGAATACGGTCCATGCGCGCCTTAATGACGGCCGTTTCTTGATTAGTTGCCATGGCATGCTCCTTAAGAAGGATGCGCAATCGGTTACAAAGTGCAGCCCACGACCTCGATTATGGCAAAAATCGGCACCAAAAACGGGAGCAATGGCAGAGAGCGCGATTTCGTGATGAGGCAGGAGAGGGCAAGAACCAGGAGCGCGGCGGCAAATGCCACGATGCCACCCATAGGGTCGAGCGTGCAAAGCGCAAAGAGCGCCTTGGCATCCCCCATGCCAATGCCAGAGGCGTGGCGAACACGACGCCAGAGCGATTCAGTAAGCACAAGGACAAGGTAGACGATGACCGCAAGACCGGCGTGGTCAAGCGCCGTGTTAACGCCCTTATCGAGCCAGACGCCTGCAAGCGCCGCCACCGCACACGCGCCGGCAAGCTCATTGGGAAACCGCCGCTCGCGGACATCAACCACAGCACCGGTAAAGACGCAGATCCAAAATGGGATGTAGAACATCGTGCACCTCCATGAACAGCTGCTCAAAAGCAAAAACCACCACAAAGGTGCCTGTCCCCTTTGTGGTGGTTTTGATGGTGGTTATTTGGCGCCTTGCATGACCTCGTCGAGGGTAACGTTGACGGCATGCTGCGTGGGCACCCAGTCGACCTTCAGGAACAGCGCAGCCACCGTAATAGGGATATAGCTGAACATAAAGATCGGGAAGGTAAACAGGTTGGTTACCAGACGCCACTTTTGCGCGCAGTGAATATGCTTGTACTCAAAGATGGTCGTGAGCAGCGCCAGGATAAAGAAAGTCTGATACATCATCGCGAAGGTCATAATGAGCGAAGCGGCACAAGCCTGCATCTCGACCTCGGTGGCCAAGAAGCCGTGCGAAAGCCCGCCCACGATCAAGAACGTGGCATTGGCGAGCATCGAGATCAGCGATAGCAGCATACCCGGGGCGATCGTCATAAACATGTCGTAGGCGGCAAAACGATGGTAGCGGAAGGTCGATTTGACCAGGTGCTTACCGTACGTAAAGAACACCTGGTAGAAGCCCTTGGTCCAACGCATGCGCTGTTTCCAGGACGCCTTAAACGTCACGGGCTGCTCATCAAAGAACTCCGCCGGCGCATAGCCAATGCGAATGCCGTGAATGGCGCAGAACGTGGTGAACTGAATATCCTCGGTCAGCGTATGGAACTGCCAGCCGTGCATGCCTTCGATAACACTGGCAGAAATGAGATAACCCGAACCCGATACAGCGCAGGAAGTCTTGCAGATGTTGCGCGCATTGTTAAGGAAGCGCGCCTCGCGCAGATACCACGTGGCGTTGGCCGCAGAGATCCACGAACTGCCGAAGTTCTTAGAGTTGCGATAGCTGGTGACCACATGAAAGCCCTGGTCAAAGGCATCGTTCATCTTGGATACGTAATCACGGGAAATGACATTATCGGCATCGAAAATAAAATAGCCCTCAAAGGTATCGGGATACTCGTTGAGAATGCGGTCGAAGCCAAAGTCCATGACCCAGCTCTTACCCTTGCGGGCAAGGTCATTACGCTCATAGACAATGGCGCCCGCCTCGCGCGCGAGCTGCGCCGTGTTGTCGGTGCAGGCGTCGGCGACCACGAAAACCTCGATAAGCTCGGACGGATAGTCCTGATCCTTGATGGAGCGAACGAGGTTGGCGATCACGGCCTCCTCGTTATGCGCAGCGATAAAGAAGGCATAGCGGTGAAGTTTTTTGGCCTTGGGAGGCGCGACCTCGCCACGAAGAGCGCCAATGACAAAGAAGACCACCTGGTACAGAAAGCAGACCGTAAGCAGCGTGACGACAATCTGGTTGAAGATCACGATGGGTGTGTTGGTTTGTAAAAAGGCGAGCATGCAGGCTCCCAGCAACGCGTTACGTAAACAACCGTATATCTTACCGCAGGCTTACCGAGTTCAAGAAACCACCTAATACTGGCTAGGCTTCGAGCAGACCGAGCTGCGGGACGATTTCGTCACCGGCGGCAGTGCGGCCGAGCGAACGCGGGGCCAGGTCATCCAGAACCGCGGCAAGGTCCCACGGCAGCTCGTCACGGCACTCAATGCGCTCCCCCGTCACGGGATGATCGAACGCCACGCGCCAAGAATGCAGGAACTGCCTGGTCAGGCCCTGATCGGCACGCGCATCGCACTTGCCGTAGAGTGGGTCGCCCACGCAGGCATGGTTGATATGGCGCATGTGCACACGAATCTGATGCGTGCGTCCGGTAAACAGATGACACTCGACAAGCGTGTAGCCGTCGTCGAAGCGCGTGGAATCAAAGCGCTCGAGCACCTTGAAAGTCGTGATGGCCTGGCGCGCAAAGGGGTCATCGGAAACCGCCATCTTCACACGGTCGCGCGCGGAGCGGGCGATACCGGTGTTGATAGTGCCCTCGTCCATGGCGATGTGCCCGTGAACGAGCGTGATATAGCGACGGTCGAGCGTGCGCGTGCGGATAAGATTTTGAAGCGCGCGCTGGGTGTCGTCGTCTTTTGCCGCGAGCATAAGGCCCGAGGTATCGCGATCCAGGCGATGCACGATGCCGGGGCGGTCCTCACCCTGCACAGTACCAAGATGATCGATGCCGCAGTGGTAGACCAGAGCGTTCGCAAGCGTGCCGCTCTCGTGGCCATGGGCGGGATGGCACACCAGGCCGCGCTGCTTGGAGAGCACGATGAGGTAGTCGTCCTCATAGCGAATGTCGAGCGGAATAGCTTCGGGAATCACATCGGTGGGATCGTGCGGCTCGGGCAAATCGACCGAAATACGGTCGCCGGCTCGCACGGCGTACTTTTTGGACAGGCAGGTCTCGCCATTAACACATACGGCACTACCCTCAATCAGATGCGCGCAGGCAGAGCGCGTAGGGCAGCCATCATTGGCGCCCAGATAGGCGTCAAGACGCTGGCCAGCGGCATCGTCGGCAACAAGGATATGGATGTCGGCCATTAACGCTCATTCCTTTCGCGAATATTGTGGGCACGCTCCCCACGCTGTTTGGCTTTGCGTTTTGCGCGGGCCTCGTCACGGGCGTTGAGCTCGGCAGTCGCATCGACCTCGCGAGCGGCGGGGCTCAAGAACATATAACCGATGAGCGCCAGCACGACTCCGACCGTAATGCCGATATCGGCCACGTTAAAGACGGGAAAGTCGATGAACGTAGTGGCGATAAAATCGGTTACGAAGCCAAAGACAAGGCGATCGATCGCGTTGCCGATAGCGCCGCCCGCAACCATAGCCATGCCCACAACCTCAAGACGAGCGAGCTGAGGCGCACGGACCAGGTACACGGCAATGGCGACGATAACTGCAAGCGCCAGCACGGCAAACGCGATGCCATGCCCCTCACCCATGCTAAAGGCAGCACCGATATTGCGAACAAACAGAAAATCGATCAGGCCGGGGATAACGGTCATATGCAGGGCATCGCCCACGGCACGAACCGCAAGCTTGGTCAGCTGGTCAACAAGCAGCACAACGAGCGCTACCCCACCAGCAACACCTAACCGCCAACGCAAAGGCGGCGTCATATCCGCACCACGACCCAAAGAAATCCCCTACCCTCAAAACAATCGAATTCCGTTTAACGCAAGTAACCATCTTATAGTGACAAACGCCAAGCACGCAGCATATTCACCAACGCTAGCGAAATAACCAGCACAAAACAAAAGCGACATTCCGAATAACGGAATGTCGCTTAATAGCTTTCGACTAAGAGCGAAAGCGAAAGAAAGCCTTTAGCTCCAGCAATGGAAACGCCGCGTTATCGTCACCAACAGCGAAAACGTTCCTAAGCGAGCAAGGTGACGTGAAAGAGGAGGGAAGCGTACTTTGGTACGCGACCGACGATTGAACGTCAGGTTGCCGCTTAGGGGCGTTTACAGCGTCGGTAGGTTACGGCGTTCTACGAACGCCGTAACCTACAGCGCCTCAGCGCAGCGCTTGCAGATATGCGCGTGGCCGTTGTATTCGCCGACGGTGGTGCGATAGTTCCAGCAACGGTCGCAGCACTCGCCCTCGGCAGCCTCGATAGCAACGGAGAGCTCCTCGCCCTGGGTTAGCTCAACATCGGAAACGATGTAGAACTCGGCCAGGTCGACGGCCTTATCACCGGTCAGCAGCGCGTACATCTCGGCGGGAACGACCGCCTTGACGCGGACCTGCTGACTCTTAGTGAAGGTGCCGGCGGAGCGGGCATCCTCAAGGGCCTTGGTCACAGCGCTACGGAGCTCGAGCGAAGCCTCGAGCACACCCTCGAACTCATTGGCCTCGTCGACCGTGATGGGCGACTTGTACCAATCGAGCAGCGCGGCGTACTTCTGGTGATCGACGCAGCCGGCGGGCGCATAAGCCATGGCCTCGTCGACCGTGTAGGACAGGATCGGCTGCAGGTCGCGCATGAGCATCGAGAAGAGCTCGGCAAGCACGGTCTGGGCGCTGCGGCGCTCGAGCGAGCCGGGCTTGTCGCAGTACAGGCGGTCCTTCAGGGCGTCGAGGTACACGTTGGAAAGCTCGGTAACCACGAAGTCGTAAAGCGCACGGTAGGCGCGCGGGAACTCGTAGCTGGCGTAGGCGTCGTCGACCTCGGCCTGGACCTGGGTCAGACGGGCAACCATGAGCTTGTCGAGCGGCAGCAGGTCGGCAAAGGCGACGCCGTCGGTCTCGGGCTCAAACTGGCCCTCGAGCTCGGAGAGCAGGAAGCGCAGCGTGTTGCGGAAACGACGGTAGGCATCGGACGTACGAGCGAGAATCTCGTGGTCGATGGAAACGTCGGAGCTGGTGTCGACGGAGGCAACCCACAGGCGGATGATGTCGGCGCCCATCTCGTCACAGACCTTATTGGGGTCGATGACGTTGCCGAGCGACTTGGACATCTTGCGGCCCTGGCCGTCGAGCGTGAAGCCCTGCGAGACGACCGCCTTGTAAGGAGCATGGCCGTTGGCGCCCACCGAAGTGAGCAGCGAGCTCTGGAACCAACCGCGATGCTGGTCGGATCCCTCGAGATACACGTCCGCCGGGTACTCAAGCTCGGGGCGATACTCGCAGACGGCCTTCCAGGAAACGCCGGAGTCCCACCACACATCGAGGATGTCCTTATCGGCCTTGAGGTGATGGCCGCCGCACTTGGGGCAGACGCAAGCCTCGCCCAGGTAGCTCTCGGGAGCATCGGTGAACCAGGCGTCGGAGCCCTTCTCGTGGAAGAGCTTGATGACGGCGTCGAGCGTGGCGTCGTTCATGACCTTCTCGCCGCAGTCGGCGCAAGTGTAGCTAGGGATAGGCACGCCCCAGTTGCGCTGGCGGCTGATGCACCAGTCGGGACGCTGCTCGACCATGGCGCCAATGCGGTTGGCGGCATGGGCCGGATACCACTTGACGTTCTCGCGGACCTCCTTGCCAGCCTGCTCGCGCAAACCGGTCTTGTCCATCGAGACAAACCACTGGTCGGTAGCACGGAAGAGCACCGGGTGCTTGCAGCGCCAGCAGTGCGGATAGCTGTGCGTGATCTTCTTCTCGAGGACCAGGGTGCCGCGCTCGCGCAGGAACTCGATGATGTGCGGGTTGGCCTCGTCGGTATCCATACCGCTGAAGGGGCCACCGGTGCCAAACTCCTCGCCGGTATAGAACTTGCCGTCGTCATCGACCGGCATGCAGATGTCGGTGATGCCCTCCTTGAGGCAGGCAAAGTAGTCGTCGACGCCGTGGCCGGGCGAGTTGTGGACGATACCGGTACCGTCATCGACACCGACGTAATCGGCCAGCAGCGCCACGCCCTCGACACCGTCGAAGATCGGCTGCTTGTAGTGGATGTGGTGGAAGGTCTCGGCGGGAACCACATAGGGCTTGCCGTCGACCATAACCGGGGTGTACTCCCAGCCAAACTCCTCGCAGCACTTGGGAGCCAGGTCCTCGAGCATGACCTCGGCGCGGCCGTCGTGCTCAACGGCGACGTAGGCGGCACCAGGCTTGAGGGAAACTGCCTGGTCGGAAGGGATGGTCCACGGGGTGGTCGTCCAGATGATGAAGTCGACCGGGCCGTCGAAGTTCTCGAGGCCGGCGGGCTTGGAGGTCATCTCGAAGCGCACGAAGATGGAGGGGCTCGTCTCGTCGGAGTATTCGATCTCGGCCTCGGCGAGTGCGGTGTGGCAGTGCTTGCACCAGTGAACCGGCTTGTGACCGCGATAGATCATGCCCTTATCGAACATGGCCTTGAAGACCTCGATGTCGGCGGCGTCATGCTGGTGATAGAGCGTCAGATACGGGTTGTCCCAATCGCCGAGCACGCCCAGGCGACGGAAGCCGGCCTTCTGCAGCTCGATGTTCTCGACAGCGAACTTATTGCAAAGCTCACGGATCTTAGCCGTGGAGGTCTGGTTGAACTTCTCGGTGCCGAGCTTCTCCTCGACCTTATGCTCGATCGGCTGGCCATGGCAGTCCCAACCGGGAACATAGGGAACCTCATAGCCCTGCATCATCCAGTAACGGTTGATCATGTCCTTGGAGATCTTGTTCATGGCATGGCCGATGTGGATCGGACCGTTGGCGTACGGAGGACCGTCGTGCAGCACGAACTTCTTGTGACCCTCGTTCTTCTTCAGAACCTGCTCGTAGACCTTGTTGTCCTGCCAGTCCTTGAGTCGCTTGGGCTCGGACTTGGAAAGACCGGCACGCATGGGAAAACCGGTCTTGGGCAGATTCATCGTCTGCTTGTACTCGTTTGCCACGGTACCCCTTTCATGTCGTGGGCGCGCACGCCCGTTGGGCACCAAAAAAGCGCCCGTCCCTACAAGCTGGGACGAAGCGCCACAAAACGGGCAGCCTGCCCGTAAAAGCTCTTCGCTTAACCACCCAGCTTAGATGCCCTCGCCCGCATATTCGCGCGCTCGCATCCGTTACTCGGCTGGCCTGTATCGACGACCATCTCGGCGATGTCTACTAAGACGAACCTGCGCGGCACGTCCGTTGGGATCGCAGCTCCGGGGTGATTTTCATCGGTCGCATGCACGGGTTCTCAGCGCTCCCCGCTCTCTGTGGCATGCGGACGGCCGACTACTCGTCCCCATCAACGCTTATGCGGAGTATGCTAGCACGTTCCGCGCCGACGAAAAACCCTCAACACTGGTTTTATACGTTCGAAATTTCTCGCGGCTGTGGACCTTCTCTTGGAGCAAAATACCTGAAAGCACTTTATCGAACGAAAGAAGGTTGCTATGCGCACGATTGGAATGAGCGACTACACCGTTGGCGAGGATTGCTTTGACGAGCTGCCCACCGCACTGGCGGAGTACGGAGCGACCAAGGTCGCGATCATCGGTGGCAAGCGGGCACTGGCCGCAGCACTTCCCGGTATCGAAGCTGCGCTAGCGGGTACCGACGTCGAGATTCTGGAGACGCGCGTCTACGGCACCAACAGTACGCGCGCCAATATCGCCAAGGTCGTAAACTCCCCCGCCTGCCAGGAAGCCGACGTGCTCATTGCTTGCGGCGGCGGCAAGGCGCTCGACACCGTGAAGACCGCAGCCATCGAGCTCAAGAAGATCGTCTTTACGGTGCCGACGATTTGCTCCAACTGCTCCGCTGCGACCGCCATTGCCGTCGTGTACAACGACGATGGCTCGCTCGAGGGCTATTCGTACCCCAACCGACCGGCGCACATCTTCATCAACCCCAAGATCATCGCCAAGGCACCGGCAGAGTACTTCTGGGCCGGCGTGGGCGATACCCTGTCCAAACAGCCCGAGGTCGAGTACGCCACGAGCGCCGGCAACCTGGAGCACACCGCCGGTCTTGGCCTGGCGCTCGCCCACACCTGTTCCGAGCCACTGTTTACCTATGGCGTCCAGGGTCTTGAGGACGTGCGCCAGAACCTGTCGAGCGAGGCCGTCAAGCAGATCGCGCTCGACATCGTGGTCAACACGGGCTACGTCTCCAACCTGACCAACCAGAACGATTACTACTACAACTCGAGCGTGGCGCACGCGTTCTACAACGCCACCTGCAGCATTCCGCGTGAGGGCACTTACCTGCACGGCGAGGTCGTGAGCCTGGGCGTGCTCGTGCTGTTTGCCTATACGGGCGACACCGAGAACCTTGAGCGCTATGCTGCCTTTAACAAGCAGATGGGGCTGCCCGTGACGCTTGAGCAGGTCGGGCTTTCCGAGTCCGATATCCCGGCCCTGTGCGGGTACGCGCACGCCACCAACGAGTGGAAGCAAGGCAACCCGGAGCCCTTCACCGACGAGAAGTTCGCCGCCGCCATCAAGGCCGCCAACGCCTACGGCAGCACGCTCTAGGCCTAACCCAAAACCACCACAAAGGGGACAGGCACCTTTGTGGTGGTTTTTTATTGCTCCAACATTCAGTTCGCACTCGAACCCGATTCTATACGAGAAAGGGTCCGGGTACGTTTTTTGTTTATCGGTAATTCTGCGGAAGGACCACTCGGAACGGTAAACAGAAACGAACAGAGGCAGAGTACCATCGTGGTGATGGTATCCTGCCTTTTGTTTTGCGGAACCAAGGTCGCTTTATGCGAACTTGATCGCCACTTATATGGCGCATTGATGGCAATTGCTGCGTACGTGCGTACCGGGAGCCTGTACACCTCTGGCAAGGCGTAACACGCTAGACTTTGTTCCAAAGTCCGTATGCTAAGGGGGCAGGGCCCTTAGAATTCCTGTGGAGTGTGTACGCACGTACGCAGGAAAACAGCAAATTACGCTATATCAGGGCGTTCTTTCATTGGTGAGTATGGTATACACGGCTTAGTTCAACAAATAAGAATTTATATACTAAGGAGAATATTGATGGAAATGTTTTTATGTTCGCACTTTTCAAGTGTAGGAAGTCTGATAAAGGAAGAAATTGAAA